>DATBRN010000199.1:0-16070 GCA_036560225.1 Pyrinomonadaceae bacterium | reverse complement strand
GCGGTAGCGACCGGCCGAAGACTCAAGGCGAGTATGGGACCCTCCAATGGTAAAACCCTGCTTTGATCCGACTGCTGGTAACCAAGATTGAGCCTTCGGCCGGTCGCTACCGCTTCCGGTACTGATGTAGAGTTACCGCTTACGGTACTGGTAGAGTGCAACGACAATCAAGACCTGCAGCATTTGATTCACAGGCCGGTCAGGTTACCAGAACCGCCGGGAGCGAGGAGTCGCGCGATCAGCTGATGCATGCGGGCAAAATCGATGGGTTTGGTCAAGTAACCCGAAACGCCCACATCGTAGGCGGCACGCTGGAAACCTTCGGTGCCGAAAGCGGTAACGGCGATTACCGGGATATTTCTCAGGGCAAGATTCTCGCGAATCCTCCGTGTGGCTCCCAATCCGTCCAACCTTGGCATACTGATATCCATTAGGATCAAATTGGGCATCGTGTAGGATGCAACACTTACCGCTTCCTCACCGTTAGTTGCGGTCACAACCCTGTAACCCTCTTGCTGAAGATTCAAACTCAGCATTGCTACGTTATCGGCAGAGTCGTCAACCACTAGAATCAAGAACTTTCTGTCAGGATCCCCTTCAATGTGGGCGTTGATCTCTCCGCTTCTCGCCACCTCACCTGTCTGTTCGGGGTCGATCGCTGGAAGCCCGCTTGTCGCTCGAGGATCTTTGAATTCCATGGATTGCGATTATAAAACACAGGCAAGAACAGTTCCCATCGCTCGCAACCGGACCGTGACACTTAAAACAAGAATGGTTTTGCAGAAAGAGTCGTGCGGCGAGGAAACTCAACATAGCCTGCGAACAGGCGACGCCTCATAGCGCGTCACGCTTTCGCCCACTCCGCGGACTGGCGTTTTCCTTGCGACATTAACCGTTCCGCTACGCTCCACCCCTGACTTTACTCTATCGCCTGCTCCGCAGGTTGGGAGTCAGTTTCGACTGTTAAGAGTCGTCTGCATCATTTGTTGCCGGCGAATTGCTCCGTTTTGATTGTTGGACGAGCGAGAGGGAAAATATACACTTTGTCTGCATTGTGACTTACTGATGTACAGTGCAGGCTGTGCTCCCTCTGTGGGCATTTGGAGAGCGGGCTAACGTTTCGATACAGCGTCGCTACAAGCTTAGAATCAATCCATGGGATTAAGGCCGATAGTTGAATACCCGGCATCCGTGCTTTTGTCGCCTGGTGAGCCGGTGGTGAGTTATGACGGCGAGTTGGAAACGCTGGTCCAGGACATGTTCGAGACCATGTACGACGCGGGTGGTGTCGGCTTGGCTGCACCGCAGATCGGTTTGTCACTGCGTCTGTTTGTCATGGATTGTGAAGGCATTAAGCTGGTCGCTGCCAATCCTGAAATCATTTCAGCCGATGGTGAACAAGGCGGCGAAGAGGGCTGCCTGTCTGTGGGTAAGGTCCGTGCAGAGCTTAAACGACCCAACAGAGCCGTGCTGGGAGCGCAGGACGCCAATGGTAAAACTTTTGAAATGGAAGCCAGCGGGCTCGCTGCCCGTTGCTTCCAGCATGAGACTGATCACTGCGACGGAATCTTGTTTATTCGTCATCTCAGTCCCGTGCGACGGGATCTGGTTGTTAAGAAGTATCGGAAACTCAAGAAACAGCAGTGACGGCGCTATCGCTCGCGGTTCTAAATTAACTGAGCCTTCGCAGGTTGAGTATGAGATCCGGTCGCTACCGCTCCCGGTTCTGTAACAAGCAACACTTTCCTTCTTCATCTTCCTTCATCTTTACGCTACGTGCCGAAAGGCCGGTTCAGAACCTCCAAAACTCCGTCGGACATTAGTGGCGGCGGCTTACTGCGGATGGCATTTCTGAACTCGGAAACTATTGACGCCTGAAGGTGTCGGCTATACGATTTCCGCTCGGTTGGTCCACTCATCAATCCTGGGTCCACACCACGCACCAGCGGCGGGCTCTGAGCGGAATTCGCTTAATCAGCTCCGCCAACGGACTTTCATGCTCGACTTCTGACTGCGTTCAGCGAAGGGAGACTCATCATGGATACCGCCGCTCGTATCATCTTCGGCGCGTTCATGGCTTTCCTACTTCTAGGAGCCATTCTCATCTTTCCATCAATCGCCGGATTTTGGGGAAGTGGTTACCAGATCGTCAGTGCTGTAATAGTGATTGTTACCTGGGGTGTATTAACTGGCTTGCTGATTCGCGCGGCTATGTTGGCGTTTCCTATTGCCGTCAACAATGGTGGCGATTTTGATAGAATGTTGACCTGGGCCAGCAGGCTCTTCCTCATAATTGCGATCCATTCCGTGGTAACTGGCTTAGGCCTTGCTTTCCTGGCGTTCGTGGGCTGCGGGTGCTTTTGGCTTCCGAACTTATATCATTGGGTGGGTCTGATCTCTGCGGTCCTTGGCTTTCTAATGTACTTTTTGTTGCCATGGATCGCGGGAACTGACGAGTCGAGGTCTCACAAACTGTTTACAAAGATTTTTGTCCCAGCACTCGTCGTAACAATTTGGGGACTTGCCTGGCTCATCCCGTTTTTGATTCTAAGGGGTAATATCAACGTAGAGGATTACAAGTGGAAGGGTGTTGGTCCGGCTCCGGTCTACAAACTACCCGTCCCAGGTGGCGAAAGGAGTTGGGTGATTCAGGGAAACAACTCCGGAAGCAATCATAGCGGCGTCCAGCAGTATGCCTGGGACTTCCGACGCCCTTGCGGCAGTCCAGTGCTCGCGGCCCGTAGCGGAACAATCGTAACTGACCCCAATAAGACCAGAGACAACTTAACCGAAATGGGTTCTGACAAGCCAAACAATTTCATCACGATCCAACATGACGGTACCGACAAGACGTTCGGACGTTATCTGCACATTGAAACGGGCAGCATCGTGAAACGCTCAGGCCATGTCAATCAAGGAGACGTGATAGCAAAGGTGGGGAGCGTTGGAAAGAGCTTAACCGGCCACATTCATTTTGTTGTAGAGGACAGTAGTGGTAACAGCCTGGCGATCAAGTTCAGCGACGTAAGCGACGACGATGGCATCCCGCGCACCTTTCATTCCTACAAGTCAGGCAACAGTTACGTGCCCTGAAAGCCTGCCCGTGCTCGGGATGTGAAAATCATCGTGTCAGTCGATAAATCAAGACTGCGGCGCGCTTGATCTGTCTCGGTAGAGTATCCAGTTCGGCATATTCACCACGGGCATGTGCGCCTCCGCCGGTTGCGCCCAAACCGTCAAGACCCGGAATCAAATGTGTGACATAAGCAACGTCACCGGCGCCTCTTTCGCCTGGGCCCAGCGCTTCAATCTTTTCAAAACCCAAATCCTGGCTAACGGCGTCGAGCTGCTTCAGTAACTGAAAATTGCCCTCGGTTGGAGGCATGGAAGGAATGCCATCGTAAAAAGTGATTTTCGCCGAAGTGCCCGGCAAGCTTTTTGCGACAATTTCCCGCATCTTTGCACGAGCTGCTTCCTTCTGTTCCGCGGTTATGAAACGCAAATCTCCGCGAACGATCACCTTTGCTGGAACTACATTTGTTTTCCCTCGGGTTGTCAGGTTTTGGTCGTTTACTTCCACTTCCGTTCCGCCCGAGATCACCGACGGGTTGAAAGTCAGATACTGTTCACCGCGGAGAGTTTCGTAGAACTGATTTAGAATGCGCGCGGTTTCAAAGATGGCGCCGTTGCCCATGCTCTGTTTGAAAATTTGTGAGGAGTGGCCGGTCTTGGCCGTAACCTCAAGCAGCCAATCGCTACTGCCGCGCCTGGCAACCGTCGCGATGTTGCTTCCACCATTTTCAAAACTCAGCGCGAGATCGCTGCGTTTGGCGGCCGCAATCATATCGCCGCGACTCACCTCCACCGGGTCTCCTGAATCTTCCTCATCACCGGTGAGCATTACGATGATGCTCGCGTCCTTTAGCGCGCCTGTGTCGTGAAGCGCTTTCAATGCAAAAAACAAAACCACGTCGCCTGCCTTCATGTCTGACGAACCGGTGCCGTAAGCCCGATTACCCTCGCGCCGGAATTTCTCGCCACTTAGCACCGTATCGAGGTGACCGAGCAACAGGACCCGCTTGCCCTTGCTCCCACTCTTTTCCGCCAACAGATGTCCAGCGCGTTTCATCTCTGGCGGCATGTTGATCCACCTGGTCGTGAAACCGAGCGATTCCAAACCCTCTTTGAAAACCGCACCCACCTGTTTGACGCCCGCGAGATTTTCAGTAGGACTTTCAATGTTGACTGTCTTCTCCAACATGGCGTTGGCCTCGTTCATGTGCGCGTCGACGTATTCGACGAGCTTTTGTTCTTCGGCTGAGATTTTCTGTGCGTAACTGACTGTGGAAGATAAAGCTACCAAGACAAAAACAAGAGCAATCTTCCGAACGGTTTTTGTTTTTGTTTGAACGCTCAGGGCGAGCAGGGTGGTAGGCGGTTTTCTTGTTTTCACTTAGTTGTCCTTTGGTAGGTTTAGAGTCCAAGCTTTATGTTTAGAGTCCAAGCTTTAGCTTGCTGTCGTTGTTCCCACGTCCGTGTGGTTATTACCACGCTTGCGTCGTTGGTGACCACGTAACCTAAAGGTTGTACTCTGAACCGTAGTACTCTGAACTGTCACTGCTGGCGGCGGTTTGAGTTATCCATATCCGAAACGATCAGCCACCGCCCGGCTTCGCTTTTGCGCAACGTTAGCGTGAACTTGCCATCATCGGGCTTGCCTGGTTGCGCACTGTAACCACCAATGATGTAGGCGACATCGCCGTGGCTTGCGTAGGTGATAGCACGAAGGGACAACGGTGCGCCCGGGTGAGTGTAGAGCTTCTGAATTGCCGCCCTCCCTTTCACTGGCCCTCGACCCGCAGGGAGTACAAAGCCATCTTCCGCGAACAGGTTTGCCAGCGCCGCCGCATCGCCTGCCGTCCAACCCGCTTCATAGTCTGTTAGAACGCGACGCAACTCCGGAGGAAGTGCAACTGACGGCTGGGCCGCCTCTTCTGCCGTGAGTTCTTTCTTGGCGTCTCCTTCTTCGCGCGGCATTCTCGTAGATTGCCAGTTCACGACCTGCCACTTGCCGTTGCGTTTCACAAACGTACCGCTGTTGAGATAGTTCATAACTTCGGTCTTGCCGTTCTTCGAAGTTGTTCCGACTAAACGAAACGCCACGATCGCGGTGCTTCCGTATTGCTGGATGCGAACGTCTTCGGCTGTGAAAATCGTGGTTGGGTCATCGGGCTTGGGCGCGGGCGAAGAGCGCACGTCGTGCATGATGTCTGACTTGCCACGCCGTCGCCCGCCAGAGCCGGTGTAAATCACGTCATCGGCCCAAAAGCGTTCGTGCACACTCGGATCATTGCGCGACGCTCCGGCTAGAAACTCATTCAGCAGCCGAGTCAGCTCGTTCGCATCCGGAGCCGTCTGCGCGTTTGTGCCAAACGCCAGCAGCAAGAACAATAAAACCACCGATACAACGCGCATTTAACTTCAACCTCCTTTAAGCTGCTTGCATAATAAGTCGACAGTCTGGCCCTTAACAGGTCTTAGTCTGCGAGCAGGCGGCAGTATAGAGTCTCGCACCCCAGCCGGGCTGCCCGGCTGGGGACCCCGCCCTGGGGTGGAGCGAGGGGGAACCCAAGGTAAAAAATCCCAAAAAAGCTTTAGCCCGTGGATGCGAGACAGCCGCAGCGAATCAAGCTCTGTCACCCACTACGCGGGCTATTGTTATTTTAAATCGCCGGTTCCTGGGGTTTCGCTTCGTTCCACCCCAGGCTTTATGCTGTCGCCCGCTATCGCGGGCTGGAGCCTCCGCACCTTCTCAACCAACTGCTTGAGGTGTTCTACAGGTCTAACTCCTCCCAGCGTTGCTCTTCGATTTGCGAGGAACGCCGGAACGCCGGTCACGCCCAACCTCGCCGCAGCTTGCTCGTCATCCAGCACGCTTTTTTCAAACTCATGAGTCTTGAGCGCTTCCCGCAATGCATCGCCGTCCAGTTCTGATTTCCTTGCGAGCGATGTGAGGACATCCACTTCGCTTATGTCTTCGCCTCTCTCGAAAAAAGCGCGAAAGATTTGGGCGTGGTAATCATTGAATCGTCCCTGCGAACGTGCCCAATACGCCGCCTCATGCGCTCGCCGCGTCCGCGGTTGCACCGGCGGCAGTTTCATTGTGACTCCCAAGCTCTCAGCCAGCGGATAAACCGAAGTGCTCCATGCGCGCTGCAGGTAGTCACCGTTCGGATCGAGCGTTGGCACAGGTTCAGGTCGCAACTCGAACGCACGCCAGACAACTTCCACATCCGGGTCCGACTTTACCAGTTCATGAACGGCTGGCTCCGCCAGCCAGCAAAACGGTCAAACGTAATCAGAGAAGATTTCCAGTTTCACTATTTTCATGTTGCCGCCAATGCGAGGGTAAACGACCGCTGACAGGATGAACAAGATGTTAATCCTGTCCAATTCCTAAACGTCGAAAGGATCTTTGTCGGTCAGGAAAGCAATCAACTCCTGCTTGTTGCCGCGCGTTGCGAGCCAGGTGCGTATTCGTTCGATCTCGGCATAATCATCTGCGCCGAACCTCGAAATGTAGATTTGCTCAAGGCGTCTCTTTCTCGCCTCTTTTTGCGCTTCGTCCTGCCAGAAAGCAGTGAACATCGAATTCAAGTCGTCATGAAGGTTGTGTTCCCTCAAAGCCTCCCACTCATTCCTGTCGAGCCAGACGCCTTTGCAACCGTGACAATGATCAATCGTAAAACTGAAGCCATGTCCGACTAAATACTTGGCCATCCGGAAGCGACACTCAGGACAGTCGATATGAAGACCGGGTTCGGCAAGTGACAACTCGCCGTTCCGATTCCGTTTTTCCGGGAGGTTGGGCCCGTGCCGCTCCAGCCACTTCCAATACTCCACGCCTCGCAGCCAATTCCCGCGACATTTAGAGCAATTGAAAAGCGTAAGACCTTCCTTTTCCGTCGGCAGTAGTTTAGGCGTCTTGCAGACCGGACACTTCATGGTCACGGTACCTTGCGACTCAGTCTTGTTGTTCATATCGATATTGAAGGAAATAACGGCAGACAGGATTTATAAGTTACAGGCTGAGCGGCCGCCTTCTTGGTTATCCTGTTAGTCCGGTCGAACTATGCTTTGATAGATTTCCGCGCCGGTGGCGATGAACTCCTGAGCTTTCTCTTTCATGCCAATATCCAGTGCCGCCTGTTCGTCAATCTGTTTTTGCGCGGCGTACTCGCGGACATCCTGAGTGATCTTCATTGAGCAGAAATGTGGACCACACATGGAACAAAAGTGTGCGAGCTTCGCGCCTTCCTGCGGCAGCGTTTCATCGTGATACTCGCGCGCAACCGCGGGATCGAGCGAAAGGTTGAACTGATCTTCCCAACGAAATTCGAAACGGGCCTTGGACAACGCGTTATCTCTGTATTGGGCTCCGGGATGACCCTTAGCGAGGTCGGCGGCGTGAGCAGCGATCTTGTAAGCAATGACCCCGTCTTTCACGTCTTTCTTGTTGGGCAGTCCCAGATGTTCTTTGGGTGTAACGTAGCAAAGCATCGCTGTACCGTACCAGCCGATCATCGCCGCGCCGATTGCCGACGTAATGTGATCGTATCCCGGTGCAATGTCGGTCGTTAGTGGTCCAAGCGTGTAGAACGGAGCTTCCTGACAGGTCTTGAGTTGCTTGTCCATGTTCTCCTTGATCAAGTGCATGGGCACATGACCCGGACCTTCGATCATCACCTGGCAGTCAAGCTCCCACGCGATTTTCGTCAAGTCGCCGAGAGTTTCGAGTTCGGCAAACTGCGCTTCATCGTTCGCGTCGGCAATCGAGCCGGGACGTAAGCCATCGCCAAGCGAGAACGAAACGTCGTAGGCAGCCATGATCTCGCAGATTTCGCGGAAACGTGTGTACAGAAAACTCTCCTGGTGATGCGCAAGACACCACTTGGCCATGATCGAGCCGCCCCGACTCACGATCCCGGTCGTTCGACGAGCGGTGAGAGGGATATAAGGCAAGCGCACGCCGGCATGGATGGTGAAATAGTCAACGCCCTGCTCCGCCTGTTCGATCAGAGTGTCGCGGAATAACTCCCAAGTCAGCTCCTCAGCTTTACCGCCCACCTTTTCCAGTGCCTGGTAAATCGGCACCGTACCGATGGGCACAGGCGAATTGCGAATGATCCATTCGCGCGTGGCATGAATATTCTTGCCCGTAGATAAATCCATCACCGTGTCCGAACCACACTTAATCGACCAACGCATCTTTTCAACTTCATCGTCGATCGAAGACAACACAGCAGAGTTGCCGATGTTGGCATTGATCTTCACGAGGAAGTTGCGGCCAATGATCATCGGCTCGCTTTCGGGGTGATTGATGTTTGCGGGGATGATCGCGCGGCCACGGGCCACTTCGTCGCGTACGAACTCGGGCGTAACGTACTCGGGAATCGCGGCGCCGAATGATTGGCCGCGGTGTTGGTGGAGCAATGAATCGCGTGGGAGTTCTTCAGCGCTGTTGCGGTTTGGACGCCCCTGGGTTTCTTGATCCAGGCTGCAGCCGAGGTTTTCCCTGATAGCGATGAACTCCATCTCGGGAGTGACGATCCCGCGCCGTGCGTAGTGCAGCTGCGTCACACAACGGCCGGGTATGGCCCGCAGCGGCTTGCGGTTAAGCATTGGAAAATCTTCGAGGCGACCTTTCTCTTTCTGGCGGGCCTGGTTGGCTGCGTCAAAGGTCAAATAGCCGTCATCAATGGGCTTCAACTCGCGACCTTCGTATTCCTCGACGTCACCGCGCGAGAGAATCCAATGGCGACGCAGCGACGGCAGTCCCTCACGCACGTCGCAACGGATAGACGGATCACCCCACGGTCCGCTCGTATCGTAAACCCGCACTGGAGGATTCTCTTCCAGGGTGTTAGTAAAACTACGGGTCGGATTCTGTGAGATCTCGCGAAACGGAACGCGCACGCCCGATTGTTCGCCGTCGATGTAGATGCGACGCGAGTTTGGCAGTGGCCTGTCGTCATTGACTGGTGTAGTTTCGTTCTCGGCTGGTTTGATTGCGGCGCTCATAAAAACTCCTTACTGATCATGCGAACACATCGTTGAATTCGGAATCAAAGACCGAAGTACAAAGACTAAAGTTCAGCACTCAAAAAAACCGCTCCACCCGTGAAAAGGTAGAACGGTCATTGGATAACTGTTTCTCCCTTCGACGGTGCTAACCGTATCAGGTTCAAGGGGTCTCACTTGACTGTGACTCTCAGCCGTATCTTTGAAATCTGCGGCTCCCCCGAAAACTTTATTGGAATCAGTTTACTACATCCCTCGTCAAATCACCCACGCGAAGCGTGTTCGGGTGTAGGGGCGGCACTCCGTGGCCGCCCCTCTTCGCAATTCCACTCTCTGTCGAAGCATTGCGGTGATCAACGAAGGGGCGGCACACGGAGTGCCGCCCTACAATCGGTGCAGCCGTGCTTTGCCGGTCGTCGTGACCTTTAACGGACCGCTCTGCTAAAATCCGCCCCGCAAGTAAATATACGCATCGCTGTTTGCAGGAGGAACCAGGACATGTCAGCAGAAGTAGGAAAACGGTTTCCGGATTTTAGTTTGCAGAACCAGGACGGCAAGACTGTCAAGCTGGATGATTTCCGCGGTAAGTGGCTCGTCGTTTACGTTTACCCGAAAGACGACACGCCAGGTTGCACTATTCAGGGAAAATCCTTCACCGCTTCGAAGAGCGAATTTGACAAGGCTAATATCACCGTAGTGGGCGTCAGCGCCGACGACGTAGCCTCGCATAAAGACTTCTGCAACAAGTTCTCTTTCACGATCGACCTACTGGCGGATCCGAATCACCAATTACTGTCAGCGGCCGGCGTGGGCCAGAGCGAATACAAAGGCACGATGTATTGGGACCGCACTTCCTTCGTGATCGATCCGGAGGGCAGACTCAGAAAGATCTATCTCAAGGTGAATCCTGAAGGCCACGAGCGCGTGTTGTTGGATGATATCAAAGCGATGCAAGCCTCTCAGTAAGTTCGGCAGCTATACGGTTAAGAGGTTCGAGAAGGGAGACGTTCAGTTGGGTGACTGGCGCTGTTTTTTGATTTGGGAAATCCTCTGGTCAATAGCAGGCTTCAATTTAGGATCCAGAGTAAGCGCCTTTTTCAAATCCTGGTCGGCTTCCTGCTCCTTTCCCTGCAGCAATTTCGTTAGCCCTCTGTCGCCATACGCTTCGGCATACTTTGGATTCAGTTGCAGAGCCTTACTGTAGTCATCGATTGCTCCATCTAAATCGCCCTTGTCACGGCGAACATTGCCGCGACCGTAGTAGGCACCATCATCATCTGGCTTCAGCGAGACGGCTTGAGTGTGATCAGCGAGAGCGCTATCGAGGTCGTTTTTGTAATAACGTGCATACCCTCGATTCCTGAAAGCATCGGCATAGTCTGGATCGAGTTCAATGGCCCTGGAAAAATCAACGATGGCTCCAGCAAAATCCTCTTTGTCATAAAGAATAGTCCCGCGTGCATTAAAAGCCTTTGCATTACGAGGGTTCAAGGCAATGACCCTGCTGAGATAAGCAATAGCAATATCCAGATTTCCCTTTTCGTGATGAGCGTTTCCCAGATTATAGAGAGCTGAGGGATGATTTGGATTCAATGCTATCGCTCTATTGTAATCAGCGATAGCCCCATCCAAATCGCCTTTGTATGAGCGAACCGTTCCTCGATTGTTGTAAATCGCGGCGTCGGTAGGGTCGAGCGCAATTGCCTTCGTAAAATCAGCGATAGCTCCATTCAGATCATTCCTGGCGAAGCGATCTACTCCCCGGTTATTGAAGTCTTGAACACTTCTCGGCCTCCGCCCGAACGCGTGAGCAAGATCGGGATTCAGCGCGACTGCCTTCTTGTGATCGGCAGCGCCTCCAGCCAAGTCGCCTTTGATGATGCGGATCGTTCCACGCTCGTAGTAGGCGTCGGCAAAATTGGGACTGAGCGCAATTGCTTCGGTTTCATCGGCTATGGCACCCTCAAAGTCTCCCTGATGATGGCGAGCAAGGCCACGATTATGAAAGGCCAACGTCGCTTTCGGATCTAGTTCAATAGCCTTCGTGTAATCAGCGATGGCGCCCTCAAAATCCTTTTTCAGTTGCTTTGTATGACCACGATTGAAATAGTCATCGGCCGTAACGGGCCGCTGCACCTGAGGCAGGGCGGCTGGCGGTATCACGAGAAGCAGAAGCAAAAAAAACAGAGCTACTTTTCCCATGACTCCTTACAAACAGAGGGCGACAAAGAATGGGAGGATCAGGGTTTTCATTTACAACTCCGAAACTTGGTATTTCGAATTTCAAAAACAGGATATTTGATTCAACCGCCGATAAAGCTCATTGAGCGCGAGGGGGCGATGAACTGGGGTTCGTTGATGTAGTGGCGCGGCTCTTTCTTCATCACGACGCTTTCAATAAAGGCAATTATCTCAGATCGTGTCGCACCGAGGCGGACCACGTCACGCAGTGAGTGTTCGACAGTCGAGAACAGGCAGGTACGAATCTGGCCGTCGGCAGTGAGTCTTATACGCGAGCAGGCGCCGCAGAAAGGTTCCGTGACGGGCGCAATGATGCCGATTTCACCGGGAGCGCCGTCAGCAAAACGGTAACGCGAAGAAGTCTCCGAACCGCGATCGAAGTCAATCGGAATTAGCGGAAACCTCTCGTTAATGCGCTCGCGAATCTCGCGGCCGGAAACCACATCAGCGCGCGACCAGTCATGGCCTGAATCCAAAGGCATGAACTCGATAAAGCGCATCTTCACGTCATATTCTCGGGCAAAGGCGGCAAAGTCGGCGACTTCTCCTTCGTTATGACCGCGCACGATGACGGCGTTGATTTTTATCGGCTCCAGTCCAGCCTGTTTCGCCGCCGCGATTCCCGCCAGCACGCGATCGAGCACATCGACGCCGGTCATTTGTTTGAAGATGTCGCGCTTCAGACTGTCCAGGCTGATCGTAATGCGATCCAGTCCGGCGTCCTTCAACCCAGCGGCGCGATCGGGCAGGAAGTAGCCATTTGTCGTTAAGGCGAGATCCCGGAGGCCTTTCGGTTTCAGCAGTGAAAGTTTTTCAATGATTGTCTCAATGTCCCGCCGCATCATTGGCTCACCGCCAGTTAAGCGGATTTTTTGAATGCCGAGTTGCACGAAGATATCGCAAACGTACTCAATCTCTTCGTACGAGAGCATCTGTTCTTTCGGGGCTATGGGCGGCTCGCCGTGCGGAAGGCAGTAAAAGCAACGAAAATTGCAGCGGTCGGTTAGAGAGACGCGCAAATCGCGTATTGGCCGATTATAAGAATCTTTGAGGACCTGGTTCATGCGACATCAATCATACAATCGCAAACACGTGGTTCCAAACGTAGCCAACATTATAGCCCTCGTCCAGATAGTACACTTGTGCCCGCCAAGCGCGGCGGAAGAGTCCGCTTTTCTAAACGACGACTTGGCTAACTAAGACTGCCCTGGAAACTGCGTTGCAAAATCTCTTGTAAAACCTGTTAATCCTGTCCGATTGGTCAAACGGCAAATGCCGCTGGCGCAAGATTATGCCCGATAATCCGCCAGCCAACGTGCGGAGTTGCCAACATAAGTCTTAATGTCCCTCAGCGCTTGCGGGTTTCGTTTATAGCCATCGCCCGGCGGTTCGGCCAGAAAACTCGGACAGCCCAGTTCGGTGTCCCAGTTGTAATCTACAAAGTGATGAAAGCTTGATTCTGCGATGCCGCGCCCAAGCTGATTGCCGTGGTCGTCGGTTGAACTCTCGAAAGCGACCACAAGATTAAACGGACGACCGGTAGCCTTGCTTTGGCCGACAGCGATCACGCGCGCGCTCTTCTCGCCTTCTGGTACGCCGACGGCTCCCTCGTGCGGGTGGGCCGGAAAATATTCGATTACACCGGACGGTGACGCCGGGTTACGAAGGAGTTCGTGAGGCACTACTGCGGTTATGGTCTGATAGTCGCCATTGGCGCCCGAATGGTAGTTAGGCCAGGAGATCGAGGTTGTGTATGGATCATCGCGAACGTGCCTCGAGGGATCTGGCTCGAGATGCTGGGAGTGAAAAAAGTGGGCCCGGCCAATGCCACCCAGCGTGCACAGGGAAGATCCTAGATCCTGGTGATCGCGCGTTGCCATGATGCCCCCGCCTCGCTGCCGGAATCGCGTTATGCCCTGGCAGTCAGCGACAGTCAGACCATCACCCTGATCTATCGCAAACAGCCACAGCTCGTTAAAGTCTGTAGTGTCCAGTGTGCTGAGCACAAGATCATTACCGGCTGCATCTGTTTCGCGATTGCGTGTCGTCACCTCGCATAGAGGTTTTCCTGATTCGTCCTTCAGCGAGGCCAGTTCGTCTCGCAAAAGAGAGAACCGGCCGATGTGCCAGTCGTCTGGCGCAAACGGAATGGTGGTTTGTAATAGAATCCGAATTGTCCTTGTCATTCGTCCCCCTGTTTGATTTAACACTTATGAATTGCGGCTTTCAAAAGCAAAATTGCCCTTCGCAAATTGTTTGGTCAAGTTTCCGGCGGTCGCTTGGGGCTTCCTTTGCCAGCAAATCTCGGGGAAGCGTAGCTGGATCAGCCGGCTTGCCGATCGCTGCCATCGCTTCCACCTGAAATCCTTCGGGAATGTTTAGCGTGGTTCGGGCGCGGTCGTAGTCGAAGCCCTGCATACCGTGCACTACCAAACCTTTTAGCCAACCTTGGAGCGCAATGTTCTCCCAAGCGGCACCGGTATCAAATGAGTGGGTCACGGCCGGCTTACCATTGAAATCAAAATGGGTGCGGGAAATGAAGACAAGGAGAGCCGCTGCGTTTTTAGCCCAGCGTTGATTCAATTCAATCAGCAGATCGAAGAACAAGGGCCAATGTTCGCTGTCGCGGCGAGCATAGAGTATCCGCCACGGTTGGTTGTTATAGGAGGACGGCGCCCAGCGCGCCGCCTCAAACAAGACCATCAACTCCTCTTCTGAAAGCGATTCGCCTGTCATAGCTCGCGGCGACCAGCGGTCAAGAAAGATATTGTCGATCGGATGGTCGGTCTTTCGTTTTTCACTTCCCTTTATCATGACTCATACGCCTCGTGATGTAATTGATGACGGGGCGCTGAGGATTCTATCCGGTTTCCGAGCAAAGCTGGTACCCACCTGCGACAGTCCGTCGTACCACTCAACATCAGTACCGGAAGCGGTAGCGACCGGCCAAAGGCTCAACTTTCCTTAGCCCCCAAGTCATTGTCAATCCCCAAGGGTCGAGCCTTTGCTACCGCGTGATTTGCGAAGGCCTCACGGCAAGGGCTCACCCCGATCGTACTCCACATAAGTGATCGCATTAATCAGGTCTTGTTCAGTCCACAAGTATCTTTTCGTGCCAAGGTTGAGTGTTCGAGGGTCGCTACCGCTTCCGGTACTGATGTGGAGTGGCCACGACTATCATAAGTCTTTCGTGCCAAGGTTGAATCTTCGGCCGGTCGCTACCGCTTCCGGTACTGATGTGGGGTGGCCACGACTATCATGAGTCTTTCGTGCCAAGGTTGAGTCTTCGGCCGGTCGCTACCGCTTCCGGTACTGATGTGGAGTGGCCCGACTATCATGAGTCTCTCGTGCCAAGGTTGAGTCTTTCGGGCCGGTCGCTACGGCTCGCGGTATTGATGTGGAGTGGCGACGACGGTGACCTTCTCGTTCAAGGTAAGTCTTCGGCAATACCGCTCCCAGTACGCCGTCAGAGGGAACTGCGCTCGCGTCCCAGAAACAGTTGGTAGGAAACATGGGAACTCCAGGTTATTGTTGGTCGATCTTCTCTTTCGTTACTCTCTTAACCCACTTCCCGTTAACTAACTTTTTGGTTGTTATCAAAACGTTGCCATCCCCGCTCATGGCGTCTTCGATTATTTTTTCGACGAGGACCGGCTTCTTTCTAACGACCCGATATTTCTCAGTCTCATGATAACAACAGCCAGATTTTGAAAACGTGGTAAGAAGCTTTTTTTTAGCGTCAGGAAAGAACAGACTCAGGTAGACTCCTTCGTTAAGCTTGCTCAATCTCCGATTCTCCACAAAACGATTCGAACTCTTGTCGAAGAGATAAATGTTGTAAGACGGCCCTGCGTAACCGCCGTTTCGACCGTTGCAAATCGCCAGATCCTGCTTGCCATCAAAGTCAAAATCATCAAAGACTACACCGTATTCTTCCTCGTAAAGGAGGCGTGGGTTCTTGTTCAGGGCTGGATTATAGGCAAGCGTGTCTTTGTAAAACTCGATATTCTTCAGGCGCAAAATTTGAAATGGTAATCGATCACCTTTCTTGTACAGACTGACCTGCGCCGGCCCGTTGCAGGTGTTTGGATTTTTTTCATGTGCTTCTTCACCGCAAGCTTGTACCCGGATCAAAACATCGTATTCCCGGGAGGCGTTGTCGATCCTAAGAGTCTCCTGGGCAAGCGAGACTTGTCCGGTAAGAAGAAGAAGTATGAGGCCAAATATCTTCATTTCATCGTCATGATTGCTGCCATTGTCTCGAGACCATCCCAGAGGTTTTGTAAACGCAGATTCTCGTTCTCCGCGTGTTGGTTATTGTCATAGTTAGCAATCGGGACAGTCATCGTGGCCGTGGTCAGATTGTCCGTGATGATCGAGAGCGGGAGACTGCCTCCTGCGGTCGGTAACCTGACGATGGGTTGCTCAGAAGTTGATTGGACAGCGCTAAGCACCGCCACCGAGATTGGCAGATCCATTCGTGTACGCTCGGCGTTGTAACCGCCGGGACGTTGTGTAACCCTGGCGATCAACGGGTAATGTTGGCGCTCTTCGTCAGTTGGGTCTCGCTCAATCACGTAAAAGCCCTGCTTCTTAATATGATCGATGAGTCGCTGTACCTGGCGGCGGTGGTCGATGCTTTTGACTAAGCGCAGGTCCAGAACAGTTGACGCGGTGGTAGGGATGATATTGCGTGCCAGTGCGCCTACGTCACCGCTGCTTATGCCGTTGATGTTTAGCGACGGCTC
>DATBRN010000198.1:0-15238 GCA_036560225.1 Pyrinomonadaceae bacterium | reverse complement strand
CAACGCATTACGGGCGCGTGGTACGTACCGACCTACGCTTCAGCAGATACGGCGGCGCCCAGTTTGAACCTCAATTTACTGAATTCTAATCTGGCCTTCTATTTCGCGAACGGTCCCGGCAGCCGCCACAATTGGGGGCTGTACATTTTGTGCGTCGGCCTTGCGGGACTTTTTCTTTTGATGCCCAAAGCTCAATCTGTCACTCCTGGCTTGAGCAGGCGGCGCTTAGTTGTTTCAGCTTTAACACTCTGGGCGGTGCCAACACTATTCTTCCTGACCCACATTGTCCCTATTGCCTACTACCCGGTCCCAGCAATCTTCGGCACCGCACTGTTCGTCAGCTTTGCTGCTTTCATGATTGAGACAGCGACAAACGCTGATTCTCCCCACGCCGATTCCGCGTGGCCTCGTAGCGTGCGCTGGGGTTTTCTGTTGTTAGCTCTCCTGCCTGGACTCGTTACACTGGAGCGCGCTTCATTGATAAGCGCAGTCGATCCTAACCTCACTGAGCAAACCTATCCGGATTTGAGCATACCTGCAGAACTGGCCGAACGGAGAGCCTGGGTATGGAGCGAAGGATTGAGCGGCACGATTTGGTATTACGCCAACAAGCCAGCCTTCAAATATGGTTGGTCGGATGCGCCAACACGCGCTGCTGCTTATCGGCTCGCCTTCGAACGTCAGGAGCCACAATACCTAATTCAAGATCGCCCCAATATCGAACCACTGCTAACTGAAATCTCTAACCTTGGAGGAGTGTTGGAGAAGCGCGGAGTTTTGGATGGTTATCCTTACTACTTAATCCGATGGCCTGAGTCGGGCCCTCAAAGGCGGTGGGCTCGTTAGTCTCGTTTGGCAACTATCGTGGATCGCTCTTCCATGCGGTCACCGTACATGTAGTAATACTTCGAGTGACTCACTTTTGCGATGCTGAAGCCGAGCATCGCGAAGACCTCACGATAAATGCCCAGTGAATACGTCCACCAGGTGAAGTCAGCATTGGGATAACTGGCTAAAGCTTCGAAGCGTGCGATGCGTTCATCGGTGTCGAGCAGCGGCGAGACCACGACAATTGTCTCTTTCGTCAAACGAGCGATTGATGCCAGCGCTGTAATCTGATCGTTGAGGTGTTCGAGTACTGAACCGACAAGCGCAATATCGAATTGGCCGAGCGCTTCGGGCAGCTGATAGATGTCGCCGTAGTAAACCTCTGCTTTTGAATTCAAGAGTCGATGAGAAAGCCAGTACGCATTTTTCCATTGCTCGATTTCCGCGCCATATTTCTTCGCCCATTGCTCAGGGTCACGATAATAAAGTTTGTCTTTGAAGGGCAGGAACTTTTGCTGTTTCGCGTCGCTCATATCAAACGAGAGAACGCGCGTCGCTCCCCTTTTCTCAGCCTCAAAGCTCAGGAAACCGGTGGCAGCGCCGACGTCCAGGACTGACTTGCCCGCAACCTTCACATCACCAACGTAGTCATCAAACCGCCCGCGAAGATCCCAGTGCGCTTTCACCAACCCGAAACCCGGCAATTCCATCGCGTGATAAAAGAAACAGTCGTCAAGCCGGTCAACGAAACGCGGTTGCTCGAGTAGCGAGTTGGGATTGATTGTTTCACCCATCTTCAAACTCTCTGGCATAGGACCACGCAACCAGCCCGCGATAGTGGGCGAAAGCATAAAGCCTGGGTTTCGCTGCGCTGCCCTCCAGGGCGGGGTCCCCAGCCGGGCAGCCCGGCTAGGGTGCGAGACTTTACGCCGTCACCTGCTTCGCAGGCTTCTGCGATAAACGCGTCGCGACGCCGGAGGTCCACAATACAAGGGCCGCCAGTGCTAACAACGAAATCACCAAACCGATCAGCACCGACCTCGGTCGATAAACGAATCTAACCAGATGCTTACCGGCTTGAAGCGTCACGCCGCGCTGGTTGTAGTTTACCCGAAGAACTTCAACCGGCTGCCCATCAACATAAGCGCGCCAGCCCGGATAGTGATTCTCGCTCAACACCAGAATCGCTGGCACAACGGATTCGGTTCTGACTTCTAATTGATTCGGCTCGTATCGCGTTACTTCGGCACTCCCTGGCGTGGCGGTGCCTGAAACAATCCCCGTCGGAGCCTGGACCAGCGCCGTCCGAAGAGGTTCCCAGAATTGGCCGTCGGGAAGCTGGCCGGTGCGGATTACACTCAGCTCTTGCTCTTCCGTAGCCACGAGTTCAGTGCTGGCGAGCCACGCGCGCGGCAGCGAGCGTGTATTCTTGTAGATTTGCAAATAGTCGTTTTCCGCAGCCAGCCGCCACCGTTCCCCACCTATGGACATCGAATCGTCTACCGTTGACGAATCTGCGTTCCCTTCTCGCGCTGGAAGTTTCTGGACCCGGTCGCCGCGCAGAGGTTCGGCAACGCCATTGTTGAGAAACGACACACGCTTGACCTCGAGCGACAGATTTGGCATGCCGTTGATCCTTGAGAGCTCGATTTCCCCACCCACAACTCGCATTGTTTTCTTGAAAGGTATCCTCGCAACATACGTGTGACTCTCAAAATCCCCGGCCGGATCATTCACTATGGAACTTGTTGCAACCGGCGCGCGCCGGTGAAGGATTTTGGTTTTCAGATCGGGGCGATCATGCGACCACTCTGACGTGTGCTCTCCAGCACGTAACTGCAAGTCCAACTTCTTGCCATCGTCGCCACGCAAACTTATGCGACCCACCACTTCACCGTCTTTCACCTCCGTTGACCAGGCAAGACTGGTAATAAGCGCGATCCCATTCGCTTCAACAGGCTCGACGGAGAATACCAGCCGTTCGCCATTAACCAGCGACGGGACCCCCAGCTCTTCCTTAGCAAAGGAAACGCCAGCCATACTTATCATGGCCGGCCCCCTATCGGATCGGGGCACGGCTGCCAGCGAGGCATTCTCCGCTGCCCATCTGCGCGCTTCGCCATGCAGACTTTGCTTGAGAAGGTAGCGTACGTTCAGAATGTCAAACTCCCGCCCTGGACCGCGCACACTGCGTTCGGGGTCAGTCAGTTCGCCCCACAATTTCATGTCGCCTGCAAGCCTGCTGTACCGACTCAAGCCAAAGCCATCGTAACCCGCCGCGTTCTCGATGCCGTACATACCGTAAGTATCCGGCTGTAAAGACAGCATGAATTCGCCGAGCTTGAATTTTTCCTCTTCGTCCCGACCTGTATTGACGAAGAAGGGCTGAACCTCCGTCAGAATTCTGTAAGGCCTGTTTCCCTGATCTCGCTCCAGGTTGCGCAGCATACGGACCGACTCGGGTTCGCTCCAAAGAGGATGTGCCCGCGTCGGCGAAAGGCGCCATCCGCTAGCTTGTCCCCAGAGACAGAGATCAAGTGTCAGGATAACGAGCAGGAAGGATAGGCTGCGCGGGAAACGACGTTCCCAGTTGCGCGCAAAGATCCAGAGTGCAAACCCGCTCAGTGCAGCGATCATGATCGGAATGAAGAGTTCAGGAGCGCGCAGGACGGTAACTGGTCCTAATCTGCCCAGCTTGAATCCGGATGGTCGCCACCAACTTACGGTAAGGCACGTCAACAGAAAAACCAGTCCGGCCGCGAAGCCCACCGCACGTAAAACCTTCGCGCGATTGGCGGTCGAAACGATTGCCGTCAACCCTCTGCCGGCAAGCACGGCAAGGGCGAATTCCACCTCCATCAGATGACGCGCTGGAACTCGAAAGAGATTGAGAACGGGAACGTAGTAAACCAGTTTGTACAGGTTGAGAGGAAGAAACCGCCCGACTGCAAGAGCCAGACAAATTACCGCAACAACCGCCCAGAATCTGGTTCGCGCATCCGGTTTAAGCAGAAGTGAAACTAACGCCAGCATGATAGTACCCGCTCCCACGTATGCGATGTACTCTCCGACGAACGCCGGTCCAATATAAGGCGCGCGAAACAGTCCTCCGTCGCCACCGCCCATCAGGAAAGGCGCGAAGAAAGTGAGCACGAACCGCGGCGGCATTGAGAATGAACTGAAGAAATCATAGGAGGCGGTTGCACGTAGACTGTTGCGCAGTAACTCGATCGTCGGCAGTATTTGGACCGCCGCCAGAATAACTCCGGCTGCCAACAAGGCGAGTGACCATAAATAGGACGCGCGCTGGCGGCCAGATGAGGTCAGTGCCATGACGACTGAGTAGCTGGCGGCAAGCAAAAACGAATAGGCGAATGTTTGTTGGTGTCCAGCAAATATTTGCAACGCGACGAGAACAGCCAACAGAAAGCCGCGCTTACGTGTCCCGCTTATTCCGTATCCATCTATGGCCCACAGTATCCAGGGAAGAAGAGCTGCCGTTTGAACAACGTTTGTCTGACCTACCTTCGCCACCATGAAGGCGCTCCACTGCCATACGAGGCTCGTCACTACTGCCCCGGCTATGCTCGATCCGCTTTTTCGCGCAAAGAGAAAGGCGCCGAGCGCGGCGAGCACAAAGGAGGAGAGCATCATAAGATTTGTCGCCACAGGTATACTGAAGATGAAGTAAAACCAATTCAGCGGAAACAGCACTCCGGCCTGCGCCGCACCGAACAGCGGCATACCGCTGAACATGTACGGGTTCCAGAGTGGCAGATGGCCGGCGTGAATCAGATTGGCTACGACTACCCGCATGGGTACGTTAAAAATCACGCCGTCATCAGGTGAGATAATGAGCCGGCCGCGCGTTGCCGGAAAAAAATAGACGAGCGGCAGCAGCGAAACAGCTATTGCCGTCGCACAACTCGGCGTTATTTTTGAGTGAAGACTGAATGGAAGACGCATTGAAGCAGAAACAGGAAGCCGGAGCGACGATTGGAGACGCAATTGCTCAAGCCTTCGCTCATGCACTTACCAATGCCAGGCGACTGGCCACCGAACGTAAAGCCGAATTGGTGTGTGCGGCGCTCCTATTGTTGATGGCCGCCAACCTCTTCGCGTCGATCTCGCGCAAGAGCATAACCAACGATGAAATCGTTCACATTCCGGCCGGATACTACCACCTAGTCGCCGGAGAGTTCCAACTCAACAACGAACATCCGCCGCTTGTTAAGATGTGGGCCGCGCTACCACTGCTCCTCGTGCAGCCCGATGAACCTCCAGCGCCAAAAACTGAAGACGAGAATTTTATGGAACGCACGTGGGGGTTCCATGAACGTTTTTGGCAAGCAAACACCGCGCGTTTTCAATCGGTCACGTTTTGGCCACGCGCGATGATGGTTCCAATTACGCTCGCTTTCGGCGTCCTGATCTTCGTTTTCGCCCGAAAACTCTTTGGTGAAACAGCGGCGCTCATTTCTGTTGGGCTCTATGTTCTGGAGCCGACCGTGCTGGCCCACGGCCGTATTGTTCACACTGACGTGCCGGCAGCATTTGTCTACCTGCTGTTTTTCTTCGCCCTCCATTGCTACTCAGAAGCAACCGTACAACCAGACGGTCCCAGTACGAAGCGAGCGTTATTGCTTGGACTTGTTTGCGCCGTGGCCCTGCTGACCAAGTTTTCCATGGTGGTGCTTCTTCCGGTTCTCGCGATTTACCTGCTTGCCAGAGTTCTCAAGAGTTGGCGTAATTCAAGGCAACGCTCGCAAGTGTTGGTTCATAGCGGGCTCATAACGGTAGTTATTCTTTTTCTGGTTAATGCGGCTTACTACTTTCAACATCCTCCGCTGGAAGCATCGGACGTGCGTTGGGTAGAGATGAAGTCGCCAGCGCTCCTGGGGTTCGTCACAACCAGCATTCGCGTGGTGTCGAAGGTTATTCCAACTTACTACCTCTTCGGCCTTTACAATATCGAGCTGCACAACCACTACGGTCACGCCACGTCGTTGCTGGGCCGATACAGCGATCTTGGATGGTGGTACTACTTCCCCGTCGCCTTCACGCTGAAGACAACGCTTCCCTTCGTCGTGGTCGCCGTTTTAGCGCTAGCCTGGGCAGTCTGGAGGTTGGCTGCAAAACACGATGCACGTTTTGTCTGGCTTGTGGTTCCTGTGGTCATTTATCTTTCCATCTCACTAACGAGCCACATCAATATTGGCATTCGGCATTTTCTTCCGATCTATCCCTTTTTGTTCATTGCCGGCGGCGCACTGCTGGCCCAGGTGTTGCGCACCCGCAGGAAGCTTGGGTTGGTGTTGTTGATTGTTCTTTTTGGCTGGATGAGTTGGGAAGCAGTTCGCACTTTCCCCGATTACATCCCGTATATGAATCAACTCGCGTCCCATCATCCGCACTGGTATTACCTTTCCGATTCCAATGTGGAATGGGGGGACGATGTGGGAGCACTGGCGGCTTATCTCAAGGCGCGGGGCGAGACCAAAGTACGTGCAGCTCTCTCAGCCGGCTGGAGCACTCTCGGGCGGTATGGCGTGGACTATCTCGACATGGTTACCCTGCCGCCGGACAAAACACCCGAGACGCGTTATGTCGCCATAGGTGCAAGCTTTCTGAACGGCTCGCTTATTCCCGGCGATGAAAACGTCATTGGCCGGCGATACTTCGAAAGAACAAGTCTATTTGCACGCTACCGTGACCGTAAACCGGAAGCGGTCTTCGGCGGGTCAATCTACTTGTTTCGAGAAAAAGAATAAGCGGGTTGTGACTAACGTCGCGCTGCTGTAACGCGGGCAAAGAAGATCATGAGGATGCTAGTTCGGTTCGCGAAGCATCACGCTCCGCAGTTAATTTCTGCGGGACTTTTGCTGATCATGGCTGTCAACCTCCTCACGGTCGTGGTGCGCAAAAGCATCACCATAGACGAAACGTTGATCATTCCCGCTGGGTACTATTACCTCACCACCGGGAGCTTCCACATTAACCATGATCACCCCCCACTGGCAGCCATGTTCACCGCCGTCCCGCTCCTGTTTCTTCCGGTGCAGAGGCCATCGATAAACGATCTCGATAACCAACCGTCTCTGCAGCAGACGATCACCGTTGGAGAACGATTCTGGGCGGCTAACAAGGAGCATTTCAAGGCCATCTTTTTCTGGACGCGCGTGCCGATAATCATCGTAACGCTATTGCTGGGTGTTTTGATTTTCGCGTTTACGAGGCTCTTATTTAATGCCCGCGCCAGCGTGCTGGCGGTCGCGCTTTTTAGTCTCGAACCAACGATCCTGGCTCACGGGCGCGTGGTCAAGGACATTGACGTAGCTTTTGCTTATCTGGTTTTTTTCTTCGCACTGTATATCTATGTCTCAAAACCTAAACTGGGTCGGGCCATACTTCTTGGGCTCGCGTGCGGTTTGGCTCTGTCTGTCAAGTACTCAATGCTGATCGTCTTTCCGATCCTTCTAATCGCTGGTTGCGTACTGATGTTTTACAGGCCAGTTGGTGTGCGGCGCCGACAGATCGTGTTCGAAATCATTACCGCGACGGTGGTGTCACTGCTGGCGCTGAATGCAGCTTATCTCCTTACTCATCAGCCTTTGTCGATTCCTGACATCCGATCGCTGGTCCAAAACGCACCAGCTCATTCCAACACGCTTCTATCTCTAGTGAAAGTCGGTTCCGTTTTCGTTCCTCCGTACTTCTTATTGGGCGCGATTGAAACCTTTCGGCACAATGACATTGGCCACTCCGCGTTTCTTCTAGGGAAATACAGTGAGCACGGTTGGTGGTACTACTTTCCTGTGGCATTCGCCCTGAAGACAACTGTTCCTTTTCTGTTGGTAACAATAGCCTCGATCGCTTGGGCACTCTGGAGAATTAGCCTGCGACACCTAAAGCCTTTAATTCTCCTTATTCCCGCGTTGATATATTCGATCTTTGCGATGCTGGCAGGCATAAACATCGGTATTCGACATTTCCTTCCCGTCTTTCCGTTTTGTTTCATATTGGGGGGCGCGCTGCTGGACCGACTGCTGAGTGTCGAGAAGTATCGACCGCTTGCTGTGGCCTCGGTGATTGTTGTATTGGCTCTCTGCAGCGTAGAAGTTGTCCGTGCTTACCCGAACTATATTTCTTACATGAACCAGTTAGCATCATCGCGTCCTCACTGGACGTACCTTTCGGACTCGAATGTTGAGTGGGGCGATGATGCGGGTGCACTAGCTGATTACTTGAAGGCGAAAGGTGAAACACGAGTACGCGCTGCCTTCCTGGGCGGTTCGGTGACTTTGCCGCTCTACGGTGTGACCTATGTTGATCTTTTGTCCCCGCCCGAAGTTCACTTGGAGGACACTCGGTACGTCGCGCTTGGGGCTAGCTTCCTGAACGGCTCGACCGTGCCCGGCTGGAGTGAAGGCAGCGGGCGTGAGACACCCGCACAGCAGCACGACTATTTCGCGCGCTATCGGAACCGTGAACCTGAAGCCGTCTTTGGCAACTCTATCTATCTCTACCGGGAACATGAGTAAGAAAATGCAGCTCGGATGACTGCGCTGCGAGCGGGGGCAAGCCCCCCTTCCTTACCTCAGAGCTTCAACGTGTTGTGTTACTTCCTCAAGTCTTGAAAGGCATTCAAGAGGAAGAAAGTCGTCCAGTTGAATAAGCTCTCAGGTGAGGAAGGTGGGCTTGCCCCCGCTCTTTGCTGCCAAACTGGTTTTCCCTATTTTTGCTTTCTATGAAACTGCTGGAGAGCGGTTTCATAGACACTCCAGGTCAATCGCGCCGTTTTTTCCCAGGAAAACTCCGAAGCTCGCCGCTGTCCGGCAGTTGAGAGTCTGTGTCGCGCATTCTCTCCAGACATAGGATCGAGTAGCTCAAGTATCTCTCCAGTCAGTTCTTCAACCTTCCAGGGATCAAAGAGCAGCGCCGCACCGCCGATCGTTTCCGTTAGCGCCGGCGTGCGACTCGCAACAACCGGAGCGCCACACGCCATTGCCTCCAGCGGCGGCAGGCCAAAGCCTTCATAAATTGAAGGGTAAATAAAGGCCCGACAGGCAGCATACAGAGCGCGCAGATCTTCGTCATGAAGATAGTCAGTGAGGAGGATGCGATCGCGCATAGGCGACTTCTCGATTGCGGCGAAGAGCGGACCGGTCAACCAGCCGCGGCCACCAGCAATAACGAGTTGAGTGCCCTCTTCTGATCGCGCTCGCGTCACCTGCTCAAAAGCGCTTACGAGCATCGTGAGATTTTTACGCGGCTCTAGCGTACCAACGGCGAACAGGAAATCGTCTCCAACCCCTAGCCTTCGACGCACGTCCGCGGTCTCGGCAAACGGCACAGGACGAAAACAAGCACGCGCCGCTTCCGGTATAGCGAAAACCTTTTCCGGGCCGCTCTTAAGATGTTCACAAACTTCGCGCCGAATGCTTTCGGTTGGCGTAATGATCGCGTCGGCGGCCCGGGCCATTACCGGGAGCCGCCGGTGGGCCCGTTTCACGCTTCGCCTTTCATGAGTCTCGGGATGAACAAGGTGGGAGAGATCATGAACAGTCAGCACCGTCGCGCACGGCCGCCACAACGGAACCTCGTAATTTGTTCCATGGAAGAGTTCGACTTTTCGACGCCGGATGTAGCGCGGCAGGCCGGTCGACCACCAATGCCGCCCAAGCGGGCCAACTCGCACGCGTTCGAACCTTAGATTATCCGGGAGCGTTTCACCCTTTCCGCTGTTTTCGAGGCTGATTGGCGGGTAGGTGGAAGGGTAAGTAATTTCAAATGTCGCTAAAGGTTGCGCCCCGGCGAGGGCGCGCGCAAGTTCGAATGTGTAATGGCCAACGCCCGATTTGAGCGCCGTAAGCGGCAGGCCATCAAGGCCCACCCGGATTTGTTTGGCTTCGGCTCGGCCTTCGAGCAACCCCATGCCGTGATTCTACTTCTCAGACCTGCCAGTCTGTGGTTTTTTCGTCTTATTGACCGAAAATAAGACGTCAGGATTGACGCCGCTTGGTCCGTAGAGTTAAACTTTGTTCCTTGTCGGTGCGT
This sequence comes from Pyrinomonadaceae bacterium, assembly GCA_036560225.1. Taxonomy (GTDB): domain Bacteria; phylum Acidobacteriota; class Blastocatellia; order Pyrinomonadales; family Pyrinomonadaceae; genus PSRF01. The sequence goes on along the minus strand of DATBRN010000198.1, from coordinate 5,353 downwards.
CTAACCACCCGGCTGCTAGGCGAACCCCTCATTCGAGGCCAAATCCCTCAGAAGAAGTTACGTTAAAAGGCCAGGAGCACTAAGATGAAACTTGCCGTCGCTTTACTCATTACCGCTTTCGCTACGTTGACGGTTTGTGGGCAAGCACCGACGTTGCACGTCGTAACTGAGATTCCAAATCTCCCCTCTGACCTTTACTATGGTACCACCAAGGTTAAGCCACTGCGCTTGCGACCGGGCACCAACACGCCTATTACCATCAATGACGCTGATTTCTTCGTCAACCAGCAATACGTTGACTTTTTGAATCGTTTCCCAGACCAGAGCGGTTTTGATTTCTGGGTAAACCAAATCACCGGCTGTAATGGCGATACTAACTGCATTGCTGGCCAGCGCGACAATACTTCCGGCGCCTTCTTCCTTTCCATTGAATTTCAGGAAACGGGCTACCTTGCTGAACGCATGTATAAGGTCGCCTATGGCGATGATACTGGGACTTCCACCTTCGGCGGGACCCATCAGCTCGCCGTGCCAATCATCAGGCGCAGCGATTTTCTGCCGGACACACTGATGCTGTCCAATGGAGTAGTAATCGGGCAGCCTGGCGATCAGGCGAAGCTGGAGGCGAACAAGGTGGCCTATGCGAATGATTTCGTGACCCGCTCTCGGTTCACAACGGCCTTTCCTGCTTCGACGACGCCAGCGCAGTTTGTCGACACCTTGAACACCAATGGTGGCAATCCTTTATCACAATCGCAACGTGATCAGTTGGTTGCAGATCTAACCTCAGGTGCAAAGACGCGGGCGCAAGTAGTAAGGGCGGTGGCCGAAGATTCGGACTTGGTCAACGCTGAGAAGAATAAAGCGTTTGTGCTGATGCAATACCTTGGTTACCTGCGACGCGATCCGAATTCAGGTCAGGATACGGACTATACTGGCTATGATTTCTGGTTGCAGAAACTGAACAACCACGGCGGTGACTTTCACGCAGCGCAGATGGTTAGATCCTTCATCGTCTCGGGCGAGTATCTCAACCGTTTCTAGGCAAACCGACTCTCTTCTTCAAGAAAAGCCGGACTCAACCTTGAGTCCGGCTTTTTTTGTTCTGCGAAGCCCTGAGACCTTCGCATCGCCGGTTGGCGAAGCACGTGGCAGCGTTAAACCCGCGATAGCGGGTGCCAGCATAGGGCCTGGGGTGGAGCGCAGCGTAACCCCAGGTAAGGATAGGACCAAGAATAAACTCAGATAGCCCGCGGGAGCGGGCGGCAGTGAATTGAGATTGCTCGTGCCTGAACTAATGAATGATTCTGGAAGGCTACCGCCCGCTATCGCGGGCTCGATGAGTCTTGGTGATTCGTTACCTGGGGTTCCGCTGAGCTCCACCCCAGGCTCTATGCTTTCGCCCGCTATCGCGGGCTGGCAGACTCATCAGGGTCCGAATCTTTGTCTGTATTCGCCTGAGATAATGAATGCCTTGACCATTTCGGCATTCACGAAGTTGCCGTTGAACTGATTCAGCTTATTCAACCAGAAGTTGTAGCCGTCGAAGTTGAGCCCGGGCTCGGGAGGATCGAATGGATTTCGCCAGAGGTAGCCAAAGTACTGCATAAGCACAAACGCTTTATTAAATTCCTGCTGTCTCAAGGTTGAGTTATCCGCGACGCGTCGCACCACTCGCGCCCGCGCACCAGTGTCAACAGTATTCAGCGCCCCGCCAAACTCATTAATGACCGAGGTTCGCTCCGTCGATGACGGAATAACGCCGGCGTTCGCGTACAGTCCATCAACGAACTGGGCGGGCGTCTGCGAGGTGGGATGATCCTGCGTGAATCTCGAGCGCAGGACGAAGTCCAGGGCGAAGGCCTGCTTGTTGGCCTCCAACTTTTGCTCTGCGCCCGGCTGACCTATCACCACTCCCTGCCCAATCTGTTGCGTGTCTGACATAAACTCGAAGTACCTGACGGGTACAGGGAAGCCAGACAGGACGTGAGATGCCTTATAGAATCGGTAGACAAGGTAGCCGGTTTCCTGGAATTCGATCGACAGGAAGAATGCCGCGGACACGTTGATGCGCTTAATCTCGACACACTGCGCGTCTGAGCCGCACGAGGTGATCTGGTTAGTCCAAAAAGCCAGCCCAGCGGCGTCAGCCTCGCGGTTGAGAAAGTCCACGTAGTGTTGTTTCACAAAGAAAACTGCGTCCGGATTGTCAAGAGGATTCGGGCCGTTAGCGGAATCATTGTCGGTGATCGTTGTGGAGTTTGTGGGCTGGCCGAGAGAGACCCCGCTGCCGGTCGGATTGCTGAGAGTGACTAAGAATGTCTCGTTATTCTCGTCGTAGGAATCATCTACGAGAAGAATTGGGAGGGTCTTCGAACTCTCTCCGGGAGCAAAGTTCAAGACACCCGCTGTAGTCTTATAGTCGCAACGCGCAGAAGCGGAGCCTCCAACAACGTTGCAACCATTCGCGCCCGCGTTGTCGGCAGTGGCAAAACTGACTGCAGCCATGCCGGTCGTATTGCCAGTTCGGGTAACTGTTAAGACCGCGCTGCCGCTGCCTTCACCGGCCACGGTAGTCGCTGTGCTGAATTGCACTTGTGACGAAGGTGTGAAAACCGGCTCCCAATCAGGAAACCAATCAAGTTCAGAATTAGTAGTCAACTTCGCCGGGTTGGTGCCATTCGCGTTCATCATGAACAGTTCGACCGTTCCCTCATTCGCGATGCTACCGGACGCAAAGACGATGTTCGAGCCATCAAACGACCATGCTGGAAAGCCGTCAGTGACCGTGTTATTTGTGAGTTGTACCCGATTGCTGCCGTCGGCGTTCATTACGAAGATCTCAATCCCGTTGGGATTAAACCCATCGCCGCTGGCAAATAAGATCCTCGTACCATCGGGAGAGAAAGACGGTTGAGCATCCACGACCGAATTGTTCGTTAGCTGCGTTCGACCGCTGCCGTCGGCGTTCATCACAAAGATTTCAAAGCTATTCACATCGAGCACACTGTTGCCGCCGCTCATGAATACGATTTTTGTGTTGTCAGGCGACCATGAGGGCACTCCATCGATAGCACCGTCATTTGTGAGCCGGATTTGGTTACTGCCATCTGCATTCATTACGAAGATTTCAAAAGTGAAGGGATTGCGCAGGTCGCCGCGGACGAAAGCGATCTTGGTGCCATCATGCGACCAGGCCGGAAAGCCATCGCCCGCCGGGTTGTTCGTAAGGCGTGTCTGGGCGCTGCCATCAGCGTTCATCGTGTAGATCTCAAAGTTGCCATCCCGGTCGCTAAGAAACGCGATCTTGGAGCCGTCGGGAGACCATTTCGGCTGATCGTCATACGCGGGACTATTCGTGAGCCTGACTTGATTGCTGCCGTCAAGATCCATAAGGAAGATGTCATGGTTGCCGCCGTTGCGGACACTGCCAAATGCAATCCTGGGGCTCCCTGCGGCGGGATGGTTCGGATCACCGTGACGGATTTTTGCGAAAGTCGTCGATGACTGGAAAGGTGCTTTCAATAAAGCTGATTGTAGGGGTGGCACTCCGTGGCCACCCAACGGTTGATTGCTGAACGTTTCCAAGGTAGAGGACGGCGGGAGGAGTATCGGCCACAGAGTACCCTCTTTACACTCAGGTAAACGCTCAGCAGAAGCCGGAGCAACACCGTTTGAGGTAATAAGAGCGAGCGCCAAGATTAGGACCACGCGGAGACACGAATGTGCCTGACGGGAATGACCGTGGAACATCTAAATATGAGCCTTTCCGGGGAACTGAGCGGGGAATCAGAAAGTAACACGAAGCGGGAATGAATTACTAATTCCAGCGCCGCGACATACTGTTTCAGTCTGGCTATTAGTCGCTTGAGGTAACGATGCGCTTCATGGGCGACGGCTTTGCCGCGGTCGCGCTCTCCGGCGACTCACGGGCCAAAACGGTGTCTGTACTCGCCCGAGACGATGAACGCCTTAACCATTTCGGCTTGGACAAAGTTTCCGTTGAACTGATTCAACTTACCCAACCAGAAGTTATATCCAGCAAAGTCCAGCGTTGCTTCCGGCGGATCGTTTGGGTTGCGGCGGAGATAGCCGAAGTATTCCATCAGCACGAACGCTTTGTTCTTCTCCTGATTCGAGAAGGTACCGTTTTCAGCAATGCCCCGCACTACGCGCGCGCGCGCCGTTGTGTTTGCGGTAGTCGTTGCCGTCCCAAACTCATCGATGAGGGCCTGTCGCTCCGCCGGCGTCGGTGTAAACTCCGCGTTCGTAATCAGCGCATCTACAAACTGCGCCGGGGTCAGGGTCGTGGGGTAGAGAGTACTGAAGCGCGTCCGGTTAACAAATACATTCGTAAACGCCACTTTGTTAGCCTCCAACTGGGCTTGCCAGTTGCCCACGCCCACGATCACGCCCTTAGCGAGTTCCTGCTTGTCCGGCAGGAATTCATCATACTTCACCGGCACGGGCGCGCCGGGTAGATTTCCGTAGCTTGTCTTGTACATCTTGTAAGCAAGATAGCCCGTCTCCTGAAACTCGATTGAGAGGAAGAACGCTGCCGACACATTGATGCGCCTCACTTCGATGCACGACTGGTCAGTGCCGCATGAGGTAATCTGATCAGTCCAAAACGCCAGCCCGCCCGGGTCGGGTTCGCGGTTGAGGAAGTCGAGATAGTGTTGCCTGACGAAGAATACCGCGTCTGCATTGTCCAGCGGATTTGTACCTGTAGAGCTATCGTTGTCCAGAATCTGCACCGAAGCGACGTTCACCGCGCCGATGGTTGTCCCGATGGCGTTGCTCAAGGTCACGCTGAAACTCTCAGTTCCTTCCTGGAACACGTCGTCGATGATGAAAATCTGGAACGACTTGCTGGTTTCTCCCGCTGCGAAGGTGAGCGTGCCAGTTGCGAAGGTGTAGTCGCCTTTTTGCGTAGCGCTGCCGTCGGTGGTAGCGAAATCGACCGAGGCCTGCGCAGAGGTGTCGCCGCTACGCGTTACCGTAACGGTTGCGGACGAGCCCGACTCAGCAACCTGAAACTGAGCAGCGGAAAACTGAACGGTGCTCAGCACAGAATTAGCGCGCGGTAGGTAGGTAACCTCCGGCGCATTTGTAAGGTTTGTAGAAACCTGCTCGGAAGTGTGCGAAGGAATGACGTAAGCGTCTGGCTCGCCTCCAGCGATTCCAACAACAGGGAAAAGGTTTGTGTTTACCGGCGCGCTTTGCCCAGAGCCATAACGTGACAGGATTGTGCCATTACCGCGCAATTCGATCTCAAAGTTAACCGGGAATTCCGTGGCGGGACTGCCGTCTCCAAAAGTGACGCCCACCCACCGAAAGATGATGCGGCTGG
>DATBRN010000197.1:0-4058 GCA_036560225.1 Pyrinomonadaceae bacterium | reverse complement strand
CTTTTGCGTCGAACGGGCTTTGAAATTCTCTTCGAGCAGTGCCTCGGCTCTAGCGTAGTTCCCTTCTTCCAGATACACGTTCATTAACATTATCGAAGATATGTTCCGGAAGGCATTGTCTTGCGCAGTTGCCCTGACAGATTCAAGTTCGCTGGCGGCAGTATCCAGACGGTGAGCGGCGATTAACGCACGCGCTCGTTCGATCCGTAACCGTAAGGCATCGGCAGATTTGGTAGGGTCAGGCGGGTTGACTGCCTGCGGCTGAGACTGCGCAGGCTCCGCAGCTACTCCGGTTGGATTGGTCGTTGTATCCGCAGGCTTGGTTGGCTCCGCGGGAACTTGGGCCTGGGCTACACCTGAGAATAATGCGAAACCTACGAAAACAAGGAAAAGTCGACTGAAGGTACGAAAGAATCTGGGTAATTGGCTACGATTCACTAGACTTAACTCCCAACAAATACAAAAAGCGAGCCTAATGCTCGCTTACGAACTAACCTAATTTTGACGCCCTATTATGGTTCCTGATTTGGCTACACGCAAGTGCACAAAAAAGGCTGGTCGTGCCCAGGTTTTGTTTTCTTTGTGCCTCCTCCGTGTTCTCTGTGCCTCTGTGGTGAGTTTTGCTTGGCGTTTATTAACCACAGAGACACAGAGAACACGGAGGAAGCACAGAGAATCTTATTCAGTACCCCTCAAAAAAATTGATAACTATGGGGCACCCGAACCGCCAAGGCTCTTGATTACCTTTTCACGGAAAACGCGTGCGCCTTCTTTAATCGCAGCCTCATCGAGCGTCAGCAAGCGGCGATCGCGCATCACGACGCGGCCGTTGATGATTACCGTTTCCACGTCGGAAGCTTTGGTGGCGTATACCAGATCGGAATAGACGTTGTAGAGCGGTATCTGATTGAGCGCATCACGGTTGACGAGCACGATATCCGCCCGCTTCCCCTTTTCGATCGAGCCGATCTCTTTTTCCATGTGTAGCGCGCGGGCCGCTAATCGTAGCCAACTCGAATGCTTGTTCAGCCGACATCACTTTAGGATCGCCGCTGATGAGTTTGTGAAGCTTAGCGGCCGTATCCATCTCCTCCCACATGCTCAGGTCGTTGTTGGATGCCGCACCGTCTGTTCCCAATCCGACTCGCAAACCTTCCGCGATCATCTTTGGCACCGGCGCTACGCCCGAGGCCAACTTCATGTTTGACTGCGGGTTGTGAACTACGCCAACTCCGTCACGCTTCAAAATCTCGATCTCGCCAGGGCTTGGCCAAACCATGTGCGCCGCAATCACGTGATCGTTTAGAAATCCAATGCGGGAGAGGTAGTCAACCGGACTCGCACCTTTCGCTTTGATGCTATCGTCGACTTCTCTTTTTGTTTCTGAGATGTGAGTAACAATAGGCGCGCCAGTTCGATCAGAAAAAGCGCGAATGGCCTTCAGGTGCTCTTCCGACACAGTGTACGGAGCATGGGGCGCAACAGCCGGAACAATTAGCTCATTTCCCTTCCACTTCTTAACGAACCGCTCGACATAAGCCATCGCTTCGGCGTTAGTCTTGTTGTCAGCAACGGGAAAGTCGATTACCGTTTCTCCGAGAACTCCACGCACGCCAGCTTTCGCGGTTTCATCAGCAATCGCGTCCTCGAAGTAATACATGTCGCAGTAGGTGGTGGTCCCGCCGCGAATCATTTCCGCCAACCCCAGCCGCGTTCCGGCGCGCACGAATTCTTCAGTAACGTTTTTTGCTTCGGCGGGAAAGATATACTTCGTCAGCCACTCCTGGAGATCGAGATCGTCCGCCAGACCTCGAAACAAGGTCATCGGAATGTGCGTGTGGCCGTTGATAAGTCCGGGGATGATGATCTTTCCGGTCGCATCCACTCTCGTGGACGCCGAGTACATTCTGACGATGTCCTTGCTCGAACCCACAGCGACAATGCGCCCGTGCTCAACCGCAATGCCTGCGTCCTGGATGATGCGATGGTCTTTGTCCATCGTGACGAGCGTGCCGTTAAGCACCAGCAGATCTACTCGTGTCATGCGACGACCTCTATTTCGTTGCGCAACGGTTGGCAGAGCATTGACGATAACGGTGAGAACAAGTGCGATAACGATGACGAGTTTTTTTGACATAGCGTGGCTGACAAAGTTGTTACCGAATAAGCACGATCACGAAATCAAACAGAATCACACCAGTGTAATTCGTGTTAGTTCGCGTCGTTTCCCGTGTTGATGTTTCTCCAGCCATCAGGACGTTTCCTTTGCATCTTTCTTCGCTTTCGCGGCGCTCAGGAAGCGCGCGTCGAAAGCACGTGGGAGAAGTTCCCTGATGGAGACGATCTGCGATTCACCTTGAAGATTGCCAAGCACGATGGTCGCATTCTTCGCAAACTCCCAGATAATTTGCCGGCAAGTTCCGCAAGGCGGCGTCAGGGTATCAGTGTCGGCTACGACCGCGAGTTCAGTGAAGTGCCGCTCACCTTCCGACAAGGCCTTCCAGATGGCGACGCGCTCGGCGCATACGGTCAAGCCGTAACTGGCGCTTTCAACATTACAGCCGATGTAGACTTTTCCTTCATCGGTCTTTACCGCAGCGCCTACCAGGAAATTTGAAAATGGCGCAATAGATCGCAGCCGTGCTGCCTTTGCTGTTTCCAGTAGCTCCTGCAAACTTTCTTCACTCAAGCCTGTCCTCCAACCGAGGTTAAAGCACTTGCCAACCTCTCACGAATCTTCCCACTAATCAGATCAATGCTCACCAGATTATGACCACCTTCCGGAATGATGACGTCAGCGCATCGCTTTGAGGGTTCGACGAATTGCGCGTGCATCGGCCGCACGGTGGCCAGGTATTGTTCGATAACTGATTCTACCGTACGACCTCTCTCAGCAATATCGCGGCGGAGTCTCCTTATGAAACGGATGTCGTCCGGGGTATCAACAAAAACCTTGATGTCCAGCTGTTCGAGCAGGCGCGGATCGACGAAGATCAATATGCCCTCGACAATAACAATAGGTTTAGGCTCTACCATTCGCGTTTCATTCAGACGATTGTGCGTCTTGAAATCGTAAAGCGGCAATTCAATTGGTTCGCCTGCTTTTAACTTGCGAATGTGGTTGACGAGTAGATCGTTGTCGAGAGCGTCGGGATGATCAAAGTTGGCGAGTTGGCGATAGTCGAGCGGCAGATCTTTGAGGTTACGATAATAAGAATCCTGCTGGATGAAAACGACCTCGCTCGCTTTCACCGTCTCCAGGATGCGGTTGGCAACAGTAGTCTTGCCCGAGCCGGTGCCACCGGAAATGCCAATGATTAGACTCACTAAAACCTCTTTGAGCACCGCTCTAAGGCGCCTAACCTGCCATTCTAGCAGTTCAGAGTTCAACCTCCAGGTTGTGCCCTGGCGGGCAACAAGCTGAAGCTTGAACTCTGAACTAGTTGCGTCAGTTCCCGGGCAGTTTCACGATCACGCGACGGAGCAACTGCGTAAACTTCTCTCGGACCTGCTGGCCAGTCTCCATCACTTCTTCGTGGTTGATGGGAGTTTCACTAATTCCAGCAGCCATGTTGGTGATGCATGAGATACCCAAAACTTTCATTCCCATCTGGCGAGCCACGATGGCTTCGGGAACAGTGCTCATGCCCACGGCATCAGCGCCAAATCCACGCATCATGTGAATCTCCGCCGGCGTTTCATAGCTCGGGCCCGCCAGTGCGGCATAGATGCCACGACGGATAGTGATGTCCAGTGCGCGCGCTTCTTCCGTTGCCAGCTCCTGTAGTTCGCGACTATAGACCTCCGTCATATCAGGAAAGCGCGGCCCAAAGCGTTCGTCGTTGCGACCACGCAGTGGGTTCACGCCCATCAGATTCAGATGATCACTGATTACCATCAAGGCGCCGCGCGTGAGTTGTACGTCTACACCGCCGGCGGCGTTGGTAAGAATCAAAGTCTCGATGCCCAGCAGCTTGAAGGTCCTGATTGGAAAAGTAACTTCTTCGAGAGTGTACCCTTCGTAGTAGTGCACCCTGCCCTGCATTGCCAGGACCGGC
>DATBRN010000196.1:0-10745 GCA_036560225.1 Pyrinomonadaceae bacterium | reverse complement strand
CGGTTGAGTAGATCAAAGGCCCCTCGGTTCAATGCCGAGGGGCCTTTTTCTGCGATGCGACCCGTAGCGCCATTCGCTACGCGTACAATGGAACTACTTACACTGGGACCGCGGGCGTCTCGCCCGCAGTCACAGTGTAAGCGCGGTCCTTGTATCCGGAAATGTTCATAGGATCACGCTGCCATCTAGCTACCGCTAAGTCATCAACTTGACAATCTTTAAGGGCGTTGAGTATTCTAGCCGTTCGCGTTTTAGTCCTTTAAAACAGAGATAGTTAGCCATGTCAACATACTTTCCCAGCGGTAAGGATCTCGCTGGAAAACGAAAATGGTACGTAGTGGATGCAGCGGGGCAAACGGTGGGCCACCTGGCGTCTGAAGTCGCTTCAATCCTCAGCGGTAAACGTAACCCAGCCTGGACGCCGTTCCTCGATCTGGGCGATCACGTGATCGTGATCAACGCCCGGCAGGCTGTACTTAAGGGCTCAAAGGTCGATCAGAAGGTCTATCGCCACCACACGCGTTACCCTGGTGGCCTGCGAGAGGTTTCCGCTGCTGACATGTTTGCGAAGCGCCCGGAGCGGGTAATTTCGTTGGCAATTCAGGGCATGTTGCCTAAGACCAAACTCGGCAAGGCCATGGCTAAAAAGCTGAAGGTTTATGCCGATGGCGACCATCCCCACACCGCCCAACGCCCCCAGACCTTCCAACTCAGCTCCCGACTTAATCAAGAAAATAAAAATCAATAATTCGAGAATCATAAGAGGACGAATATAGCTGTGGCTGAAATTCAATATTATGGAACCGGGCGAAGGAAGACTTCAACAGCGAGGGTTTACCTACGTTCCGGTGGGGGTGAGTTTCTAATCAATCGAAAAGCATTCGATAAGTATTTCCCCAACGAGACTCTGCGCATGATTATTCGGCAACCACTCCAGTTGACCGAGACTGTTAGCAAGTTTGATGTTCTGATCAATGTTCGCGGTGGTGGACCAGCGGGTCAGGCGGGGGCTATTCGCCACGGCATTACACGTGCTTTGCTGGAATACAATGCAGATCTTCGTCCGACATTGAAACAGGCGGGCTTGATCACACGTGACCCCCGAATCAAAGAGCGCAAGAAGTATGGGCAGAAGGGCGCCCGCAAGCGCTTCCAGTTTTCGAAGCGCTAATTTCGAATTTCGATTTTCGAATTTCGAATTTGAACCCTGGTAGTTGATTGGCAGTTTGTTGTTGCAAGTTGATTGATAGAAATTCGAAATTCGAACTCCGCATTCCGAAATTTCTAAAATCCATTGCCATAACTCGAATTGGTTGCTCTTCACCTGAGGAGAGCTTCCGTAGTTATGGTGAGTACATTAAACCAGTTCACTGAAAAGGAGATTAAAGTTTGGTTTCGGTTACGATGAAAGAACTCCTGGAGGCTGGCGTACATTTCGGCCACCAGGTTCGGCGCTGGAATCCGAAGATGAAGGAATACATCTTTGGCGAGCGCAACGGCATTTACATTATCGACCTTCAGAAGACCCAGCGAATGTTTCGCGACGCGCTCGCGTTTGTTGCGAACGCAATCGCCGAGGACAGGGGAAAGACCGTGCTCTTTGTCGGCACAAAGAGACAGGCCCAGGACGCTGTTCGCGAGGAGGCGGAACGCTGTGGCCAATACTACGTCAACCAGCGCTGGCTCGGAGGCCTGCTAACTAACTTCCAAACCGTTCAGAAGTCCATCAAGCGCCTCAAGGACCTTGAGACCATGCAGACTGATGGTCGCTACGAAAAGCTTACGAAGAAAGAGCGCATCAAGCTTGATCGAGAACGCGAAGGCTTGAATAAGAATCTTTCCGGCATCAAGTCGATGAATAGGCTGCCTGACATCGTGTTCATTATTGATGTCAGGAAGGAAGAGATCGCGGTCGCGGAAGCCAACCGGTTAGGGATCCCAATCGTCGCTGTCGTTGATACTAATTGCTCACCGGAAGGAATTGATTACGTCATCCCCGGTAACGATGATGCTTTACGTGCGGTACGGCTTTTTGCATCGCGCATCGCAGAGTCAATTCTCGAGGGCCAGCAAATTGCAACCGAGGGGGGCGTTGTTACTCAGCCTGAAGAGGAAGGAACGGGAGCCGAGGAAGGTGTCGCTCCGGGTGAGACGGAGACCGGAACCGATGTTGGCGCACCCGCGTCGCCGCCAGCGGCTCCTGTAGCGACCAGCACAGCTGAAGCGGCGGAAGGCACCGCTCAGGAACAAAGTGGCGGTTCCCGGCCAACGGCCTCTTCTCAGGTACCGGAAACCTCTCAAGCGGATTCGGGTGTGGACGAAAGTGCTGAGTCGGTTGTGGCGGCGAGCTGAAAACCAGAGCATTTCGAGATTTTTATTATCGGCGAGCGCAGCCTCTAAAGCGGAACCCCCGCCGGGCTGCGCTTTTCATTAGGCAGCGTGGAATGCCAGTCAAGAAGTTTAGAGTTCAACCTCTAGATTGTGCTTTTCCAAAGCTTGAACTCTGAACTGTTTGGCCGCTGGGCACAATGACCGAGAAGAGTTTGTCGCGCAAGATGGTCCAGCAAATTAATCAGACACTTTAGTAATAATCGGAGAGTTTCATCATCATGGCAGAAGTTACAGCAACAGCGGTAAAACAGCTTCGCGAAAAGACTGGCGCGGGAATGATGGAATGTAAGAACGCCCTGGTCGAAGCTAACGGCAATGAGGAGCAGGCCGTCGACATTCTGCGCAAGCGTGGGTTGGCCTCGGCAAAGAAGCGAGAAGGCCGGATTGCGGCGGAGGGAATCGTCGGTTCCTACATCCACATGGGTGGAAAAGTCGGCGTTCTCGTCGAAGTAAACTGCGAGACGGATTTCGTGGCCCGCGGTGAAGAATTTCAGCAATTAGTGAAAGACATTGCAATGCATATCGCCGCAGCGGAGCCGAAGTGCGTTTCGCGCGAGGAAGTGGCTACAGCCGATTTGGAAAAGGAAAGAGAGATCGAACGCGCGAAGGCCACAAACGATCCGAAGAACGCCAACAAGCCAGACCAGGTAATCGACAAGATTGTCGAAGGTCGCCTCAACAAGTTTTTCGAAGAGACAGTCCTATTGGATCAGCCTTTTGTTAAGGACCCTGCCAAGACGGTAAGTGAGCTGGTTACTGAGAAGATAGCCAAGACCGGTGAGAAAATTACGATTCGCCGCTTCACTCGCTATAAAATGGGCGAAGGACTCGAGCGGCGTGATGAAGATTTCGGTAGCGAAGTAGCCTCGCTAGTAAGTTAGCCGCGGGTAATTCAGAGCTCCAACTCTAGTTTGCTTTCGAGAAGGTGGGCCTTAATGCTTCTCCGCGTAGACCCTGCATCGTGTAGAGTCTGGACTGTTGGAGGTAGTCGCATATCCTTTGGAAGGCCTGACCAAGGTATGCGAAGAAAATAGAACACCCTAATGACCGCCGAATACTCAAAGCCTAACAAACCCGGCCTGGCTTACCGGCGCGCCCTGCTGAAGATCTCCGGCGAAGCCCTGATGGGCGAACAGAACTACGGAATTGACGTCGATGTTGCTCGCATGGTCGGGGAAGAACTAAAAGCTGTTCATGATCGGGGCGTGCAGATCGCAGTGGTGGTCGGTGGTGGCAACATCTTTCGGGGCGTTTCCCGGAGTGCCGGAAACATGGATCGCTCAGCTGCCGACTACATCGGCATGCTGGCCACCGTGATGAACGCTGTCGTGCTGCAGGATGCACTGGAAAAGCTACAGGTGCAGACACGTGTCATGTCAGCAATCGACATTCCTCAGTTGGCCGAGCCTTTCATCAGAAGGCGAGCGGTGCGCCACCTCGAGAAGGATCGCATCGTGATCTTTGCTGCGGGCACGGGCAATCCTTATTTCACTACAGACTCTGCTGCCGCGCTGCGTGCCCTTGAAATCAAAGCCGACATTATTCTTAAGGCGACAAAAGTCGAAGGCGTTTATAACGCCGATCCAATGCAAGACGCGTCCGCTGTTCGTTACGATTCCATAACTTACCAGCAAGTTCTCGAACAGCAATTGAAAGTGATGGACGCTTCCGCAATATCGCTGTGCATGGACAACAATTTACCGATTGTCGTCTTCAACATGCGACAGACAGGCAATATCATGCGCGTGTTAATGGGCGAGCCAGGAGTCGGCACAAGGGTTTGGCTGGGAAAATAGTTTCGAGTTTCGAGTTTCGAGTTTCGCGCAATGAGAATCGGGATACTGCGGATCGTTTAGAAATCGGACTTGTACCGCCCCTCGCGGCGGGGGCACAAGTGCCCTATCTAAACGACACGTCAACGTCGAAAACTTTCTGGAGCAGGAATATGAGCGAGAAGGATGTAATCAAAGACACGCGACCGCGAATGGACACGGTCATTGACGACTTCCAACGTAAACTGGCCACGGTACGCACCGGACGGGCCGCCGTTAGTCTGCTCGATTCGGTGATGGTGGACTACTACGGCACCATGACACCTCTCAACCAGATGGCTTCGGTCCATGCGCCCGAACCGGCGATGTTAACTGTTCAGCCTTGGGACCAAACGCAGGTATCCGTGATTGAAAAAGCCATCCGCGCCTCTGACCTCGGCTTAAACCCTTCAAACGACGGCAAGCTTGTCAGAATCCCCATTCCGCCGCTGACCGAAGAGCGTCGCAAGCAACTCGCCAAACAAGTACATGAGATAGCAGAAGACCATCGCACGGCGGTACGAAATATCCGCCGCGATTCGAACGAACGATTGAAGAGAATGTTGAAGGATAAACAGATCTCGGAAGACAATGAGCGCGATGGTCTCGAAGAAGTGCAGAAACTCACTAACACCTACATTAGCAAGATCGACGAACTAACCAAGTCGAAAGAGCACGACATCACCAGCGTATAGGTTGACTCCAGAAGGTGAGTCTATTTCTCAGGGTAGTGCTTTCGACTAGTTCGGCATTGCGAAAACATCGTCGCCAAGGGTTTGGTTCAGTTTGATGTCTTTCACGTTGAACTCAGCGAAAGCAGCGCCTTGCGGCATTTCGATTCTTCGAGTAAAGCTGCTGGGAACTAAAACGCCCTCAATTTCTTTGAATTTCTTGTGCTCCATTCCGAAATTTGCGCCATTGAAAGAATAGGTGAAGCTAACAACTCGACCCGTTGCGGTGTCGACGTAAAAGTCGGTGGCATTCCCTTCCTCACCAGCAATGCGGAATCCGCGTTGCTTTTTCTTGTCCGGAAGGGCAGTTACCTCATAACCAGGTTGATCAAATTTTCTCAATATGCCCAAGCCGAATTTACTTTCCGGCGGCAACTCAGTGCCGGGAAGAGAGCTGTAAGATTGCTGGCCGTCGTAAATCTGCTTAAAGCTAAACAGGGGACGTGCATCGACCTCAAGACGCATCTTGTCCCCGGCGTAGGCGATAACGAAGCTGCCAGGAATTGACTGCGTCGAGTTCGGTCCGTAGAGATCAACCGATCCGCGAAGCACCATGCTCTTGAGGTTTCTAAACTTCTCTCCTCCCTGTGCTGCTAGCGCTATGCGAGCAAGCTCGATAGGGGTTGTCGTGGCAGTTATCGCCACGGCAGGCGTCGCATCTTTAACGCCGGCAGTGGTCGCTTTCGCATTAGGATCCGTGACTTTTGTATTCGTGTCGCCCTGAGCGTAGCCGGTCACGGAAATACACAAAGCCAGAACAAGCAGGCAGAGCGACTGGAAAAGAATCTTTTTCATAGCATCATTCCTTTTCGGTCTTACACCGATTGCGGTTGAGAAGTCCGTTCGCATTTCAGGAAACTAAGTGTGCTTAGAAATTAAAGCGTACTTGTGCTGTAACCCGCCTATTGCCGGCGCCGCTGCCACCGGTTGCGCCGCCGCCACCACCGCCTGGACCAAAGCCTCCAAAGCCGCCGGCAAGAGACAGACTTTGACCAAAGGACGGAGACGATAAGTTACCCACCGGCGGCGAAAGGTTCACGTGATTAAATAGGTTTTGAAAATTCAGCGAAAACTGCATGCTATAGCGCTTGGCTTCCCCGCCTCTGCCCGGAGGGCCGCCGATGCCTGCAAGACCGCCGCCACCACCACCGCGGCCACCTCCGCCACCACCTCCACCAGGAATGCCGCCACCGCCACCGCCGCCACCACCTGGGATTCGAGGAACTCCACCACCTGCTCCACGCCCGCCGCCGCCGCCGCGCTGTCCCGGCTGGCCCTGACCTTCGGTTCGACTGTTTGAAGCCGATGCTGAGTTGATGGTCCCAAAGTTCCACGTCTTGCTAATTCGAATATTGACTGATACGAATCCTGGTCCCTCACCGAAGTTTCGCGGAATCAATGGTTCTCCGACTGCCGGCCGCAAATTAAAGTTTCCAAACTTTGTACAGACTATGGTCGCCACCGGATGGCTGCAGTCAACACCTTCAGGTGCAAACGAGGGACGCTCCGTAAAGAGTCGATCCCCGTTTGTATCCTGGCCGGTAGTGATATTGAAGGGTCTTCCCGAGCTCGCCACGATGAATGGATTCAAGCTCAACTCCCACCAGGGCAAGTTAAGTGTGCCGGCGAAGGTGAAACGGTGCCGCACATCGAAAGCAGCACGACCAAACTCTCCCGTTAGATCGTAAGAGTTAGCCGGGAAAAGCGAACCCCCCTGGCCATCAGTGTCGTTGGTGGTTTTGCTCAGTGAGTAACTGGAAAAGAAGGTCAGCGCCCGGCTGAATCTGTTATTGAACCCAATGAATAACTGGTTCTGATTAAACCTGCCGCTTGATTCGTACTGGTAGATTTCGCCGACGTTTCCAAAAGGCCGGGTTCCGTTAGTTCCCGGAATGGGAGCGTTGATGTCGCGCGCGCGAATCACGTGTTGAATCCGGACCAGGAATACGCCGGCAAAGAGCGTGAACCGTTTCGGCAACTGGCGCTCGACTTGGGTACCGGCAAGGTAAACAACCGGCGCTTGAAGGTTGTCGGCAACGCGCCAGGTAATCTGACGCCCCACCGCATTGAGACTGCCAATGGGTGGTACGTTGGGAAACGAATCCAGCGGAGTTGCGGAGGGCGGCACGAAGACAAACTGGCCAAGCACCGTTTGCCCATTGGCATCAGTGAGCGAACAGGCCGACTCAGTATTTGACGGCGCCCCGGGACGACATTCATAAAGCGGCGGTTCACTAACAAAAAACTGCTGCTGATTGAAGCCGTTGAATCGATTAGCCTGAAGCGTGCTGTTTTCGTTAAAACGATTGTAGAAGACACCACCACCGCCGCGAATAACCATCTTGGGAGGTTTGGCGCTATTTGCCGCTCCGGGTGACCAGGCGAACGCCAGGCGTGGCGCGAAATTCAATATGCTATTGATATTTGTCTGCCGCTCATAACGCAAGCCATAACTAAGCGTCAGGTTCGGTCGCACACGCCAATCGTCCTGAGCATAGACGCCGAAGTCTACCTGAGAAACACTTGCCTCAGGATTGCCGCTAGAAATGTTGAATTGCGACGCTCCGCCTCCCATTGCCCGAATCTGGACGTCAGTTAAGCCCAATTGCTGACCGAGCAGAGTTCTCCGATATCGCTCCAAGCTATCGACAAAAACCGGCTGGCTGGTGATCGGTTGATTGTTCGCATCCAGACTCGGAACCACTGCGCCGCTAAAAGTGAACGTGCCGCCAAAGTTATTCGGATTGTTGTCGGTGATTCTCACTCCGCGCACGCGTCCGCCAAACTTGAATGCATGGTTCCCCCTTTGGTAAGCGAGAAAATCCTGCAGTTCCCAACGCTGGTCGATATTTGTGACGTGACCTACTTGTGAGCCGCCGCCTGTGAAAGAACTGCTGACATTGATCGTCGGTTCGGTATTGTCGCCCAGGCTCTCAGAACGCTGGCGGGTAAACTGGAATTTGGTCTCATTAATCATCGCCGCATTCAGAACTACCGTTTCGGTAAGTTGAACGTTCTGTTGCGTGAATGACGAGTTAAAGGCCCGTTCGGGTAATGAAAATCCGCCGACCCCATTATTAACCGTGCTTGAATGGTTATAACTGTATCGCGCGATCAGCGTGTTATTTGCATTTATCTGGTAATCAAAGCGCGGGCTGAAAGTGATATTGCGACGCGGAACTACAACTCCAAGACCCAGATCGAACGGGTTGAGATTCTCATCGAGGACTGTTGCCTTTACGAGCTCGTTGTCGTCAATTTCCCGCCTTTCAAAATCAATGAAGTAAGAAGCTTTCTTCTTCACCAGTGGGCCACCGAGGTTTCCTCCATATTGCCTGAGTTGAAATGGTGATCGCTTTGGTGAACTGGTCGCAAACGGGTTGCGCGAGTTAAGACTTTCGTCCTGAAAATTGAAAAACGCACTACCGCGGACCTTGTCTGTGCCCGGACGAGTCAAAATATCGATGCGGCCAGATGGCTGGTCATTTTCCGCGGCAAATGGATTTTGATTGATGCGAATCTCGCGGATGGACTCTTTGGGAGGTAACCGGCCGCCTGAAAAGCCATCAACGAAAATCTGTCCACCATTTGGCCCCATTTGAGGTCCCGCGAGGGCCTGCAATGCCGCGGCCATTTCATCCGGATCGTCCGGCAATGCATCCAAATCCTTTCCGCTTATGATCGTCTGGTTTGCGTTGTTCGTCGCTTCGGTGCTGAGTGGAGTTTCTGCTGCGATGGTAACTCTCTGCTCTTCGATCGTAACCTTCAGCGTCAGATCCAATGATTGACGTCCGGCGGCCAGATCAACGTCGGTTTCCTCGGAGACTGCGAAGCCTTGAGCGCTCGCCTTCAACGAATACTTGCCCGGAGTTAGCCCATTGAAAACGTAGCTGCCTTCCCCGTTAGTAGTGGTGGTCTTCGCCACGCCATTTGCGTCAGTGATCGTAACGGTCGCACCCACAATTGTGGCGCCGAGTTCGTCCTTGATTACACCGCGCAAGGTGGCGACCCGTGTCTGTTGGGCCAGCGCGGCTGACGTAGACAAAAAAATGAATAGGACCAGGCTCAGAGTTCGTCGCAGGATATTGGAGACGTTCATGTTTAAGACTCTATTGATTCGAAGCGTGAACTTACCTTGTAAAGCAAACTGTTAGTTTGCGGTCGCTCCCTGCCCTAACCTTGGGTGTTACCAACCAACGCAAACTAACAGTTTGCTTTACGAATCTATGGCAAACCAATCCCAAATTGAATACCGGTACCCAAGCCTGCCGCCGGATTTGGCGCTGTCTGGCCGTTAGTTTGCGGTTGCCTCGCCGCTAACATGTTCAGCAGCGTATCAGCACCAGAAATGAACGCAATCGCGGTCAGGCGCGACGGGTCGGTTCCCTTGGTACTGGAAACAATGATGGTGTCGCCCACTTTTACGTCTGCAAGACTGATGGTGGGTAGACGTTCGAGCATGTCCTGGATGTTCATACCCCCGCCGCCCATACGCATTCCTCTACCCGGACCGCCAGGACCGGGCCCTTGTCCGGCTGTACCCTGCGCGCCGTTTGGAGGCGGCCTATTCGCACTTTGCCCTGCCGCTGGAGGCTGACCCGCGGGTGGACCACCACCCGCTCCCGGCCCGCGACCCATCATCATCATGCCGCCCATCTCATTCGCTGCGGGAAACTTTCTGAGAACGGCGTCCTGCTTCACAACAATCGTTAGCGGTTGCTTTGTCTGCAGGTCATTAATCTTCACCTCGCCGGTAGCCACATCGACCGACGTGATTACACCCCCTACCGTTTTGAAGGCACCGGTTACGACCTTCTCGGCAGTAAATGCGGTCCCCTCCGGGTTGCGTTCTCCCAGTGCCCGAAGCTGATCGCCAACCTTTAGTTCATCAAAGTTTGCCGGCTTGGCATCGGCAAACTTGATCGAGTCTGGTGCGTAGCGACGCATCTCCACTTTGTCGGTCACCGGAATGATCAGCGTTTGCGGTCCGGCCATCGTTCGGCTGGAGATAGTGATTTCTTTAGTCTCCGGTTTAAGTGCAGTGATGATGCCGAGCACGCCTCGTCTCTTCCATTCCGCACGGTCTGCTTCCTGCTTCTTGGCGATATCCGCCTTGCTCATTACAACCAGAGTCCTCGCTGGAACAAGCTTGCGGTCTTCTGAAACCTTACCCAACGCCAACACGCGATCGCCTTCAGCGACCTCCGCGAAGGTAGTCTTGGTAGCGTTTGCCAGCGTTGTTTCGCCGGGAGCAACACGCATATAGCTAGTGTTGTCGTTGAGCGCCACAGTGACCAATGAGCCGGCATCAGTCTTAATGATCAATTGTTTCGCGGCCGCATCGATCACTTTGACTTCTCCAAGGGCTCGATTTGGGGTGATCGATGGATCACTTGGCGTCCCCGGAGGCGGTGTAGGTGTGGTTGTTTGTGCGCTGGCATTAAGGCCGGCGACCACTGCAATCAGAACAAGCGCGATTGCGAGAAATGGCGCTTTCATAACTCCTCCTCTTTTGGTCACGAGAAACCGCGAACGGCAACTCAACATGAATGTAGAACTATTGCGGCAAAAAGCCTGGGACCTTCAAGAGTTTGTTACGCTTAAAACCCAGCAAATGTTCTAGTTAAGTTACTCGTAACTGTTTGTATTTGCCGAGCACACGCACGCTGAATACGCACGCTCAGTGTTCGAAAAAGTTGCACAAATATTCCAGCCAGGGGGGCACCAAGAGCTTTGGATGCGCGGAGTGGGAGGTTCGTCTGAATTTTTTGACTTTCTTGACCGCTTTTCTGACAGAGGGACCACTACCTCA
>DATBRN010000195.1:0-10544 GCA_036560225.1 Pyrinomonadaceae bacterium | reverse complement strand
AACGCGGGACACCATCGGCGCAGCGGTCTTCAGAAGCCGGAGCCGCTTAGCGGTCACGCCCGGGGGGAGTTCGTCTATGCCGGTGTAAATCCCACCCGGGCGTTTGAGACTCCTGGCGAAGCCGTTGCTGACCATGCCCGGACAGGTGGCGATGACCATCGGCATGGCCGGATTGTTCTTGCGCACTTCGAGCGCGTGCACTAACGCCCCCGCCACGATCAGGTCAAGGTTCATATGGGCGAGTTCGGCCGCCTGCGCTGCCAAGTCCGACGAGTTAGGACGGAGGATGCGTTTCTCGATGACTATGTTTTCTCCTTCGACGTATCTTAGCCTGCGCATCTCCTGCTCGAACGCCTCGACCAACGCTGGTGCACCGCCGCCGAGGAAACCGATGCGACCGACGCGGTGCGGCCGGGGGCGCTGCGCGGACGCCGTTAGCGGGAGTGCGCAACCGAGTAGCCCAAGGCGGCTGACAAACCAACGGCGACTATAGCCGCTTGCCATGCTTCCTCCTTCACCATAAGCCACCGAACGGTTGAGTTGACGCGGCGGCGCGAATTCATTCAAGCCTCGCCGGAAACCAGTCATTATGCGAAACACGCTCCCGCCGCTCGCGCGATTTGTTATGTTTCGTCCAACAGCAAACAAAATCAACGCTTGGGAGACAGCTTCGTTCCGACGCCCGCGGTTCGTAGAGTAGATTCGTCAACAACATAACCTTCGCTGGTCCAAGTTGCTTTGATAGTGTACGCGCGACCGACGCGTAAGCCCGATTGCGCCGGACTGTGGACGGTGAACGTAAAAGTATCACCCGAGAAAGTGCCGGAGAGTACACGATCGACATGCGCGCGAACTGCCCATCGACGCCGCACGTTTGCCGGTGCTGAAAACGGATAGATTTTTGTGATCGTTCCGATAAACACGAGATCCTTGGGCGAGTCGGTAGAAGATGATTGCGTTTGGGCCAGGGTGGAAGGGGTTTGCGCCACCGTCAAAGAGGCGACCAGCAAGATTACGGAGATGCACAACGGTTTCATCGCGATTAATTAAGAAAGAAACATAACGCCCGGCATCACCCGCGCCCACATCCAACGTGCATGAGAGACTGCGTGGCGGGGCGTCGGGTGCATGCCGTTGTTAGACCGCGCCGAAGCCCCAGACTGTTTGCACCTTGTCCCATCCGAGCGTGGTTAGCGTATCTCTAGCCTTTTGCCTTACCTCGCCCCATCGCTCAGATTCGCGAAGTTTCGCATAGGTCTGAGGCAGGTGATCAACCCTCGCCTCATAGTAACTGTGAAACCCATCCACAAGCTCCAATTCCCGCGCAGATAGGAGAGGGGCTAAACGCTCACGCACCCCTCGCCCGTAGAAATCATCGAACCACATACAAACCAGCTCACCCGCTATGTCAACATTCACCTCCGACTGATACCTGTCCTGATCCTCGACCGAGGATAACAACTGGAGTAGATGAATGAAGTTTATCTTCAACGGGTTCATAACACATGAGGAACTGTTCAAGTGAGCGGTCTAACGCTGATGCTATAGAGCGGGCACCTTGCGAAACCGGAAGTGGTTAAACTCCCGGGTGTGTAATCGCTAAAGGAGGCACCCGCGATGACATTATATATCGGAGTAGACATTCACGCGCGGCAACAAACACTCAGTTACCTGAACACTGATGATGGGACCACCGGGCAGGTGGAGTTAGAGCATGAGCGTGATGACATCAAGGGGTTCTTCAGCAAGTTCGAGGGAGAAGTGATCATTGGTATCGAAGCGTGTGGTTACACAAACTGGTTCGAGGAACTGATGGAACAGTTGGGCCACCAACTACTGGTAGGTGATGCAGCTGAGATCCGCAGGTTAGCGCGGCGGCGGCAGAAGAACGATCGGCGTGATGCCGAGCTGTTGCTGGACCTGCTGGTGCATAACGAATTTCCGGCGCTCTTTCGTTATACAAAGGAGAGTCGGGAAGTGCTGCGGCAACTGCGTTACCGGCACAAGCTGGTGAAGCTACGGACGATGGTGGCCAATACGCTGCATGCTTTGGCGATCAATGCCGGGCTCAGCCTGCGGCCGAAGTTATTAACCAAAGGGCCGCCAGCAACTGCGTGCTTTGCAATTGTCAGCCATCAGTCAGCAGCAACGAGATGAATTACTGAGTCTGGCAGCTGAACTGACACGGCGGATTCAGACCGTGGAGCAGTGGCTGCAAGCGCAGGCTCAGAATGATCCTCGAGTGCTGCGGTTGCAAACGCATCCTGGGGTTGGTTTGTTGACCTCACTCTGTCTGGTGCACACGCTCGGCGAGCTCAGTCGTTTTGCTTCCACCCGCAAGGTAGCTGCTTAGGTGGGCTTCGATCCGATGGAAGACTCTTCGGCGGAACGCAAGGCTTACGGCGGCATCAGTAAAGCCGGCTCGCGGCTGTTGCGTTATCTGCTGATCGAGGCCGGTCAAACCGCGGCCAAAGATGACGAGCAGTTGAAACAGTTCTATCGCCGGCTGCTGCCGCGGCGTGGTAAGGCACGCGCCAAGGTAGCGGTTGGTCGCAAGCTACTGATCAGATGTTTCATCATGGGCCGAGCAGAAATTGATTATGCCGAATTTCTCCGTCGCGGTCAGAAAGAAGAGACGGAGTAATGCGGCAGTGGGCTGTCGGCTTGTCCGGCGAAGCGCGTAGGCCAGGTAGTGGTAGTACCGATACCTGTACGTTGATTGGACGGTCGACCTCTTCTTCGGAAGAGTGCGTATTGTGCTTCATGAGCGCTCAGCTGCTCGAATAGATGGTTGCTGTCCCTGCTGAGGCCAGCGACCATGAAGTAAACACAGGCACACGAAAAGAAAAAGCAAGACAAAAACAAAAGCAGTCTTACAAGATGCGATTACACAAGCCAGTTCGTTTCTGAAACACACTACTGGGTGCTGTTAGGTAGAAAAACAAAAACCATTCGGCACCCCAGGGAGAACTATTCTCTTTTTTATCTTGACTCGCTTTATAGATCCACTTCAGCGGCCGGGCGACAACTACGCTAGAGACCAGCGGTCGATGAGAGACACGCTGATTCCGGTCCGCTGCAAGCGCTTGTTCGGCAGCGGTGATCATAACCAGTCATTTCTTCCACCGGATAACCGCGTAATTGACGTCACGGTGTTGTCCAGCATTGTAGTAGATGATGACTTTTTCGTAGTCCATGTAGCTTCCGTAGCAATCATTCTGCGGCATGCACGCGATGTTTAAAAAGCCTCCGAACCCTACCCGACCGCGCTCCGACGTCGGTACCAATTCATCAATCAACTCTTCGAGAGTTTCATGGCTCAAGCCTCTGCCCTTTGTCTTGATGAGGTCAGTTAAATGTGGGGCAATCAACAGTTCAGTAACTTGGCCGGTTGAATTATATGAAGCGGTTACGATGATTGCAGGACGAATCAGGAACGTTTCGGCCACGGGCTGGCCATATTTCTTTTCTAATTCGTCTCTAGATTGAGCGACAACGGCCGTGCACATCATTAGAAGAATGACAATCGCTTTCATTTGAAACCCCCCTTTGCATTAAGAGAATAGCCACCGAACGCTCGGCATCAGCGGCGCGCACGGCCCTGATTGATGACAGACTCTCTGAGTGCGCGTCCGCTGCATGCCGTTGTTGGGCGGCGCTGGCCGGGCAGTAACCGCTGCCTATGGGGTTGGGCTACCTCTCAGGGGTACTTCCGGGACTACCACGAAACTGAGAAGGTCCGGCCCTACTTTCCCGTTCGGATACTTATGCTTCATCACTAGGACCGGCGCGGTGTCACCCACGCGGTAGTCCGTTTTCACCAGGGTGTCTCTAACAATTACTTCCTGGCCCTTCCAGTTGACCATGTATGCCCGAAATACGGCGTCGCCGTCTCGGGCGGAGAAGACTTTTAGCACTCGCAGTTCGGCCCTCTCCCACCCCTCTTTCTGTGTGAAGGGCCTAGCCGCGGTCCAACCGACTGCACACAACAGGATGGTCACCGCGGCGCCAAGTAGCGCTTTCTTTCTCATAAGCTCGTCTCCTCTTACGGGCTTCGCATTCCAGATATGCACACGCTGAAACGGCACTCCTGTTCCTAAAAACGACTAAGCCACCCAACGCTGGCCTTCAGCTGCGGCGCGCGATCAGCATTCAAGCTGAAGGAATAAAGCTATTTGAGAAGCATGCTACCGCGCCGTCAGCTGCAAGGCTTTGTTATGTGCGTTGCGGCCTTGCCACACGACTCTGCCACCTTTCGAGATGCTTTCAATATCCTCAAGCCGGACGGAGAACCTACCTTCCGGTAGTACCCGGGGCATTTGATTCATCGTCTCCGCGCCATAATTAAACCTATCAACTCCGTCCAAGCGAGCTTCATTCTCTTTCAAGAATTTACCGCTTATGTCTCGAAACACTAACCTGTTCCCGTCACGCGACTGAAGCACGAGGTTAGGGTAAGAATAATTCGACAGCCAAAGGACGCCCAAGTCATGGGAGAAGGTCACCTCAACGTTCTGACCAACTAAGCTCTCAATTGAGGGATTAGAGCGCGCACCGCCGAAGGAACCACATGAGGACGCAGTAAGGAGCGCCGATATAAACAGAAGCGTGAGAGTGTTTATTCTCATACCTTTAAAAGCACGAAGCATCGAACGCTGGCCTTCAGCTGCGGCGCGCGATCAGCATCCGAGCCTGAGAGAACAAAGTTACTTGAGAAAGATGCTATCGCGCCGTCAGCTGCAAGGCTTTGTTAGGCCTCGTGCAATAACCACACAACGCGCCCCTTAGCTTCTTTGATAGCATGTTCAAGAGAATCAATGATAGCAATCGAATACTTACCAACGGGAAGCCATGCTTGCTCCTCCTGCCAAAACTCGAGCTCTTCGAACCCAAATGTGTTGTCAGCACGTTCAAACACTTCAACCTTCCGTGTTCCATCCGAATTCAAAAACGTTTTCTTGATACCGTGCATACGTAAACAGGGGCCTAACGTTTGACATGAGCCGCGGCTGGAAGCAAGCGAAGCTTGCTGGAAGACTTCCGCTCGATGGAAGGGGTTAGGCTTCACTGTGTGCTGCCACCGCTGAAGCGTTCTCTAAAGTCCTCTCTGGCTTCAGCGATGAACAGCAGAAGCTGATCCTCTGGAACGCGAACTATGGTGATGCCCTCGCGTTCGGCTTCGACAGTCAGGAGGTTCGCGGGCTGCTCGCTTGGTATGAATAGCGTCTTGGGAAACTGTTGCTTGTGTGCTTGCCCCTCCCTCAGCAAGCGCTTGGCTTCCGTCTTTGATGGCTCTGCCGCACTCGCAGGTACGAGAGTAGAACTCAAAATGAAACAACTCGCGGCGTCCATGAGGGCGATGAAGTTGAAATCACCGTCCGACGCGGTGTGGATGGGTTCATCGTTCAACTTGAAGGCGATCCAAGCCTCGTTGACATAAAATTGGTTCGGATGAAGCACGAAAGGGTCCTCTGTGTGAAGCCTAACGTCAGAGTTGACGCGGCGGCGCGAATTCATTCAAGCATCGCTGGACGAGTCAAGTTAACAAACACGCTCCCGCCGCTCGCGTCCAACGATTTGTTGGGGGGCGTTAGGCGGGATGACCATTTAGTTTCCACAAGCCATACGCCCAGTAAAGAGAGTACAGCCGATAGATCAAGTATGGAATCAAGGTCCAAACCGCAACTCGGTCAACCCAAGTCAAACAAACGAACAATCCAAGATCCATGATGGGCGCCAGAAAAGTAACAATCACGCTGGCAAATAGATTCTGCGCACGGAAGAAGACATAATTCCACAGCGCGTTCGCCGCCATCATTACAACAATGATTCCGAGCGTCACATTTCTGAGCGCAGAGTCGTCACCGTGGATAAGAATGCGAAAGAGAACGAAGAAGAACGTCCCGTAGTAAAGGCCCCCGATAATGTACCAGACCCAAAGAGGCGGTGAGTACGCCGGTGCTTTCAATCCTGCGAACACGGATTTGACCTCGGCACCTGCGCAGATACCTTCCAACCCGGCCGCGCCGGCACATATACCCAATGAAGTCAGAAGAGCGTAAGAGGTCGACATGCTTGTATGAAGTAGCCACCCAACGATTTGTTCGGCATCGCGTTATTCTTTGGCGATAGAAACCAAATATCGTTTTCCGTCACTTCCAAGATGATTCATCGAATACCCAGCCTCATCAACATAATGGCCGAGAGTCTCGGGGTCAATGTGCATCCATTCAAACCAATCACTAGTCTGGCCCTGGTACTCGAATCTCAATGTCCGCTCGCCCAAATAGCAACCTTTGGCGATTTTCGCCTGCGTATATTTCCGATAACTCTCGTCCTCAGAATTTCGCGGGTCTATCGAATCCGTGATGAGTTGCCCGTCGTTCGTCATCAGTGTTTCAAGCTTTTTCAAAAATCTCACAAGCCCATCCAGATTCTGCACAATCCCAATGTTTAGAATCACCAATATTGTATCGAACGGCTCAGAATAAGAATCAAACACATCGCCAACTCTGGCGTCTCGGCAACCGCGTTGGCACATCACTGCGACTGCCTTTGCCGAAATGTCAATTGAAGTTACCTCAAGCCCTCGGTCCTGAATGGCCAACGAATGAGAACCCGCGCCCGCGCCAATATCGAGCACCCTTCCAGCACAACGCTCGACGGCGATTTTGTCTAATTCGGGAAGTCCGTTTGGATAAAAGAATTGTCTCGCATAGATCGGAGGATAAGCGATCCCGTCATCACGCCGCAGGATACAGTAAGCATCTTCTTCTCCGTTGAGATAATCGAGCATTGCTTGTCCGTGAAGTTCCATTTTCTGTTTCCGGCTAAATCGGAGTACTCGGCGTCTAGTGAAGATGTCTAACGGTTGAGTTAACGCGGCGGCGCGAATCAAAGCGCCCTCCGCCGCACCAAGCTTGTTGCGAAACAAGCCCCCGCCGCTCGCGTCCAACGACTTGTTGCGCGGCGTTAGTGTCGAGAGCAACGTCAGCAACAGACTTAGCGTAGAGTCGAAGCACCGCCTCGTCCCCTGACATTCAAGTCGTCCAATTGAGCTTGGAGCCGCGCTGTTGCGGCTCGGGTGCTGCCGTTGTTAGACAGCCCGTTAAGAGAATCACACGAGACTCAGCATCGGTCATCTGCTCAAGGGCTGCGACAGTATCCATTCCACGGCGGGATCGCGCCCCGCCGTATACACCTCCCATGAAGGCTCAATCAATTTATCAGGCATTAGTGACGGTGTGTCCTGATCTTGTAGCTTGTAGTATCGGGTCGAATAAGAGACCTGCAAGTGTGAGTTCGGTAGTATGAGCTCATCGTTCTCCGAGTAGTTGTTCGGCTTGGAGCCGGTCGGCTCACCGACGAGGGTCGCGCCGAACTCCTTTCTCAGTTCGATGGCGTTGACCATCGCGGCTGAGATGGTGCCGCGCCCGATGATGACGTATAGGCTGCCCGGCTTGCGCAATGCTGGGCGCTGCTTGAGTTCTTTGAGCACGTGGGTTTGAAACTTTATAAAGTCTCCGCCACTGCTTTGTCGTAAGTCTACGATAAGGCGCTTAAGGTTCGAGCTATCGACCTGCTTCCACAACCCTTCGGTCACGCGCTTGAAGGTGCTGGCGTCGGGGTAAACTTTGAGGTTGAGGTAGATCGTCTGTGAATCTGGAAGCACTGTGAACCACATCAATTCGTTAAGGCGCTGCCTGTAGAGAGGCACCTCTTTTAAGGTCGAGAGCCAGTCAATCTTAGCGTCCTGCGGCAGGGCTTCCAGCTCCAACGAGAAGCGCTCCCTGTTATCATCTTCAAACGTCCACTTTGCCCGTTGCAAATCCGGCACGATCTTAAGTGCCTGAAGCACCTCGGCGAGAGGCAGCAGGCTGACGTCAGAGTAGCGAACAAACTGATCATTTTCGTGCGGGACTAAGGTGTTGACTCTTGCAACCACCTCGCTAAGATTCAATTCGCCGGCCCCTACCACACGCGCCCCGAGGGCACGTTTGTAACTGGCGGTTGTTCTGAGCACGCGCAATTCATTGTCGAACCAGTATAACGTCAGCGGGTAGCGGTGAAAGTTTGTCGGCGAAGCCAGGGCGGTATGCGCGTCGCCGATCATGGCGACTATTCTCCGCAGACCGATTAGAATCTCATGCTCTTGCACGGCGGGAATAGCGGCATCCAATTCAGCCACCGCACGTTCGAATTGCTCTTTCGAGACGGTGTGAAAAGCATTCTTGTGCCGGCGCGGCAATTCTTTAGCGAGATAGTTTAGATCCTGCCGCCATTGCTCTTTCGTCAATGAGGACGTGCGTGCTTCATCCGTTTTCTTTACGGCAAGGGCTGTTACTGATAGCCAGCCGCAAAGTAGCATTGTGAATGTGCATCTTATACCTGGTTTTCTTATCATCATCTAATTCTTAACTTTACCAGCCAAAGAGAATCTACGATCCGAAACTGAAGCTGCCCAACGTCCGAGTTGACGCGGCGGCGCGAATCAAAGCATCCTTCGCCGCACCGAGCTAGTTAAGAAACACGCCCCCGCCGCTCGCGTCCAACGATTTGTTGGGCCGCGGGTTGGACCATGGCCATTACTTCTGCGCTGCCACGAGCACTTCACGAATCGATTTGATCACGAGCTCCGGCTCATCGAGCTGGACGTGATGGCCGCTATGCGCGGCGATGACCAACTTCCCGTTGCGCGACATCGCCGCTATAGCCGCATGGTCGCGCCTGTTTTCTTCCAGGGTCTTTCCATCGAGGTCGTCTTTTTCCGCTATCCCGCGGGTTAGGACGATAAGCGGCATATCGCCGAGGGGGTGTTGGCTTTTCGCTCGCTCAGCTCGCAAAGCCGCGAGCTCTTCGTTCTCGAACGGGTTGACTGCCGCGGCGACATGGCCCAAATTCCCAAGCGCCCAAGTGCGCATACGCTGAGCGTCAGTGGGAAGCTTGTCGCGTGGAGGATCGTTCGCGTGCTTAGCGACGTCCTCTAGGCCGGCTTTCATTTGGCTCAAAGCGCCCGGCGGGATATCGCTGATGCGCAATGGATTGGATACCTTCACGGCGGGAATCGGACGTCCGGTCGCAAGTTCCGCCGCACGCACCAGCTTGCCATCCGGCAACATGCGCCACGGGTTATCGGCGCCAGCCTCGACTAGCACCATACCGGCGATGTCCGTCGGGTAGGTCGAGGCATAGAGACGCACCAGCCAGCCGCCATAGGAATGGCCTACGAGCACGAGGGGCGGTTTCACGCCGGCCTTGTCGAGCAGGGTGTGTAGCTCGTAGACGATCTGATGCATGGTGCGCGGGTGCGGGCCAAGGTCGCTCCATCCATCGCCCGCTCGGTCGTACGAACAGACGCGTGCGAACTTCGCCACGCCCGGCTGGACGAGGCTCCACTCCACCGAGAAATCACCTTTGCCCGCTTCGAGCAAGACGGTCGGCTGTGAAGTGTGGGCTTCACCTGTGCAATTAAGGTGCAAGCGCCAGCCGCCGATATCAATGAGCTTGCCGGGCGGAGGAAAGGGAGGTGGCGTGGATTCACTTTGAGCTGAAACGATAACCGCATGAGACAACAACAGGAGAAAGGCTGCCAAAACCAGTAGGAGATAGTAAGGCTGAGACATTCTTTTCATTTCAGGTCCTCTGGCAATGTTTCCGACTTGGTTAGCGGCCCAACGCTGGCCTTCAGCTGCGGCGCGCGATCAGCATTAACCGAGAAGGAATGAGATTACTGAGAAGCATGCTATCGCGCCGTCAGCTGCAAGGCTTTGTTCGATGCGCGTCCATTGAACCTCTCAACTTCACTCTTGATTCTCTTTCAGTACAGACCTGACATGGACAAAGCGTCCATTCTCAAACTTATAGAAGTGCGCACCGATATCACCATCTTTCTCATTTCTGGCACCTGAGAAAACAATTAATTTGCTATTGAGTCGAAGCTCGATCGGCTGAAACCTTTCATCCACGTCGGAACTCCAGCAGCAGATGCTGAAACCCCACCAATACACCTTGCCTGTTTTAGCATCAATGATGGCTCCCATTAAGCACGTGGTGCCACAGCCCCAACTGGTGAGGATGTAATGCCCAGCGAAATTAGGCCTCTGGTTCTTTGCCGCCCACGCTAGCCTCGTCTTGAACATTCGATCATCCCGAGCGAGCGCAAGCGGCGCGGTCTTGCCGATGTAAGCCTCCGAGACTGAGTAATCTCTAAATTGAGGTATCCGGTTTTGAGCCGCTGCGGTTCCAGCGACCGTTGCTGAAACTAGCACTACTAAAGCCAACTTCAAAGTGAGAGTAAAAGCGTTCATATTGTCCTCAAAAGAAGCATCGAACGCTGCGCTTCAGTGGCTCGCCCACGCAACTACGAATAAAGGTCGCTCACCGGCGAGTCCGCTGCAAGCGCTTGCTGGGCGTGCGGCCCGATGGCAACTTCATGATACCCACGAGCACCATGATCCCTTCCATTCGAACGGCTTCCACTTACCATCCATCTTTTCTAGGACGTGAAAAGTGCCCCCACCACACAGCATGCCACCGCTATGGCC
>DATBRN010000194.1:0-17628 GCA_036560225.1 Pyrinomonadaceae bacterium | reverse complement strand
AAAAATGGGTTGGCATGACCTTTGATTCCAGCCAGCCTGGCGAACTGTAGTTTGTGCGAGAGTTTTTGTGTATCGCCCAATGCACGTAGCCGAAGTTAAACCGACATCCTTCGCCGAATCACGGCAGTTAGTTCACAGTTAAGTTAATGGATATTAAGCGCCCCGCAAAATCGAAACTCAAGAAGCGGATTCGCACCGCTGTTCTCATCGTCGGCGGTCTGGTTGCTATTGCCGGCATAACCGTTGGCCTTACCAAACTAAAGCCTGCTGCGCCCACCCTCGATCGTTCAACCGCCGTCATCGACACGGTCAAACGAGGGCAGATGCTCCGTGAAGTCCGCGGCGTCGGAACGTTGGTGCCTCAGTTGGTTCGATTCATACCAGCCCCCGCAGACGGCCGCGTGGAGAAAACGCCCATTCAGGCCGGTGTTGTAGTCGGATACGACACGGTAATTGTCGAGCTCTCCAATCCGCAGCTCGAGCAGGAAGCCATTGATGCGGAGTTTCAAGTAAAGGCGGCGCAGGCCGATGAAGAAAGCCTGCGGACACGTTTGGAAAGCGAGTCAATGACGCAGCAGTCTGCGATTGCCAGCATCAACTCTGAATACAGCCAGGCGAAATTGCAGCTTGATACGGACGAAGTGCTGGGCAAACAAGGCCTTGTGCCCGATCTGTTGCTGAAGACTTCACGCATACACGTACAGGAACTCGGCAACCGGCTTAAGGTCGAGAAGGATCGGCTGGCGGTAGGCGTCAAGTCGACGAAAGCACAACTCAATGCACAGCAGGCGCGGGTATTGCAGTTGCGCGCTCTGGCCAAGCTTAAAAAGGAGCAAGTCGACGCGCTGAAGGTGCGGGCGGGAACCAGCGGCGTATTGCAGCAGGTGACGGTGCAGGTAGGCCAGCAGGTCACACCCGGATTCAACATCGCGCGAGTAGCCGACCCCGCTTCACTTAAAGCCGAATTGAAAATTGCGGAGACTCAAATCAAAGACGTCAAACTGGGACAACCAGTCAACGTGGACACCCGTAACGGAATTATCCAGGGCGAGGTTCAGCGCATAGATCCCGCAGCGCGGGAAGGCACGTTTGTAGTCGACGTGGCACTGACCGGTCCGATTCCACCAAGCGCAAGACCTGATTTGAGTGTTGATGGAACAATCGAACTCGAGCGCCTCAATGACGTTTTGTATGTCAGCAGGCCGGCATTCGGACAGGGACAACAAACTGTTGGCCTGTTTCGCTTGAGCCCGGACGGCCGGGAGGCTGTGCGCACTCAGGTCATGCTGGGCCGAAGCTCGGTAAGCACCATCGAAATAATCAGCGGTCTCAAAGAGGGAGATCAAGTCATCATCTCTGATACATCCACGATGGATAGCTACAACCGCATCCTCGTGCGTTAACAGTAACCAGTTTCTTTGCGTCTTACGGCTATGCCGTCTTCCGTGTAGTACCCCCGGGCTTACCGGGTTGATCGATTTCTCCGAGGCTAGGCCTCTATCCAACGGCCGAGGCAATAGCCTTAAACATCAACGGCGAAACAGTAGGCCGTAGCCATGCTGTTAGCCAGGGTCGGCTGAGCCGAGCGCCTGCAGCTTAAGCCGAAATCCAAAAGAGTTCTTAACTACCTCAAGGAGACTACAAATGAGTTCACCCGATCCCCTTATCCACCTTTCAGATGTAAAGAAGGTGTTCTATACCGACGAAGTCGAGACTCACGCACTTTCCGGAATACAGCTTGACATCCAGAAGGGCGAATACGTTTCCATCGCAGGCCCTTCGGGATGTGGCAAGTCGACATTGTTATCAATACTCGGCTTGCTCGATACACCGAGCGATGGGCAGTACGTGCTCAACGAGAAGCCGGTCGAGAACCTTTCCTTGTCTGAGCGCGCCCGGATTCGCAATCGAGAGGTTGGCTTCATCTTTCAAAGCTTCAACCTCATCGGCGACCTCACGGTCTATGAAAACGTGGAGCTGCCGCTGACCTACCGCGGGATGAACTCCAGCGAGCGAAAGAAACGCGTGACGGAGGCATTGGAAAGCGTCGGCATGGGACATCGCGCCAAGCACCTGCCCAGTCAACTTTCAGGCGGTCAGCAACAACGCGTCGCGGTGGCGCGCGCGGTCTGCGGACAGCCAAGCATCCTGCTGGCTGATGAGCCGACCGGCAACCTTGATTCAACGAATGGCGAAGCGGTGATGGAGCTCCTCAGAGATTTGCATCGCGGTGGCGCAACCATCTGCATGGTTACTCACGATGCCCGTTATGCGCAGCACGCCGACCGCATTGTACACCTGTTTGACGGTCTCATCGTTGAAGAGGAAGCAGGCGCTAACCGGCGCGAAGTGGAAGATGCAAGGCGTGAAGCGAAAGAGAATGGCCTCGGAGCAATAGGATGATTACTCTCCGCAACGTTGAAAAATCGTTCTCGCACGGCCCGGCGAAGACCTTTGTGCTCCGGCGCATCGACCTGGATATAAAGCCCGGCGAGTTTGTTTCGATCATGGGGCCGTCAGGTGCGGGCAAGTCGACGCTCTTACACATCCTCGGAATGCACGATCCAGCCTGGACCGGCGAGTACCACTTTGAGGACGTCGCGGTGCACAAACTCGATCAGAAAAAACGCGCCGCCCTGCGCAATCGCAACATCGGCTTTGTTTTTCAAAGCTATCACCTGCTCGACGATCAGACGGTCTTCGAGAACCTCGAATTGCCACTCTCCTATCGCGACGTCGGCAAAAAAGAACGGCAATCAATCGTTTGCGACACGCTGGATCGGTTTCAGATCGTCGGCAAGAAGGACCTCTTTCCCAGTCAACTTTCGGGCGGTCAGCAGCAACTTGTCGGCATCGCCCGGGCGGTGGTCGCTAACCCGCGCGTCATTCTCGCCGACGAACCTACAGGAAATCTGCACTCCAGCCAGGGCAAAGAAATCATGGACATGTTCAAGAAGCTTAACGAAGAGGGCACGACGATCGTCCAGGTCACACACTCCGAAGTCAACGCCGCATATGGCCACCGGATAGTTCGCCTGGAAGACGGTTGGGTAGTCAAGGAGTAAATCTAGCACCGCGAAGTCGTTATGGAAACTCACAGACTACACACCTTGCCGCCGCCACCACCACGGGCGTTGATCGCCGACGATCAGCCAGACGTGCTAGCCGCGCTGCGTTTGCTGTTGAGAACTGCCGGTTACCAGACTGAAGCGGTAACTTCGCCGGCGGAAGTGCTGGAGGCAATCAAGCACAGCAATTTCGATTTGGTGTTGATGGATCTGAACTACGCTCGTGATACGACGTCGGGGCAGGAAGGCCTCGATCTGATAACGAATATTCAAACTTTGGATAACGCGCTACCCATCGTGGTTCTCACCGCCTGGGCATCGGTCGACGTTGCCGTCGAAGCCATGCATCGCGGCGGCTACGACTTCGTGCAAAAGCCATGGGACAACTCACGCCTCCTCAAGAGTCTCAACACTCAAATTGAAATCGGCCGCATGAAGCGTCTACAGAGACGTCTTGAAGCGGAAAGCCGCACCGAGAGTGACAAACTGCATCAGGAGTTAGAAGAGTCGCAAGAGATTCAAGCGGCCTTGATGCCCAGAGCACTTCCTGAAATCGAGGGATTTGACCTCGCGGTCGCGTGGAGACCGGCGCGAGCTGTCGGCGGCGATTACTTCGATGTACTGAAGTTTAGCCAGGGCCATACGGCCCTTTGCATTGCCGACGTGGCCGGGAAGGGAATGCCGGCAGCGCTGTTGGTTTCAAACGTGCAGGCGGTGCTGAAGTCTTATGCGTCTGATGTGATCGCGCCGGAAGAGCTCTGTTTCAGGGTCAATAACATAATGTGCGACAACATCGTGGCTCGTAGATTTATCACCAGTTTCTACGGTCTCCTGGACACTCAAAACAAAAGACTCTCTTACACCAACGCAGGCCACTGTCCGCCCATGTTGATTCGTGATGGAAGTTGCCACCGACTTAGTGAAGGTGGGCCGGTGCTTGGCGTTTTCCCTGACCACCACTACCTCGAGGCGGAAATCGATCTGCACAGCGGCGACTGTTTGGTGCTTTTCACCGATGGTGTAACGGAGGCCACAAACGCTTCAGGCAAAGAATTCGGCGAAGAACGTCTGCAAGAACTGCTGACAATTGGCCAGAAACTCCGAGCCGCTGAGTTGCGCGATCGGGTCATGGCCGCGGTAAACGAATTCAGCGATGGCGAAGTTTACGACGATGCGACGCTGATGGTTGTCAGAGTCGACTGACTCTCAAGTAGGACTGGCAACTCATTGCTGCTGGATGTGACAGCTGCGAGTTGCGACGGTCTGAGCTTGAAAAAGCGTTACGAGTAACGACGATGTAACGCTGGTGGTTGTCAGAATCGGCTGAATATCAAAGGGAGGACTGCGATGGGTTCATTGCTGCGAGATCTGAGATTCTCAGTTCGCTCCCTGATAAAACACCCGGGCTTTGCGCTGGTTGCGGTGCTGACACTGGCGCTTGGCATCGCTGCCAATACCACTATCTTCAGTACTCTTGACTCGCTCATTCTGCATCCATTCTCTTTTCCAAACCAGCAGCGGCTTTTGGTTTTGTGGGAACAAAACCCTGCGATTGGAACCGTCCGTGGATCGGTTGCACCGGGAAACTTCACCGACTGGCGCGAACAAAATAAAGTTTGCGAGCAGTTAGTTGCCATTGACCAGCAGTCGTTCAATCTCGCTGAAGGCGATCATCCGGAACGGTTTCCGGGTTATGGCGTGACGCAGGGCTTTTTCGACGTGTTAGGGGTGAAGGCAGCTCTGGGGCGGACCTTCCTGCCCGAAGAGAGCGAAGTTGGGCGCGAGCAAGTAGTGGTGTTGAAGCACAGCTTTTGGCAACAACACCTCAGCGGTGATCCGCGGATCGTCGGTAAGACGATCACGCTGAACCGAAAAGCTTTCACAGTCGTTGGCGTAATGCCGGCGGACTTCAACTATCCGTACAACGGCGGCGAGATGTGGACTCCGCTCGTCCTCGGCAGCGAAGATCAACAGAATCGACAGAGTCACTACCTTAGAGTGATAGGCTTGTTGAAGCCGGGCGTCACGGTCGCTCAGGCGAGGGCCGATCTGCATGGTATCGCCACTCGCGCGCAACAACAGTACCCACAAACGAACACCGGACGCGACGTTTCCGTCGTAACACTAACCGATGACGCAGTCAGAGGAGCGCGCACGGGCGTGCCGATCCTGATGGGCGCAGTCGTGTTTGTACTGCTGATCGCCTGCGCAAACGTCGCCAATCTGCTCCTGGTGCGAGCGACATCGCGGCAGCGCGAGACGGCAGTGCGACTGGCGCTGGGCGCGAGCCGCGCTCGTCTGATTGGGCAGGCACTTACGGAAAGCGCGCTTCTCGGGTTGTTGGGTGGAGCCCTGGGTTTACTTGTATCCGTATGGGCCATCCAGGCATTGGCCCATGGCATTCCTGAAGGTTTTTCAAAGTTCATTCCTGGTTGGAGCCGTCTTGGAATCAACTTCACCGTTCTCGCTTTTACCTTCGTCGTGTCAGTACTCGCGGGTAGCGTTGCGGGTCTTGCGGCGGTCTGGCATTCAACCAGAACCAATCTGAATCAAGCGCTCAAGGCGGGTGGTAAGGGCGACTCAGGCAGAGCCGGCCACAAACGGTTGCGGAGTGTGCTGGTTGTTTCTGAAGTGGCCTTATCGCTCGTGTTGCTTATCGGCGCCGGCCTAATGGTCCGAAGCTTTATCGAGATACTCCGTGCCGATCTCGGCATTAAACCCGAGAACGTCCTGGCGATGGAGATTTCACTGCCGCCAGACAGCTATGACGACAAGACAAAGAGGCTCGACTTCTTTCAGCAGCTCCTAAGTCGCGTCGCGACGTTGCCCGGAGTGATCAAAAGCGGCGCGACCAACATAGTTCCGTTTAGCTCAGTAAACAATAGCAGCAACTTTCAGATTGTCGGGCAACCGCCTTTCCGCAAAGGTGAGGAGCCGTACGTTGAAGTACGTGTGGCTACGCCTGGTTACTTCGAGGCCATCGGCATGGCGCTGCGACGAGGCCGCTTGTTTACGGCCCAGGATGACATGAATGCAGGCCGCGTTATTTTGGTCAACGAGACATTTGCAAAAAGGTTCCTCCCCGGGCTGGAGCCGGTCGGCCAGCGAGTTCATCTTAGAGGTGACGATAAACAAACGCAGGAAATCATCGGCGTCGTGGCAGATGTAACAAACGATGATCTCGAAGAGGCGATCGACCCTACCTCATACCTGCCTTACTCCCAATATGCAAATCGAACCATGAATCTGGTCATTCGCGGCACTCAGGATCCGACTCGCTTGGTTGCTGCTTTGCGTAGCGAAGTGCGCGCGCTCGATCCGGGTTTGCCTGTTTCAAACGTGAAGACCGTGAGTCAGATGATTGACGAGCGAATTTCCCCGAAGCGCCTGATGACTTACATCCTGGCGGTGTTTGCGCTGAGCGCCTTGTTGCTGGCTTCGGTGGGAATCTACGGCGTCATGTCCTACGCCGTTGCGCAGCGCACGCAGGAGATCGGTATCCGCATGGCACTTGGCGCCCGAGCCGTGGACGTTCTGAAGTTAGTAATTGGAAACGGCATGTCACTGGCCCTGATCGGTGTGGCGATTGGCTTGGCCGGGGCGTTCGCGTTGACACGATTGCTGGCGAATTTGTTGTTCCAGGTG
The DNA here is from genome assembly GCA_036560225.1 of Pyrinomonadaceae bacterium. Classification (GTDB taxonomy): domain Bacteria; phylum Acidobacteriota; class Blastocatellia; order Pyrinomonadales; family Pyrinomonadaceae; genus PSRF01. The sequence goes on along the minus strand of DATBRN010000194.1, from coordinate 10,915 downwards.
TCGCCGACTGACAAGGCCACGTTTGCTGGGGTCGCGATATCCCTGATCGTTGTGGCGTTGCTGGCCTGCTATATCCCGGCACGACGAGCAACGAAAGTCGATCCGTTAGTAGCGCTAAGAGATGAATGAGCGTGGCACGCATTCCGATTTTGAAGGAGGCGGCAGATGCAAACAGATGGAAGACTTGGAAGTGACACCCAGACTGTTTGGCTGATCGATGCCGCGCATACCACCGTGGAGTTTACCGTCAAAAACCTTTTGTTCTTTGACGTGAAAGGACACTTCAACAATCTCGAAGGCAACCTGATGCTCGACGAATCGGATATTTGCCGCTCATCAGTCACGGCCGCGATCAAGGCGGCGAGCATTGAGTCAGGAGTCATGCGTCGCGACGCACACCTGTGCTCGGCTGATTTTCTCGAAGTGGATCGCTATCCGGAGATTCGCTTCGAAAGCACGAGAGTGGAACGCGGTCGAGACAGAGACTCTCTGCGCGTTACCGGATCGCTGACGATCAAAGACAAGAGCAGAGAAGTGTTATTGGACGTTAACGAGGTAGACCGCAGCTCTTCGCCGAATGGAGAACAGGTTGTCTATTACACAGCGCAGACCGAGCTGGATCGCTTCGAATTCGACATTAACTATGGACGCGGGCTGATCGGGCGCAGGTTGAAGATTGCGATTAGCGTTCAGGCAAGCAGACAAATCAAAGCTGGAGCTCGGAGCATGTTCCGCGGTGCATCTGTCTGAAATGTGAAGCCGCGAAGCTGAACACTGTTCCGACAAAGAGGACAGCCAGGCATGGAAAAACTATTCCAGCACGTTCGCTATGGCATAAGGAGCCTGTTGAAACGGCGTGGCTTTACGTCAATTGCCGGGCTGACACTGGCACTTGGCATCGGCGCGTGTACCGCGATCTTCAGCGTCGTTGACGCGGTGCTGTTGCGCTCATTGCCTTATCCCGACGCGGAACGTATCGCTCAGCTACATGAACTTAACTCGAAGGGTGGGCAAATACAGTTCGCCGAACCCAATTTTCTTGATGTCCGCACTCGCGCCCGTACTCTTGAGGCTGTCGCTCAATACAACGGGGCAAAAGTAACCGTTACCGGAGGTAGCGAGCCGGCGCGCGCGATGACGTTTCGAGTGTCGGGCGACTTTTTCCGAGTGCTCGGAACGCAGCCGTTTCTTGGTCGCACGTTTGCTCCGGAAGAAAGCAGGCCAGGCGCCGTGCCTGTGGTCGTGGTCAGCTATGATTTTTGGCGCCGAATACTTGGAGGAAAAACAGACTTAACCGGAACGACCCTCAGGATCTCAGATCAGAGTGCCTCCGTTGTCGGAGTGATGCCTCCCGGTTTCGACTTTCCGCAAAACGCAGAGGTTTGGTTCCCGCGGGAAACATCTGTAGCGGAAACCTCACGCTCCGCGCATAACTGGAGGGTCGTTGCGCGGCTACTTCCAGGTGTCAGCATTGAACAGGCGCGCGCTGAGTTGAGCACTATTGCCAAACAACTCAAACAAGAACACGGCTCGGAAATCGACGCGGTGGATTTCACTCTGATTCCACAGCAGGAGGATATGGTTGGAAACGTTCGCGGCGCGTTAATGATGATTTTCGTGGCAGTCGGATGTTTGCTGGTGGTGGCTTGCGCAAATGTAGCGAACCTTCTGCTGGCCCAGGTGACCGCGCGACAAAGAGAGTTTGCGGTGCGCTCAGCGTTGGGCGCAACTCGCCTAGATTTGGCGTGGCAGTTTATCACCGAGAACCTGTTGCTGGCTTTTGCTGCCGGAGCATTAGGTGTATTGCTTTCGTTTTTGGGAGTTGATCTATTAGTCAAGTTGAACCAGCAGGGCCTGCCGCGTGCGAATGAAATCGGCGTCAATGTGAGAGCCATCGCCTTCACCCTGGGCCTTTCCTTCCTGGTTGCAGTCGTGCTTGGCGTTGTGCCCTTGCTTCGCTTCTCGAGCAGTAATCTTGAAGCGAGTCTCAGGGAGACCGGGCTAACTCAATCTGGCGCTGCGGGTCACCGGTTGCGAAGTTTGCTGATCGTGGCCCAGATGGCGTTGACGCTGATTTTGCTGGTCGCCGCGGGGCTGCTCGGAAAAAGTTTCTACCGTCTGCTGCAAGTCGATCCTGGCTTTCGCACGGAGAGCGCGGTGGCCATGGAGTTGTCCCTGCCCAGTATTCGCTTCAACGAGAAACAGTATCAGGAATTCCTACAAGCATATCGACGTTTGCGTGAGAGGGGCATTGCGCCAGAAAAGACCGTTCAAATCAGCGCAGAAGGAGAAAGACAAAGACTATTTCAACAGCAACTGCTGGATCGGTTGAGCCAGCTACCCGGTGTGACTGCAGCGGGCGCGATCAATGTACTGCCGCTGAGGCCAGGAGGAGGAGACGGAACCTTCTTAATCAATAACAACCCAGCGCTGACCGGCTCTGCTGAATATCGGGTAGCCAGCTCCGGCTATTTTGCAGCCATGGGCATCCCGCTCCTGCAGGGCAAGACCTTCGATCGAAGCGATCAGCCTGACTCGCCGCATTCTGCGGTCATCAGCGAGTCAATGGCCAGGAAATACTGGCCAAACCAGAATCCAATCGGACAAACAATTCAGTTTGGAAATATGGACGGAGACCTGCATCTGCTGCACGTCGTCGGAGTTGTGGGTGATGTGCACGACCAGGGGCTTGATTCGGCCACTAGCCCCACGGTCTACGGTAATGCCCTGCAACGGCCACCATCGTCCAGCATGGCCGTAGTGGTTCGTGCTCGAGTCGCGCCTTCGGCGTTAGTACCGGCTATGCGCCAGGCGGTTCGATCACTCGACTCGCAGCTGCCACTCAACTTCCGCACGCTCGACCAGGTCTTCTCATCATCGCTGGATCAGCACCGGTTCAGCCTGGTGATCTTCGGCCTCTTTGGAACGGTGGCCCTGTTGCTGGCGGCAATGGGCATATACGGCGTTACGTCGTACGCAGTTGCTCAGCGCACACAAGAGATCGGAATCCGCATGGCCCTGGGCGCTCGCGTAAGCGACGTACTGAAACTCGTGTTGAAAAGTGGAATGTTGTTGGCTGGGGTTGGAGCCGCAATTGGACTGGCAGGTGCGTTTGCCGTGACGCGCGTCATGTCGAGTTTGTTGTTTGGCGTTACGTCCACCGATGCAATGACGTTCACTGCTGTCTCCGTGCTTTTGATCGTTGTGGCATTCGTGGCCTGTCTCATTCCGGCCAGACGTGCAACGAAGGTTGATCCGTTGGTCGCACTAAGAAGCGAGTGAATCGATCTCTGATTTCGGATTTCAGATCGCGGATTGAGAAAGCAAAAACCAGGCCGAAAGGCGAAGACTAGAACTATGCAGACACTAATTAAGGACATTCGCTACGGCATTCGGAGCCTGCTTAAGACTCCAGCCTTCACGGCCATCGCCATCGTCACGCTCGCCTTGGGAATTGGCGCTAACACCGCCATGTTCAGTGTTATCAACGCCGTGCTCCTTCGTCCACTGCCCTACAACCAGCCGGATCGACTCGTGACCATTTGGGAAGAAAGCCCGCAGCGCGGTTTGTATGAGATGCCGATCTCCCTGGCTAACATGCGCGACTGGATAGATCAAAACCATACCTTCGATCAGATCTCAGCTTATACATTCACCAACCTTAATCTCACCGGAGCAGGTGAGCCGGCACGGCTCAGTGCGGTTCGAACCTCGGCCAATCTTTTTCCGCTTGTCGGTGCCACGCCATTGCTTGGACGAGTATTTCTACCGGAGGAAGACAGGGAGGGCGCCAATCGCGTGGTGATCTTGAGCCATGGTGTTTGGCAGAGTCACTTCGGGTCCGATTCGGCAATTTTAGGGAAGTCGCTAACACTCAATAACCAAAGTTACACCGTCGTCGGTGTCATGCCCGCCAGTTTTCAGTTTCCGGTAGGTTTTGGATACCTCGGAAGGGTGCTGAATGAACCGACGGATCTGTATGTACCGCTCGCGCCCACCAGCAAAGAGACGGTGCGCGGCAGCTATTCGTTTTTTGCTCTCGGCCGCCTAAAGCCGGGCATGACGATTACTCAGGCGCGAGCAGACATGACGGCAATTGAAAGCCGTCTGGAACAACAGTATCCGGATGGCAACAGTGGCGTTGGGATAAGTCTGGTTGCAACGCAAGAGCAAACGGTGAAAACAATCCGCCCGGCTTTGTTGGTGCTGCTTGGCGCCGTTGCCTTTCTGCTGTTGATAGCTTGCGCAAACATCGCAAACCTTTTGCTGGCGCGTGCAGCCTCGCGACAAAAAGAGATTGCGATTCGCACCGCACTGGGGGCGAGCCGGCTGTCTGTCCTGCGGTTGCTACTGACTGAAAGCCTGATGCTCTCGCTGGCCGGCGGTGGCTTGGGGTTGTTACTTGCAGTTTGGGGCACCAATGCGCTGATCGCGCTCGCACCGGAAAATATTCCCCGGATTGATGAAGTCGGATTTGACGCTCGCGTGTTTGGTTTCACGCTGGCAGTCTCGCTCGTTACCGGACTCCTGTTCGGTCTGATTCCAACGTTTCATTCGTCCAAGCCTGATCTGAACGAAGCGCTTAAAGAGAGTTCAAGAGGCTCGCTGGGAAGCGCAACCGGCAAACGCCTGCGCGGAGCGCTTGTTTCGATCGAGGTGGCTCTATCTCTCGTTCTGCTCATTGGCGCCGGCCTGATGATCAAGAGCTTCGTTCGGTTACAGCAAATGGATCTTGGGTTCAATCCCGACCAGGTATTGACAGTAAACCTATCCGTTTCGAGTTCCCGGTATCCCGAAGATCGTCAGCAGGTGGCGTTTTTTCAGGAGGCGCTGGCGCGACTGCAATCAGTGCCCGGGGTACAGTCCGCGGCGGCAACCACAGGACTTCCGTTGACACTGAACCTTTCTGGTTCTGACTTTCGCATTGAAGGACGTCCCGAGCCGGAAGCGGGAAAAGAGATGATCATCAACACTCGTAGCGTCAGTCCTGGTTATTTCAAGACGCTCGGCATCAGTTTGATCAAAGGTCGCGATTTCTCCGATCGAGACAAGAGCGACGCGCCTGCGGCGGCGATCATCAACAATGACCTGGCTCGCATTTATTTTCCCGGCGAGGACCCGATTGGTAAGCGAATTACTTTCGATGACGGACAGTCGTGGATGTCAATCGTCGGGATAATCGGAGATGTAAAACAACTCGGCCTGGATTCAAACGCGAAGCCGGAAGTCTACTTTCCTTACCTTCAAGTCACATCCCCGCGAATGAGTATTGTGGTCCGCACTACCACCTCGAACCCTTTAAGTCTGATTGCTGCGATGAAGAGTCAGATGCAAACGATTGATAAAGACTTGCCGCTCGATAACGCCAAGACGATGCAACAGCTTCTGGCAGAGTCAACGTCGGGACGGCGATTCAACATGTTGTTGTTGGCAGTATTCGCCGGGGTCGCACTGGTGCTGGCAATTGTCGGAATTTACGGTGTGATGTCTTACGCGGTGAGTCAGCGGACGCAGGAGATTGGTATCCGCATGGCACTCGGCGCGCGATCGTTCGATGTTTTGAAGTTGGTAGTGAAAAACGGAATGTCACTCGCGCTGATCGGAGTCGCAATCGGCCTGGCCGGATCGTTTGCCCTGACGCGATTGCTGGCGAGCTTGTTGTTTCAGGTCACGCCTACGGACCGGACTACGTTCGCCGGTGTAGCCGTGTGTCTGATCGTCGTCGCCTTTTTGGCCTGTTTTATTCCGGCAAGACGCGCGACGAAGGTTGATCCGTTGGTAGCCCTCAGAAACGAATGAACCGATTTCGGATTTCGGATTGTGGATTTCGGAAGGAAAGCAACGAAAGCAGGGAAGACAAAGACTATGGGCTCCATATTAAAGGACATTCGCTACGGTATTCGGAGTTTGTTCAAGCATCCCGGCTTCACGGCAATTGTTGTGATTACGCTGACCGTAGGTGTCGGCGCGAGCTCGGCAATCTTCAGCGTTGTCAACACCGTACTGTTAAGGCCCTTGCCTTACGCTCGAGCCGAACGGCTGATCGCCATTCAGGAATTCAATCGTGAAGGCAAACGAGTCCAGGTTACTCCCGCGAATTTCCTTGACTGGCGCGCCCAAAACACCGTCTTTGAACAACTCGCCGCGATACTCACTCGGCCTGCAAATCTCGCTCTTACCGATCAAGCTGAACGGGTAGACCTGGCAATGACGTCCGCTAATTTCTTTTCAGTGTTCGGCGTCGAACCTCACAGCGGACGGTTCTTCATTCCGTCGGATGAACAGGCAGGTCACGCTCCTATCGTCGTCATCAGCTACGGGCTGTGGCAAAGAGTCTTTGGCGGAGATGCCGCGCTGTTAGGCAAACCGATCACGCTCGACGGCGCGAGCTACACAGTCGTCGGCATTGCACCAGCCGGCTTCCAATATCCTGACAAAACTGATGTGTGGTTACCGCCTTTCAAGCTTGCGCCGACTTTGAACGAAACCCAGGACCCAACTCAGGTCCGTGGTTTCGGTATGCTGGCCACCGTAGCGCTACTCAAACCCGGCGTGTCGTTGCCTCAGGCAGTAGCTGAAATGGAAACGATTACGACGCGACTGCGGCAACAATACCCCGACACCAACAATCGCCGTTTCAGTCGCGTCGTTTCTTTGCATACACATCTGGTCGGGGAGACTGGCCCGATGCTACTGCTGTTATTTGGAGCAGTAGGTTTCGTATTGCTCATTGCCTGCGCGAATGTAGCGAACTTGCTCCTGGCCAGTGCAGCCACGCGACAGAAAGAGATGGCGATCCGCACCGCGCTGGGCGCCTCCCGATGGCGCGTGATGCGACAGTTGCTCACCGAAAGCATGATGTTGGCATTCGCGGGCGGCATAGCAGGACTCTTGCTGGCTCTGTGGGGCGTCGCTTTGATGACAAAGCTGTTGCCGCGGGACTTTCCACGTCTGGGCGAAATCAATCTGGATTGGCGTGTGCTTGGTTTTGCCTTGATGGCTTCCGTGTTAACGGGAATTCTTTTTGGTTTCGCGCCTGCGTTGCAAGCTTCCAGGACCGACCTTCAAGAGTCGCTAAAAGAGACTGGACGAGGCGCGTCGAGCGGCCGGCGGCACAACCGTTTGCGGAGCCTCCTGATCGTTGGCGAGGTGGCGTTGTCAGTTGTCCTGCTGGCTGGCGCCGGTCTTTTGTTTCGCAGTTTCCTGCAATTGCAATCAGTCAATACCGGTTTTACTTCGGAGCAGGTGCTGACCCTGCAGCTCTCACCGGCGGGCAGCAACTATCGTCGCGACGCTGATTACAGCTCGTTCTACAGTCAGACAATGCAGCGCATCAAGGCCATTCCCGGTGTTTCGGAAGTAGGAGCAATCAATACACTGCCGCTGGGCAAGGGGCCGACCGCTGGATTCAGAATCGAAGGCCGCCCACCGCTTACCATCGACAAGTGGCCCGGCGGGAATTATCGCAGCGTAAGTCCAGATTATTTTCGCGCGATGAACATTCCCGTGGTGCAGGGGCGTGCCTTCTCTGACCGCGACATTGAAGGTGCGCCGCTGGTGATGATCATCAACCAGGCTCTGGCAGCACACGACTTCCCAAACGAAAACCCGATTGGAAAGAGAATTAACTTCGGCAATACGGACGCGAAAGGACAGCCGGTTTGGTGGGAGATTGTCGGCGTCGCGGCCAATGTCAGAAGTCTGGAGCTGCGGGAAGAACCTGTCCCTGATTTCTATCTTCCAATGCTGCAGGACGCGTTTCCCAACATGTACGTGGTTGTCAGGACTTCGGTCGAACCTACCACTTTAGCGGCGTCGGTCCGTCGAGCAGCGTCGGAAGTGGACAAGTCGGCCGCTGTCTCAGACGTGAAAACGATGGAACACATTGTGAGTGATGCAGTGACGCAGCCCCGTTTCAATCTGATCCTGCTAGGTCTATTCAGTGGAATCGCGCTGCTGCTGTCAGCCGCAGGTATCTACGGAATAACAGCCTACAGCGTCACTCAGCGGACGCATGAGTTTGGCATTCGCATGGCGCTTGGAGCGCAAGTCGGCGATGTATTGAAGATGATTTTGAGACAGGGAATGCTGTTGATTTCCGTCGGCATAGCGGTTGGTTTGTTCGCGTCGTTTGCGCTGACACGCTTGCTGAAGACGCTGCTGTTCGGAGTCAGTGTTACTGACCCGCTTACTTTCGTGGTCATTACGTTGTTGCTGACGCTGGTTGCGTTGTTGGCTTGCTACATCCCGGCGCGACGGGCAACCAAGGTCGATCCGTTGGTAGCGCTTAGGTACGAGTGAACCGATTTCGGATTTCGGATTGCTGATTGCGGATTGAAAGCGTTCCAGGTTCTCAGATTAAGAAACTATCTGAGATCTCAGATTTGAGATCTCAGATCAAAAACCAAACAAGGAACCATTAGAGCAAAAACCAAAAGGACTAAAAGGAAAAGACAGTAGAGAAAAAGAAGGGGACCCGAAAAGCTCCAACTACAAACTGGAACGTGAGGACGGGATGGATACACTTCTTAGAGACATTCGCTACGGCGTTAGAAGCTTACTGAAGCGTCGAAGTCTAACGCTACTCGCAATCGTCACGTTGGCGTTGGGTATTGGCGCGAACACGGCGATGTTCAGTGTGATAAATGCCGTGATCTTCAGACCGTTGCCGTTCGTCGAGCCCGACCGGCTGGTCTGGATGAACGAGTCTGGCCCCGAAGTAGCGAACCGTTGGCTGTCTTATCCGAACTTCCTCGACTGGCGAGCGCGAAGTAAGAGCTTTGAAGCGATGTCGCCGTTTCGCGGTTGGTCGGTAACGCTGACAGGCACCGATCAACCAGTGAACCTGAACGCACGCCTGGTAGCGCCTGACTATTTCAGGGTTATGCGGGTGGGTCCGTTTATGGGACGCGTTTTTAGCGCGGACGATGACACCCCAGGCGCCAATCCCGTTGTCGTGCTCAGCCACGGTTTCTGGCAAAGCCAATTCGCATCCGACAAAGACATCGTAGGCAAGGCGATAACGCTCGACGATCGAGCCTACACGGTTATTGGCGTGATGCCGGAGAGCTTCACGCATCAGGGACCACCACCATTATGGATGCCCGTCGGTGCGCAGAATTGGAACCAAAGAGACGTGCGCATTGCCGGCAACGTCATCGGCCGGCTTAAGCCCGGGGTTAGCGTGGAGCAGGCACGCGCGGAGATGAACGCAATCGCGCAGCAACTGGCGCGCGAGTATCCGGTGGAGAACGCCGGTGCGAATCGCGCGAACGTGGTTTCGTTACAGGACAGCATCACGGGAAATGTGAAACCAGCGCTCTACATTCTTTTCGGCGCCGTGGGGTTGGTTCTGCTAATTGCCTGCGCCAACGTCGCGAACCTGCTGCTGGCACGAGCGGCGACCAGACGGAAAGAGTTTGCTGTGCGGGCTGCGCTCGGCGCCTCGCGCGGCAGGATCGTGCGGCAACTGCTGGCCGAGAGTTTAGTTCTGTCGTTAGCGGGCGGAGTGGTTGGATTGTTGTTGGCCTCCTGGAGCATGGCGCTATTGGCGCGCGTTGCCCACGAGACAATCCCGCGGCTCGAAAGTCTGCACCTTAGCTATCGTGTGCTGGGATTCAATCTGGCGATCTCTCTCCTGAGCGGTCTCGCGTTTGGGATGGCTCCCGCCTTGAGGTTCTCGAAAGCGCAGTTGCAGGAAGCCCTGAAAGACAGTGGCGCCACTACAAGTGAGCGAGAAGGGAAGAGACTGCGAAGCGCTCTCGTTATCGCCGAGGTGGCACTGTCAGTTGCTTTGCTGGCCGGAGCAGGGTTGCTAATCAAGAGTATGTTGCGCCTGGCCAACACGGAAGTTGGATTTCAGCCGCAGAACGTTTTGACAATGGATCTCAAGATATCGCGTAGCCGGTATCGCGGTAAGGGTGAACTTGCCCGCCTGCTACAACAAATCCTCGATCGCGTTCAGAGCCAACCAGAGGTCGAGTCCGCAACGCTTTGCGCCAGTTTGCCCGGCTTTGGCGGCGGCTGGACGAACGACATCTTCCCAGAAGGTCAATCCCCCCTAAATCCCGGCGAAATGATCAATGTCGATTGGGCCATCGTCAGCGCGGACTATTTCAAGACGATGAGAATACCGATCCTTAAAGGACGGACCTTTACTAAAGATGAGGACAGCCAAGGGAAGCCCGTCGTTCTGATCGACGAGAACCTCGCACGCCGTTTCTGACCCAACGAAGAGGCGGTGGGCAAACACATCAAATACGACAGCCCAAACTGGCATGAAGTGATTGGGATAGTCAAAGAGGTGAAGATTTACGGTTCTGAATCCAAACCTCTCATCAAGATCTACACACCGATGGGTCGCGCTGCACAACGAAACCCAGTGCTTTCAGTGCGGGCCGTGCACTCCGATCCACAAAGCCTCGCCGTCGCCATCAGTCACGAAATCCATACTCTGGATAAGGACCTGCCGGTTACCGAGGTTTCCACGCTCGAGCAAATTCTGGCTCGCGAGGTTTCGCCGAAGAGATTTAACACCGGGCTGCTTTCCATTCTCGCGGCGCTGGCGCTGATGCTGGCTGCGATCGGCGTATACGGGGTGACTTCATACACGGTGGCCCAACGCACGCATGAAGTCGGTATACGCATGGCCGTCGGCGCGGATAAGACCGATGTATTGAAGCTATTTATGCGCGAGGGATTAAAACTCGTGCTCGGAGGGATCGTGATTGGCCTGGCGGGAGCCTTCGCACTAACGCGATTGATGGCGAGTCTGTTGTTTGGAGTTTCACCGACGGATGCGGCCACGTTCGGACTGGTGGCGGTCGCATTGTTAGTCGTCGCACTGCTCGCATGTTACATCCCGGCGCGACGTGCGACTAAAGTCGATCCGTTGGTGGCACTCCGATATGAGTGA
>DATBRN010000193.1:0-5179 GCA_036560225.1 Pyrinomonadaceae bacterium | reverse complement strand
GACGCGGTGGCTAAAAAACTGGCGGCTTCCTAATCACTGCAAGGAACAGGTTAGTTAGCCGGAGGTGTTGTATGGGCCAGGATCCAATCGCCGATGGTTTGTAGCGCAATCGGGGCGATAGTCTCCTCAATCTGGGCATATTCGGATGGCGCGCCTGTTTTCGTTGTTTGGAACAGGTGGTTCAAATTGGGCAGCAGCACGATCTTGTAGTCTCGATTGCCTGCCTCCTTCAATGCCTGGTCGATTGCATCCAGGTCTTCCCTGGCCGGCACCTGGAGATCCTTCTCGCCATTGATTGCAAGCACGGGGACATGAACTTTCATCAACGTCGGCCGCGGATCGTAGCCAAGAAAATAACGGAACCATGGAGTGGCGAAGGCGAAATTCTTTGCCTCCATACCTTTCAATTGCGCTTCCAATTTCTTTCTAGCCGCCTCCCCATTCTCGGCTGCTGCTTTTTGTAGCTTCTGTACTGCAACAGCGGCGTCCTTTTCCTGCATGACGGTAACCATGAGCTGTTGAGTCTCCGCCATCGAGAGCTCGACCTGTTTTTCGCACTCAGCGGCCGATATCAAGCGACTTTGCTGCAACACCAGTTTTTCCCCGGGAATGCCGGGCCCGGCCATTAACACGATGAAGGCCACGTCTCCTGATTTTGCGGCGACCATGGGTGCCGCCACACCACCTTCGCTATGACCTATGAGTCCGATCTGTTTCGGATTGATCTCTTTACGAGTTTTCAAAAACTCAACACCTGCAAGTGCATCCTCCGCGAAATTCTCCGTCGTGTCGTTTGGTCCACCTTTTGAAGTGCCACCGACACCGCGATCATCCGAGCGCAAAACTGCGATGCCACGCCGGGTCAGGTAGTCGGCCAGCACCAGAAAAGGCTGATGACCAAGCAACGACTCGTTGCAGTCCTGGGGACCTGAACCTGTGATCAATACTACGGCCGGAAACGGACCGGTCCCGCGTAGTAGTGTTAGAGTGGCGGCAATCGTTACGTGATCCTGCTTGTTTTCGTAGGAGACTTCCTCCTCTTCATACGGGTATGGCTTCTTTGGAGTTTGCGGCCGCTTTAGCTCCAGCTGTGACAAGTCGGTAACGCGTTTGAAGTCCAGCGGGAAGGTAGCACCCTGCGTAAACTGTCCATTAAACTGCGAGCCGTCTTTGCTTAGCGTGCCCACATAAGAGGCGTTCAGGGCCTTCATTTCAAATTTCAGTGTGCCGTCCTGAAAGGTGATCGTATCCACTGCCAAATCCTTGGCGTTTTGATCGAGGCTATCCATCTTTGCGGTGAACTTGCCGTCTGCAGTCTTTGAGATTTTGAGCGCCAGCCGGAGTTTGAAGCCACTCACTTCAAGTGCGCCCAGCCAGTTGCCTTCAATTCCCGAAACAGCCTGAGACAATGGAACTTGTTCGCGGTAATTTGCGGCATTTACTGACGAAAGCCGGGATGTCGTTGAAAGAAAGGCTATCGTGACCAGCACCACTGACAAGAAGGCGCGAAGGATTTTATTTTGCATTAGACCTATTCCTTCTGTGACTACTTAGATGGATTGAGTACCGGCGTCTATTACGCGGCGGAGGGCGTGGAGGTTTCCGTTCCATTGCTAGCTTGAGATTTCAGCATCAGGAGGCGGTTCATTCTCGGTCGGTTTCTCGCTTGGAGCGACGCGGGCAAGTTCTCTGTGGCGCGTGATGGCGCGCTCGACCGCATCTTCGATTTCTTCCAGTTTGAAAGGCTTGTTGAAAAACGCGAAAGCTCCCAGATTGAGATATTCTCTTCCATCTGTTTCTTCCTCCGCATTCATCATTCCCGTTATCACAATCACTGGAGTGGTGGGATGTTTTGCTTGAATGTATTTGAGAAGGTCGCGGCCGCTTAGTCCCGGCATATAAATGTCAGTAAGCACAGCGTCGTAAGTTTCGATATCGAGATAAGCAAGGGCCTGTTCCGCGCGGTCCGCTGTATGACACTCGTGGGAAGGAGACAAGAGCTCGCAAAGCTGATCTCTAACGAGGTTGTCATCATCGACGATCAATATGGTAGCCATTAATAAAGTCTCTCCTGCAATGCTGAGGCTGCCTGCTTACAGGCCGAAAGCACAGAGCCGAACATCGCCATAGCTGGCATTAAAAAGGCATCGTACTGCCGCATTCTAGCTGTCTTTCGAAGGGCACGCCAGAGTTTGTTTCCGATTCGCTGAAAACGAGAGTCTAGTCATCGGAAAGCCAGACTTTATCTTGCGCCGAGTCCTTCGTGAAGTTTGCGGACCGGAAAACGGTGAGTCCGAAACCATCTTAACCGTCAGGGCGCATGTACACCAGCATGGGGACATTGAGCTTCGAGAACCTGATGTCCTGCCGGTTCAAAATAACCACAGGCGTCGCAACTACAAATAACCCAAGCGCTCTGTTAGTATGAGTCTGCACTTCTTCAACTGCGAGGGCTCGCACTTTACGCTATTCGCAGCCAAACTTCCGAATTCAGGAGAGCTGAGAGAGATGGGCGACGAGTTAAAGACGGAGCGCGAGCTGTCTCTGGATTTCTTGCGCGTTTGCGAAGCAGCAGCAATTGCCGCCGCGCGCACGATGGGCAAGGGCGACCGCAAATATTCCGATCACGTTGCTGTTGAGGCGATGCGCGAGGTCATGGACACGGTGCCGATGCGCGGCCGCATCGTGATCGGCGAAGGCGAGCGAGACGAAGCCCCGATGCTTTACATCGGCGAAGAAGTCGGGGGCGGTTTCGGCGTCGGTGAAGACCTTGCGGAGTCTTGCCCCGAGGTGGATATTGCGGTAGATCCACTCGAAGGTACGAATCTTTGCGCGCTGGGCGCCAACAACGCGATTGCAGTTCTGGCGGCGGCTGAACGGGGCGGGCTGCTGAATGCGCCTGATCTTTACATGGACAAGATAGTTGTCGGTCCGTCGTCGCGTGGCGTCGTGGATCTCGACGCGCCCGTCAAAGATAACCTGAAGAACATCGCTCGTCGCCTCGGTCGCGATGTTGAAGACTTGACTGTGATAGTTCTCGATCGTTCACGGCATAAGAAATTGATTGAAGACGTACGCACTGCCGGTGCTCGCATACGCTTGATCGGCGACGGTGATCTCTCTGCCGGCATCTCCGCGGCGGTTGCCGGAACAAACATTCATGCGCTGGTGGGCATTGGCGGTGCGCCAGAGGGCGTGATTACGGCCGCCGCGATGAAGTGTCTGAATGGTGAGATACAGGCGCGTCTGGTTTTCGATCCTGAACGACTGGGCGTTGACATGTCGAAGGTGCCGCCCAAGGAAAAAGTGTTAGAGCGGTTGCAGACGATGGGCATAACGGATGCGAACAAGGTTTATGATACAAACGATCTCGCGCCGGGGCGTAAAATCATCTTCGCGGCCACCGGCGTCACAGATGGAGCCTTGTTGAAGGGGGTCAGATTCTTTGGGAGCGGCAAGCGGACACATTCAGTTGTTATGACCACCGAGTCGAGACATATCCGGTTTGTGGATACGCTGCACATCGAAGGTGGACCCGACACAGTGATTAGATTTTAGAACAAAGACCAAAGATCAATGCACGCATCTCCCACACAATATGTTCCGCAAATCGGTTCGATTCGCCGGCCGCTGACAATGTGGTTCATTGTTGCGGCTGGATCTGTCGCAGTCATGACGCTGATCATCGGAGCTCCGCTGGCGGTTAAGGCGGGACATCCGTTATGGGGTCAGACGATCTACCGGGCGTTCAGCTACGTTTGTCATCAAATTCCAGAACGCTCATTTTTTATTGCGGAACATCAGTTTGCTGTATGTGCTCGTTGCACTGGTCTTTATGCAGGCTTCACGCTGGCAACGATTGTTTATCCCCTTGCCCGGTCATTAAGGCAGGTTGAAACTCCGCCACGCAAATGGCTTTTCGCTGCCGCGGCCCCGCTCGCAATCGATTTCTCGCTTGGCTTTCTTGGAATCTGGAACAACACTCATCTTTCGCGCTTCGCCACCGGTGCACTACTCGGTGCCGTCGCGGTCTTCTATGTCATGCCTGGCTTGATGGACTTGAGCTTGCGCGAGTGGCATAAAAAAGAAGGACCAGATGCCTCAAGCATCGCCAAACTTCCAAACGCGGAAATACTCGCGACCGGTGGTACCGCAGCAGCACCCAGTGACTACAGCGCCCCCGAGCGGCGTATTTGAGTGTAAAGCAAACTGTTACTTCGCGATGATCCATCGCCACTCACGTATGTTATGGCCACGAACGCAAACTAACAGTTTGCTTTACAAGGGCGGGCAGTTCACATACATACCGACTTAAGGTTAAAATCCTTCCTGCGCCGTCGGGCAGTTTCCAGACGGCGTTTTAAGTGTAAGGCAACCCACCGGATTCGGGATTGACCGGGCCGTCGTTCTCAGTATGCCGTTTATGTTTTTCCAGGACACACAACCACCCTTCGGCCCCACGCCGACCCAACTCTTCGTCCGTTATTACCATGATCTGGTGAATAAGACCTGGAGCAACATTAGTCCGCTCTACCAACTTGATGCCTTCGACTGGACCATTCTGATCGTCTATTTCACTATTCTGGGCATACTGGCGGTCTATGGCTGTTATCGCATCAAGCAGGTGATCGACTTCTGGCGGTATCGCAGATTTGTTCCCGAACCCAAAGGTTCATTCAGCGAAGAAGATCTTCCACCCATCACAGTGCAGTTGCCGCTTTTCAATGAGATGTATGTCGTGCAGCGGCTGGTGAAGGCCGTGGCGGAGATCGATTACCCTCGCGAGAAACTTCAGATCCAGATACTCGACGACTCGACCGACGAGACCGTCAAACTAGCAGTCGAGACAGTCGAAAAATACAAAGCGCTGGGTTTTGATATTGAATACGTTCACCGTTCAGACCGCACCGGCTTCAAGGCCGGCGCCCTGGAGAATGGAATGAAGTCGGCAAAGGGTGAACTGCTCGCGATCTTCGACGCTGACTTTGTTCCCAAACCCGATTGCTTGCGCAAGCTGGTCGA
Organism: Pyrinomonadaceae bacterium; assembly: GCA_036560225.1. GTDB lineage: Bacteria > Acidobacteriota > Blastocatellia > Pyrinomonadales > Pyrinomonadaceae > PSRF01. The sequence continues at coordinate 157 of DATBRN010000193.1, read as the reverse complement.
CTACTTTACCGATCCTATGGTTGGCTGCGCGCAAATGCGCTGGTCTCATATCAACGGCAATTACAATCTGCTGACCAGGCTGCAGACCATAATGCTTGATGGTCATTTCGTGGTGGAACAAACGACGCGCAATCGTACCGGCGGGTTTTTTAACTTT
>DATBRN010000192.1:0-19672 GCA_036560225.1 Pyrinomonadaceae bacterium | reverse complement strand
TTAAACGGAATGTGCTCCTGAAACTCTTGTTTTAGACCCTGCAACTTCTCTTGAGCGGCTTGCTCAAGCTCTTGCAAGCGTTCGGGGTCAGCTTCTTCAACTTTCTTGGACAGCCAAAAACGCTCGGCGAGGTAGAAGCCGGCAATGCCTACTACCACGATAACCAGCAGAACTTTGCCGAGCCTTTGAAAATCGCCGATGATTCCAATCACAGCGCCGCTGAAGAAATATCCGGCGCCGCTAAGAAGCAACACCCACGCAAAACAACTCGTCAAGGACAGTAGCAGAAAGCGCAAGTAGGGCATGCGGCCAACGCCATAAAATATGCACGATGCCCAGCGCAAACCATAAATATACTTCGAAAGAAAGATCGAGAGTCCGCCAAAGTTGTTCGTCAATCGCTCCATTCTCGGCTGGGCAGCGCGATAAAAGCGGAGATCGCGAACGCCCTTGCGAAACTCACGACCGCTCAGGTAAGCGATGTTGTCGCTGGCCGATCCTCCCAGCGTTCCGGCAAGGAGAACCCAGGCAAAACTGTTATCGCCGAAGAAGTAACTGTGGGCCAGTACGCCGGCCAGCAATAACGTGATATCGCCCTCAATCATCACGAGGAGAAAAACGGCATAGATACCATAGCGGCCAATGAAATCGTAAAGAAAATCGAGATGCATGATTAAAAAGTGAGCAGTAAGCGGTGAGCAGTAAGCGGGTAAACGGCACGGTCTGGCCGCTAATTGTTCAAGACTGCTTACTACTTACGGCTTACTGCTTACTAGAACCCTCTTCTTCCTGCGACGGTTTCACCACTAGCACGGGACAGGAAGCGTGGCGCACGACTGCTTCAGCTGTAGAGCCAAAGAGTATTCGTCCCAATCCGGTTCGTCCGTGCGATGAAACAACAATCAAATCGACTTTTCTATCTTTGGCAACGCGTACAATCTCGGAAGCAGCTTCGCCGTGGACAATCAACTCTTCAACTTCCAGTCCGGCACATTCTTCACATTCGGCGATTTTCGGCAGTTCGCGTTCTGCGGAATCCTCAAGCTGGTCAGAAATATCAGCAATTGGCAAAGGCTCGGTCATCCCGGAGTAACCGACGGTCGGAACCATCGGCTCGATAACATGAACGCAAATTATTGAAGCACCAAAGGTCCGCGCAAGGGATGCGGCATATGAGAGTGCGTAGTTGCCGCATTCGCTGAAATCTGTCGGCAATAGTATTGACCGTATCTGCATCACTCGAATTGGACTTTGAGTTTTGACGTGATCCTAGTCTCACCTCATGGAAAACTTCGATGGCAATAAAAATGGTCAGTTGAGCGTCACATCAGGTAGCAACCGCTCCCTGTTCTGTAATTGTACGAGCTGAGCCACTCAACCGCTGAGAAAGGTCAAGATCAAACAACAAAGCACAAAAGCTCAAAACCGCAGATTCTCGTACCTATTCCAAGTGGGGGCAGTCATTCTACACGCAGAAAGACGTGTTTGACAGCCCCAGTACCCTCGATTATGCTTCGTTTGTTTCGTCGGATTGACTGGTTACAGGAAGGTTTTACGCTGCGATGTCGCCTCAGTCGGAGTCGAGCTTCATTGGAATCGAGTTTACCGGATCAAAACTCCGCGCCGCCACGGTAAACAACGATGGTGTCGTGATGGAACGGCGTGAAGAACAACTAAGTGCGGACGGCGTAGTAGGGCAGGTCGCCAAGCTAGTCGAAGAGTTGCGTCAGAATGGGAATACTATCGAGACTGTCGGCATCGCTATACCGGGCCTCGTGAACAGGCAAACTGATCGCGTCATCTTTTCTCGAGACATTCCTGGAATAGTTCGTGGAAACCTCCATGCCGAATTGATGGAAGCCACGGGTCTGCGGTTTGAGCTCGAAAATGACGCTAACGCCGCTGCTTATGGTGAGTTCAAAATCGGCGCCGGGCGCGGCAGCCGGGACCTTTTTTACATCACTATTGGCGAAGGTATTGGCGGCGCAATCATTCTGGACGGTAAGCTCTGGACCGGCGCGTCGGGCTTCGCAGGGGAAGTGGGACACATTACGATCGATACCGAAGGCTCGGAATGCGAGTGTGGGAACACGGGTTGTCTGGAAACAGTGGCTTCCGCTCCAAACATTGTGCGTCGCGCGAACGAACGATTGAATCGCGATTCAACCTCATCGCTTTCACGGTTAGGAATGAAAAAAAATTTCACTGCCGACGACATGGCACGCGAGGCTAAAGAAGGTGACGACTTTTCGCTGATGATGATTGAGCGCACCGGAAAGTATATCGGTACAGGTGTAGCCAGCATCATCAACCTTTTGAATATTGAGCGAATCGTATTGGGCGGTGGAGTAATGCAGGCAGGTGACCTGATTCTGAAACCGATTATCCAGGAAGCGAAAAGACGGGCCTTCCAACCTTGTTTTGAAGCAACTCAGATAGTTGCCGCCGCTCTTGGCGCCGATGCCGCGACAATTGGCGCTGCAATGCTGGCGCGCGATGCTGCTATCACCTGAACCTGATCTCAGACCTGAGATCTCAGATCTGAGATTTCACGCTTTACATCATCTCTTCAAATCTCACCTCAATTTTCCTCAAGCTGAGATCTGATCTCAAAATGGCCAACCATCAGAGCGCAATCGCATAAAATGTCACAATTTTGAAACTACTTATAGGTAGGTTACGCGCTCACATTATTCAAATACCGCGCGTATGTCATGAGCGATTGAGAGTTCAATGCCGGGGGATGGCGCTGCCTGCGTTGGGTGATAGTAGAAGGGCGGCCAGTCGTGCATTTTACCTCCTTCATGTCCCTTCCGTTTCGCTTAACGGATAGCGAAGTGCCAAACGCGAATGAGAGCAGCAAAAATGAAAATGACGCTTCATTACGCGTTGTTAATGAGAATTTGAAAAATTTAGGCCATCTGCTAAAGTACTCAAACACTCTGTAAGAAACAGTTGGGCCAGGAGCTTTTTGTGGGACCGCGCTGTCTACACGAGTGGCTGTAGTCTGTCGTTTCACGTGCAGTGGGTGTACTCGGTATTTCTGCCGAGGGAAATTCCTTAATTCTTGAGATTTCTGAATTCTGTAAAGACGGATTAGCAAAGCTGCGGCGATGCCTCAGATTTTTCATCACAGCACGAACGCACTGGCGAAGCTTACGATTTATGGCGCAGCTTTTATCCTGCTGGCCGCGCTCTGGGTGACTGCGGAGTTGAATCGTTCAGCCTGGAATACCGGGCAATGGCTCGAACGGCAGCAACCTGTCCAGTTTAGTCACAAGCATCATGTTGGCGACGACGGTTTGGATTGTCGCTACTGTCACACCTCAGTTGAGGTAGCGGCGTCTGCTGGCATGCCGTCAACCAGTACGTGCATGAATTGCCATAAACAGATTTGGGCGGACAGTCCTTATCTTGAACCCGTACGAGCCAGCTTTCGCAATGGCAAGCCGATCGAGTGGATTAGGGTGCACGACCTTCCGGATTTCGCGTATTTCAATCACAGCATTCACGTAAATAAAGGTATCGGCTGCTCGACCTGCCACGGCCGCGTCGATCAGATGCCGATTGCTTATCAGGCGTCGTCGCTGCAGATGGAGTGGTGTCTGGGTTGCCATCGGAACCCAGAAAACTTTGTGCGGCCGAAGGACAAGGTTTTCGACATGGAGTATCCGCCAGAGAACAAGACCAAGGAAGAAATTGCGAAAGCAATGTCATTGAAAGCTGAGTATCACATTCAGCCTGCGAAGATTTTGACGAGCTGTTCGACCTGTCACCGTTGACTTGAAAGCGAGGGCGTCTCGCATAGCGAGGCAAAGCCACGCTAAGGTTGGGGAGCAGTTCACGACGGAAAAGACAAGAGCCTATCCGCACCCTTGACGACAAGGCCGCAGTAACTAATGAGCGAAGACCGACACATTAACTTCAAGCTGATGCGTGAGCGCATTCTTGCCCAACAAGACGGTCAAGACGTCCGATCCGGCAAGAGCTATTGGCGCAGTCTCGAGGAGTTCGCCGACACGCCCGAGTTTCGCGAGTTGGTCGAACGCGAATACCCGCAGCATGCCGAAGAGTGGAACGACCCCGTCGAGCGACGAACGTTTTTGAAATTGATGGGAGCTTCGCTTGCACTAGCCGGAATGAGCGGCTGCGTGTTTCAAAATCCGGAAAAAATTGTTCCGAATGTCAAGCAGCCTGAGGACATTGTTCCCGGAAGGGCGCTCTTCTACGCCACTGCTTCGTCGCTCTGCGGTATCGCGACACCGCTTTTGGCCAGGAGTAATGAAGGACGACCCACGAAGCTGGAGGGAAATCCTGATCATCCAAACAGTCGCAACGGTGATCCAAACGATCGTGGTTCCAGCGCAACAGACATTTTTTCCCAAGCCTCAGTACTAAACCTCTACGACCCTGACCGCTCACCAACTCCGGTTTACCGCGAAGAGGCTCGTACCTGGTCCACCTTCGTGGGTGAGATTCGTACGGCGCTTGACGAACAGCGACCAAAGCAAGGCTCGGGTTTGCGTTTTCTTACCGAGACAGTTACATCTCCAACTCTAGCCGCACAGTTCAAGGGAATCCTAACTGAGTTTCCGCAAGCAAAGTGGCATCAGTATGAGCCGGCAAGTAACGACAATATACGCGCCGGCGCGGTAATGGCTTTCGGTCAACCAGTCAATACTATCTACGACTTCAGCAAAGCGGATCGCATTCTTTCGCTCGATGCTGATTTCCTCTCAGGCCATCCGGGAACGCTGAAGTACGCGCGCGACTTCGCAGCGCGACGGCGCGTCACGGAGGCAGAGAGGGAGATGAACCGGCTCTACGTGATTGAGACGACGCCTACGACTACGGGCGCCAGCGCGGATCATCAATGGTCTATTAAACCCAGCGAATTGCCGCAAACCACAAAAATGCTGATGGCATTACTCGCGCCTTCGGGAGCACTGCAATCGAGTCTTGCCCAGCCGCTTCTTGGCAAAGAAGGTCCCTTTGCCACGAATCCTCTCAACTTTGAAGTAGCTCAGACAATTCCCAAGTGGGTCGACGCACTAGCGAAAGACCTAAGGGGGAGTAAAGGCGCAAGCATCGTAATTGCAGGCAGAGAAGCGCCAGCGGTGGTTCATGCGATGGCCCATGCGATGAACGACGCGCTCGGCAATGTTGGCAAGACCGTTTTCTACACCGATCCTGTCGAGGCAAATTCAGTCGATCAGAGACAGTCGCTCCAGGAGCTGCTTAACGATATCGATGGTGGCCGCGTTGATTTGCTGGTCATAGTCGGAGGCAATCCGCTCTACAACACGCCTGTCGATCTCAAACTCGATAAAGACCGGATGTTCAAGACCAAGCTTCGGGTCCATCTTAGTCAGCGTAGAGATGAAACCTCCCAGCTTTGCCACTGGCATATTCCGGAATCGCACTATTTGGAAGTGTGGAGTGATATCCGCTCTTACGATGGCACGGTGACCATTGTACAGCCGTTGATCGAGCCGCTTTATCAAAGCAAGAGTGCGCATGAACTGCTGGCAGTATTTACGCCTCAATACGATAAAAAGCCTTACGACATCATTCGTGATTTCTGGCGCACGGCCAAGCCCAGTGACCAGTCAGCAGTCGGCAGTCGGCAGTCGGCAGAAGGCAGTGGAGCCAGACCTGGTTTAGAGGCTGGGCCATCGCCGGCTATTAGTCCGTCGAGTGACTTCGAAAGTTGGTGGCGCAAGTCGGTTCACGATGGCTTTGTTCCGAACACCGCGCTTCCGACTAAGTCGTTTTCTGTAAACGCAGCAAGTCTTAGTCAACCGAATCCGGTCACGACGGGCACCGGCTCCCAGTTCGAACTAGTTTTCCGCACCGACCCCACAATCTACGATGGTCGCTTTGCCAATAACGCGTGGTTGCAGGAGCTTCCTAAACCGCTCTCGAAGGTAACCTGGGACAACGCCGCGCTGATTAGTCCAAACACCGCAAAGCAACTTGGCGTTCAAAAGACCATCGGCAAGAAAGGCGGCGACATTTACGTCGACACGCTGAAGATTACTTATCAGGGACGAACGTTTAGCGACGCTGTTCCTACCTGGATCACGCCTGGCCAACCAGACGGAGTGATTACCCTTCACCTCGGTTACGGCCGGAAGGCTGCGGGTACCGTTGGCAACGGACACGGATTCAACGCCTATGAAATCCGAACTTCAGATTCGCCCTGGTCGGCAATTGGAGTTCAAGTTGAAAAGAACAACGTGCAGGCTTTGCTTGCCGTTACGCAGCTTCATTTCTTGTTGGAGGATCGAAACTTCAGCAAAGAGGATCGCGACATCCTGCGCTCGCAGACACTCGAGGAATATCTAAAAGGAACACCGGCGGGCGAGACGCACGACCCTCCTCCTGACGACACGCTGTACCATCCCGAACTCTTCAATTACCGGGACCAGGGTAACGGCTTGAATTACGCGTGGGGCATGGCCATCGATCTGAACAACTGTGTCGGCTGCAACGCCTGCACCATCGCCTGCCAGTCGGAAAACAACATTCCTATTGTGGGCAAAGAGCAGGTGGTTCGCAGTCGCGAAATGCACTGGATTCGCGTGGATACTTACTTCAAAGGAGAAGACGCGAATAATCCTGAGGCGACAAACTTCATGCCCGTGCCGTGCATGCACTGCGAGAACGCGCCGTGTGAACCAGTCTGTCCGGTGCACGCTACCGTCCATAGCGCCGAAGGACTCAACGACATGGTCTACAACCGTTGTGTCGGTACCAGGTACTGCTCCAACAACTGCCCGTACAAAGTGCGACGCTTTAACTTTTTCTTGTACCAGGATTGGGAAGCACCCACTTATCAGCTAATGCGCAATCCGGATGTGTCCGTGCGCAGCCGCGGCGTAATGGAAAAGTGTACTTACTGTGTCCAGCGTATTCAGGCGGCGAAGATCCACTCAGAGATTGAGGGACGCAAAGTAGTGGATGGTGAAATCGTAACTGCCTGCCAGGCTGTTTGCCCGACCGAAGCGATCGTCTTTGGAGATGTTAACGATCCAAACAGCCGAGTTTCCAGGGTGAAGGCGGACAAGAGGAACTATTCATTGCTGGCGGATTTGAACACCAAGCCGCGCACGACATATTTGACGGCGCTCAGAAACCCGAATCCGGAAATTGCCGGATCCAAGAAATAGATAGAAAGGCATAACGTTGAAGAGAATAGAACAAGACAGAAAATCTCATGGTCGGGAAGGTGGGCTTGCCCCCGCGCTGGTTGAATGCCATTCAACGAGCGGGGGCAAGCCCACCTTCCTTACCTTGAGGTCATTTGGCTTGAGTTATCCCTCTGTGCTTAGTGTCTCCATGAGGCAATTTGTCTAATGGAAGAAGATCCGCACAGCGAAGGTCCGATTCATCACTCGACGGCCCCGGTAATTGCACCGGGACTGACGTTTGCTTCCGTTACCGACAAGATCAGCTCGATCGTCTTGAAACGGAAGACACCGGCCGGTTGGTTTATCGGCTTTACGATCTCGTTTGTCCTAATGCAAGGAATGCTCCTGACGATAACCAAGCTGCTTTTTCTTGGTATCGGCAATTGGGGGATAAACATTCCGGTGGGCTGGGGCCTGGCCATTTTGAATTTTGTCTGGTGGATCGGAATTGGCCACGCGGGCACGCTGATTTCGGCAATTCTACTTTTGTTACGGCAACAGTGGCGCACGTCGATTAACCGCTTTGCGGAAGCGATGACGCTGTTCGCAGTCGCGCAGGCCGGTATGTATCCGGTTATGCACCTGGGTCGTCCCTGGCTGGCGTACTGGCTGTTTCCTTATCCGAACACGATGGGCATTTGGCCCCAGTTTCGCAGCCCTTTAATGTGGGACGTATTTGCTGTTTCCACTTACGCCACCGTCTCCGCGATGTTCTGGTTCGTAGGGCTGATTCCCGACTTCGCGACCCTGCGCGATCGCGCTCGCAGCAAACCATTTCAAATCATTTACGGAATGTTGGCGATGGGTTGGCGCGGTTCTACGCGACACTGGCACCGCTATGAGATGGCCTATCTTCTGCTTGCCGGCCTGGCAACACCGCTGGTGCTTTCAGTGCATACAATCGTCAGCTTTGATTTCGCGATTGGAATCATTCCAGGCTGGCACGCGACCATATTCCCGCCTTACTTCGTCGCCGGAGCGATCTACGCCGGGTTCGCGATGGTGCTATTGCTGACTATTCCATTGCGAAAAGTTTATGGCCTCGAAGGCTTCATAACGATGCGTCATATGCACAACATGGCCAAGGTAATGCTGGCGACAGGCTTGATTGTTGGCTACGGTTACGTGATGGAAGCATTTTTCGGCTGGTACAGCGGTAACCCGTTGGAACGCTACGTGATCTGGAATCGCATGCACGGGCCTTATGCTTACTACTATTGGGCGCTAATTCTGTGCAACATCATCACACCGCAGTTTCTTTGGATTAAGAAGATTCGTTCCAATCTGCTGCTGCTGTGGTTGATCTCACTTGTTGTAAGTATCGGCATGTGGTTGGAGCGATTCGTGATTGTGGTTACCAGCCTGCATCGAGACTTTTTGCCGTCATCGTGGGGAATGTACCAGCCCACGGAATGGGATTGGGCCATGTTCATCGGCACTATCGGATTCTTTTTAACGTTGCTGTTTCTGTTTATTCGCTTCCTGCCAATGATTTCGATTTTTGAGATGCGCACGATCTTGCCGGAGGCGGAGGTCGAGGAGTGAATGCAATAAGTTGCGGACAGTTAAGAGTACAAGCTTTAGCTTGAGTTGATGCGCAACAAAGCAACCTGAAGGTTGGACTCTGAACTTCTTGAGTGACGGGCGACTAACACGATGGCTGAAGACGATAAACAAGAAGAGCCGTGGGAGCATGACCTGGAGGACCCGGAGCCTTCCCATCATGCGACGATGAGCCCGACACATGGTCGGCGGCGAGGAGCACCCGCGCTCTACGGAATCATGGCCGAGTTTGATAATCCGCGGAGTCTCGTAGCTGCGGCGCGGAAGACTTACCAGGCGGGATACCGGCGTATTAACGGTTATTCGCCTTATCCGATTGAAGAACTTTCAGAAGCGATTGGGTTCACCCGTACGAGTTTGCCACTTATCGTTTTGCTTGGCGGCATAGTCGGTGGATTGGGTGGATTCCTGATGCAGTATTGGATGGAAGTGGTTGACTATCCTTTGAATGTTGGCGGCAAGCCTTTCAATAGTTGGCCCGCTTTCATTCCTATTACATTTGAGTGCACTGTTTTGGTCGCTGCGTTTGCGGCGGTGTTAGGTATGTTGGCGCTGAACAAACTACCAATGCCATACCACCCCGTATTCAATGCACCGAACTTTGCCCTCGCAACGCGCGATAAGTTTTTCCTGGTGATCGAGGCAAACGATCCGAAGTTTAGGCACGATGATGCAATCCGATTCATGGAGAATCTGGCCGGCGCGATTAATGTCAGCGATGTGGAAGTCTAAAAAACCGACGGCAGACCGCAGACGGCAGACGGCAGGAAAGAGTTGCCGATCATGGCGGGCGACGCCGCGTGTTTCTTTCTGCGTACTGCTTTCTGCCTACTGCCTACTCGCCGCCGCAGGTTGTCGGCGCGATATGCAGGACCAGCCGAAGATGAAACCTTACCGCTCGTCCACTTTCTTTAGTGACGGATTGTCATGGCGACAGCCGGTTGAAGGCACGGTGCCTCGAGGTTTTCTAAAGGCAGACACCGAATTCTTTACAGGAAAGAAGGCCGGCAAAACGGGCGCCACCGCCGCGCCTCTGACAACGCAAACTCCGGCCGGTCCGCAGCCTACTACTACTGCTCCTGTCGCAGCGGCGGCGCCTCAAGGCACGGAGGCTTATCCTGACGATGTTGAGATTTTCCCGATCCCGGTAACAAGGGAAGTGGTTCGTCGTGGCAAAGAGCGCTACGAGATTTTCTGTTCCGTTTGCCACGGGCTGACAGGTAACGGTGATGGAATGGTTGTAAGACGAGGGTTCCGCCGGGCCGCCTCGTTTAATGACGATCGGTTGCGGCAAGCGCCGGTTGGACATTTCTTTGATGCGATAACAAATGGCTGGGGCGCAATGCCAAGTTATGCGCCACAGATTCCACCAGAGGATCGTTGGGCCATCGTTGCCTATATCCGAGCGCTGCAGTTGAGCCAGCAAACTCAGCAGACGCAAGCGCCGGCGGCCCAGCCTTCGGCTACAAATTCGCCAACGCAGAGTGGAGGTCATCAGTGAAGGGCGTCACAGGTCCGTACATCGCACCTTCAGATGTTAGCCGCTTTCAGCAGATCGCGCTGATTGTTGGCGCTTTGTTCACTCTGGTCCTGGCAATCGGGTTCTTTGTCAATCGCGCGCAATTCTTCCAATCTTACCTGTTTGCATTTTCTTTTTGGGCTGGAATCTCGGTTGGCTCGCTCGCGTTGTTGATGCTCCAACACATGACTGGCGGCGGGTGGGGACTGGTTATTCGACGCGTGCTTGAGGCGGCGACGCGTACTCTTCCCTTAGTGCTAATACTCTTTGTTCCGATCCTGGTTGGCGCGCACTCGATATTCCCCTGGACACACGAGGAAGAAATCGCAAAGCATCCAGCCCTAATCGAAAAGACGAAATACTTAAACCTTTCATTCTTCACTGTGCGTGCAGCGATCTACTTCGCTATCTGGTTGGCATTGGCTTACTTCTTGAATCGCTGGTCATTACTACAAGACAAGACTGCCGATCAGGTTCTTAACAAGCGCATGCGCGTGCTCAGCGGACCGGGGATGGTGCTCTTTGTTTTCACCGTGACTTTCGCCTCAATCGACTGGTTCATGTCGCTCGACCCGGAATGGTCGTCAACCATCTATGGTTTTATTTTTGTGGCTTCCTGGGCATTAAGCGCTCTGGCTTTTGTGATCGCGGTGCTGGCGTGGCTCTCAAAACATGAACCGATGAACCACGTCGTTGCCCAACTACATTTTCACGATCTGGGCAAGCTGCTGCTGGCCCTGGTCATGCTGTGGACCTATTTTGCTTTTTCGCAGTTTCTAATTATCTGGTCGGGTAATTTGCCGGAGGAGATTCGTTGGTATCTGCCAAGACTGCACGGAACCTGGGGCGCGATCGCTCTGGCAGTTGTCATTCTTCATTTCGCTTTCCCGTTCCTGTTTTTGCTCTCGCGATCGTTGAAGCGGAATGCCGGCAAACTCGTCATAGTTGCAGTATTGATTTTAGTGATGCGCCTGTTTGATCTGTTTTGGATGATCGCGCCAGACTTTACGCACGAGCAGTTTCATATTCACTGGATGGACGTCGTTGCGCCCGTCGCCATGGGAGGTCTCTGGCTCGCCACGTTTGCCTGGGCTTTGCGGCAACGGCCGCTGATACCGATTAACGATCCGTTGTACGAAACCGTGCTCGAGCAGAAGCATGCCCACGCGGGCCACTGAGTAAAAAATGTCGAGAACCAGACACAAAGGCAACGGTCACGATCCGCGACACGTTACAGAAACGCCCGATGTGTCGCACATCAAGAATCCGGATGTGACGCACGAAGCAAGCGACGTTAGCGTTTCCGGCGTAGCAAGGTTTGTCGTCGGCCTAACCATCTTAACGATCGTTGTCTTTCTGTTGATGGCAGGTCTGTTTCGGTTTCTGAATACGCAGGAGACTGAGAAAGAGCCGGAGCCTGCTCCGATGGCGATGTCGCCACAGGAGCGACTGCCTCCACCGCCGAGGCTCCAGGCGGCTCCCGGTTTTGAAGTCAAACTACAAAACGGGGAGTTGGTGAAGCTCGAAAACAAAGCGCCCGACGCTGAATATCGCGTACTTCGCGACCAGTGGAAACAGCGGTTGGACTGCAGCAGCGATTCTTCTGCCACAAGCAGTGGAAATGCCAAGGCGCCGGGATGCATTTCAATCGAGGATGCAATGGAAAAGCTCATTCAGAGCGGCCCGCCCTCGAGAGTCAAGTCGATTTCGGAAGGGGGTCCTGGTTGGCGTGCGGAGGACTTCGGCATTGATCCGCCGACCGCTGCAAGCTCGGGCCGAGTGAGCGAGGGGGGCAAGCAATGAAAGCAGTCGTCAGAACGCAGGCAGCAGACGGCAGGAGAAAGGTCGACGGCCAGTATTGGTTCGTGCGTGTTTTTTACCGATTGTTGACTCTAGTTTGCATACTGCTTTTTGCTTCCTGCCTACCGCCGTCTGCCTACTGCCAACTGGTTCCGCAGGGTAATTCACCGCTTTATAGTTCCCGGCCATATGAGGCCAGAGCTCCCAGCGGTTTGCCGAAGGCTTTGAATGGCGTTGGCATTGATCAGAAGCTGAATGATCAACTGCCGCTCGACCTCGAGTTCAAAAACGAAAACGGCGATAGCGTCCAACTCGGTGATTACTTCGGCAAGAAACCGGTGGTGTTGTCGCTGGTCTATTACCAGTGCCCAATGCTCTGTAACCAGATGCTTAACGGCATGGTGACGGCTTTTAAAGTGATGTCGTTCCAACCCGGCCAAGAGTTTGAGGTGGTGTCGGTGAGTTTCGATCCGCGCGAGACCGCCACCCTGGCCGCAGCAAAGAAGAATACCTATGTGAACTACCTGCCCGAGGCCAAACGCGCGGGAGCTGCGCGCGGTTGGCATTTTTTGACAGGAGACGAAGCGAGCATCAAACGCCTGACTGAAGCCGTCGGTTTTCGTTATCACTTCGACGAAGCAACAAACCAGTTTGCGCATGCCAGCGCGATCTATGTGACGACGCCTGAGGGAAAACTCGCGCGCTATTTCTACGGAATTGAATACCCGCCGCGCGATCTGCGTCTCGGATTGATCGAGGCCGCTGACAACAAGATTGGATCGCCGGCCGATCAGTTGCTGCTGTATTGCTTCCATTACGACCCGGCTACCGGAAAGTACGGCGCGGCAGTGATGAACATGATGCAATTGGGAGGAGGCTTAACATTAATCGCGATGGCTGCGATGTTTATTGTCTTGCACCGGCGCGAGAAGGCAAGAAGTTTAGAGTACAAGCTTTAGCTTGCGTCGTTACGTAACACTAGAAACTTAGAGGTTGAACTCAGCAGTTTAGAGTACAAGCTTTAGCTTGCGTTGCTACGTAACAGAGCAACCTAAAGGTTGGACTCTAAACGGTTAGAATCTATGCAGACATCCTGGATTCCATTCGTTCCGGATAGCGCTTCCACGGTCTCGGGGAAGGTTGATGCGCTCTATTTTTATCTCACCGGGGTGACGGCTTTCTTCACGCTGCTTATTTCAGGCGTGCTGATTTTTTTCGTTATCAGATATCGCCGTCGCATGCCCAATGAGATTCCCCGTCCTATAGCAGGTTCGCACAAGTTGGAATCGCTTTGGTCAGTCATTCCCTTCATCATTGCGATGAGCATGTTTGGTTGGGGCGCGCAAATCTATTTCGAAAACTCTCGACCGCCAAAAAATGCGAACGAAATCTACGTGGTTGGAAAACAGTGGATGTGGAAAATTCAACACTCGACCGGACAACGGGAGATAAACGAGTTGCACGTTCCCTCCGGCCGCAAGATCAAACTGATAATGACGTCCGAAGACACTATCCACGACTTTTTTATTCCGGCGTTCCGGATCAAGGCAGACGTACTGCCCGGCAAATACACGACACAGTGGTTTGAAGCGACCAAACCGGGAACCTATCACCTCTTCTGCGCCGAATACTGCGGCATGAACCATTCAGGAATGATTGGTTCAGTGATTGTTATGCAGCCGACTGAATTTGATAACTGGTTGAGCGGCAATGCCAGTCAACAGTCTCCAGCGGTTGCGGGACAACAACTTTTCCAGTCCTTGGGGTGCGTTTCCTGTCACGGCGCGAATGGCGAAGGTGGACGAGGGCCGGCGCTGGCGGGTTTGTTTGGTCGCAAGGTCACGCTAACAAACAACCAGACCGTGACCGCTGATGAAGGTTACATTCGAGAGTCGATTGAGAATCCACAAGCAAAGCTGGTAGCCGGATTTGGCCCGATCATGCCGACGTTTCAAGGGCAGGTCACGCCGGAACAGTTGATCCAAATCATTTCTTTCATCAAGTCCCTGCAGATTTCAAACCCACAACTGGGAACGCCGGCAGCACCAGCGTCAAGTCCGAAAGCAGAGACTCTAGCTCCGGCAACTGCGACTCAGACCGGAACTCCTGGCGCGAAATAGCGGGGTGAGCAAGCGGAAATCATGAAAGCATTCGAAACATTCGAAACACCAACGGCGGCCAAGGTTAACTACATCAACGCCGAATATGGTCTCAAGTCGTGGCTACTGACAAAGGACCACAAACGCATTGCCCTGCTATATCTAGGCTCGATTTCTGTTTTCTTTTTCATTGGCGGCCTCTACGCCATGTTCATTCGTTTAGAGCTTTTGACACCGCAGGGAGATCTGCTTTCCTCGACAACTTACAACAAGGTCTTCACCCAGCACGGGATCATCATGATCTTCTTCTTCCTGATCCCGTCGATACCGGCAACACTTGGTAACTTTCTTGTGCCCATGATGATCGGCGCCAAGGACCTCGCGTTTCCGCGCATCAATCTGCTGAGTTGGTATATCTATTTGCTTGGTGGAATTATAACTATTTGGGCATTGCTTGCAGGCGGGGTCGATACGGGTTGGACCTTCTACGCGCCTTACAGCACCACGTTTTCAAACTCCTACGTGGTAGCCACCGGTCTCGGCATTTTTATTAGCGGCTTCTCCTCAATCCTGACCGGCCTGAACTTCATTGTCACTATTCATACGATGCGCGCTCCCGGAATGACCTGGTTTCGGTTGCCTCTTTTCATCTGGTCCCACTACGCAACTTCGCTGATCATGATCCTGGGGACGCCCGTGATCGCGATCACAATCTTGCTGCTGGCTTTTGAGCGCTTGGCCCACGTCGGAATATTTGATCCTGCTGCGGGCGGCGATCCCGTGCTTTTCCAACACCTCTTCTGGTTCTATTCACACCCGGCCGTTTACATCATGGTCTTGCCAGGCATGGGTGTGGTGAGCGAATTAATCGCCAACTTTTCCCGCAAGAATATTTTTGGTTACAAGTTTGTTGCGTTCTCGAGCCTCGCAATCGCAGTCTTCGGCTTTCTTGTTTGGGGGCACCACCTGTTTGTTGCCAGCCAGTCAGTCTATGCCGGGATGATTTTTTCGTTCCTCAGTTTTGCAGTTGCGATTCCTTCGGCAATAAAGGTCTTTAACTGGACGGCGACGCTTTACAAAGCTTCAATCTCCTACGACACGCCAATGCTCTACGCGCTCGGCTTTATTGGACTGTTTACCATCGGCGGCATGACCGGACTATTCCTTGCCGCCCTCGCGGTTGATGTCCATTTGAGTGACACCTACTTCGTGGTCGCCCACTTCCACTACATCATGGTTGGCGGAACACTGCTGGCCTATCTTGGTGGGCTGCATTACTGGTGGCCCAAAATCACTGGTCGCATTTATCCGGAAGGTTGGGGCAGGTTCTCGGCGCTCGTTGTCTTTGTTGGTTTCAACCTGACGTTTTTGCCGCAGTTTGTTGCCGGGTACCTCGGGATGCCGCGGCGCTATCACGCCTATCCGCCGGAGTTTCAAGTGTTCAACGTGCTTTCTACTGCGGGCGCTTCCATTTTGGGCGTGGGTTTAGTGATCCCGTTCATTTACCTGTTGTGGTCGATGCGTTACGGAAAGCACGCCGAACCAAATCCCTGGCACTTGCCAGGTCTGGAGTGGCGAACCCCATCACCGCCACCTACGGAGAATTTTCTCGCCACGCCGGTTGTTACCTGGGAAGCGTATGAGTTTGCGCCCGTGGAACAAATGCAGGTGATCGGAAAGTTCAAGGAAGAGGTAGAACCAGGACACGCTTGATGCAATTGTAAAGCGCACTAAAGAGAGGTCTGAACTTTGGCACAGAGCCACGTCGCAACGGAACACGCTGCCAGCCATCCGGCGCTTCAGCACCATTTTGAGAACCTGGAACAGCAACGCGAGGCTGGAGCGCTCGGGATGTGGGTTTTTCTGGTAACCGAGATCATGTTCTTTGGTGGGATGTTCCTCGCCTACACGCTTTACCGCACTAAGTATCCGCAAGCATTCGCTTCAGCGAGTAATCACCTGGACCTTACTCTTGGCGCGGTAAATACCGTAGTCCTGATTCTGAGTAGTTTCACGATGGCTATGGCGGTTTACAGCGCACAGGTTGGCAAACGCCGGAATCAGATCATTTGTCTTATAGTCACAATTGTCCTTGGCCTTACGTTTCTAGGGATCAAGGCAATCGAATATCACGACAAGTACGTCGATAGTTTAATACCCGGACACCTAATCCCGGGGCGACCGTTCAATCCAGCCGTGCAGGAGCATGGAACTCCCGACGACAAGCACAAGCTGCATTTACTCCCGGGAGCCACAGTCAAAAACGTGGAGATGTTTTACTGGATCTACTTCGCAATGACTGGCATGCACGCGGTGCACATGGTTATCGGCGTTGGTTTGCTTTCAGTCATTCTTTTTTTCGCCTGGCGGGGCCGCTATGGCCCTGAGTATCACAATCCCGTGGAAATCTCAGGTTTGTATTGGCACTTCGTAGACATCATTTGGATCTTCTTATTTCCGTTGTTGTATCTGTTGGGTCGGCATCTGGAGCACTGAGAGGAGATATGACAAATTTCAAAGTGATTTCAAATGACCAATGGAAAATATTTAGCGGGCTTGTGAGCTAGAGTTTAGTCTGTATGAGCGAACACATCGTACCACTGAGGATCTACGTGATAGTCTTTCTCTCTTTGTTGGGGGGCACAGCTCTTACTGTTGTGGCTGGTTTGCAGGATTTTCCCGGACAATTAAATGTAATCATCGCGCTGACTATCGCCGTAATTAAAGCTACGCTGGTCGTGCTCTATTTCATGCACGTGCGCTATAGCTCGCGACTTATCTGGGTGGTTTTTACTTCCGCGTTATTCTGGCTGGCAATTCTCTTCGCTTTGACTTTCAGTGACTATCTGACCCGATGTTGGCTTGCAGTCTGCTGATACCGCCTACGTCTGAGTTAGCTTGAAGTATTGGCTGGATACAACTTCATCTCGCGCACTACCAGCACCCCTTTACAAGTCGGACATTCTAACTGGATTGTGGCATCAGAGGTTGTGATCGGCGCTCCGCAGTAAGGACAGGGACCCGCCACTTCATTGTGTTTGAAGAGATCGCGCAGCATGATGAGCGGCACAATCAACCCCGCGAGTAGTAGTGGGATGCCGAAGATGAGTCCTATGCTGGAGCTTTCGCTAAGAGTGAGGCTGATAACCAGGCCCCCGATGAAAAGAACCAACCCGATGGCAATGGCAAAAGAGAAACTGTAAGCACTATCGGGAGTTCGCCCCGGCTTCTCAGTGACTGGTTCCTTAGTGCTCATTTGGGTAAACTTCCTCATCTTTTTGTGGTATTGCGAACAAGTGGGAGAGTTGATTTTTACCCCTGTCTCATTCGTTGTCAACATCACTCCGACCGGCATCGCTCGCGGTTCGGGTGAAGAAGAATCGCCATCGCCGGGTGGAGAACAAATCCAGCGGTTGAGAGAACTCAACATCAGTACCGGAAGCGGTAGCGACCGGTCGAAGAGTCAAGCTTGGTTACCGGCACTCCAGGCTCAACCGCCGGTTTGTCATATTCAGACGAGCCACCGACAACTGAACATCGGAGAATCAGATAACCCCACTTGAGTCTTCGGCCGGTCGCTACCGCTTCCGGTACTGATGTTGAGTGCAACGTCTTATGAATTCGTCCGTCCGCACAGCCACTGTGAACTTTGAAGCCTCATGGTTATAATGGCCGTTTCCTAATATGACTAGCACAGCTAACACAATTATCGAGACGCCATTCGAAACCTTTCTTAACCAACACGACGAAGAAGACTGGGCTGGAACTCTAACCACTCTATTGCGATCGGTTCACGAAGTTGACAAGAACGCGACGCAGATCTGGTTTTCGTTCTACCCGCTTCCATTATTTCGTACCTTGCAGGCAGCCCCGGATCCCGAAAAGCTGCAAGCGCAGCTCCTCATGCGCGGTGTTTATAACCTTAAAGAGCAGGTCGATTCTTCGCACAAATTTCTCTATGGCCATCGCTACTGGCCAGAGGTGAAAAAGGCTGTAGAAGAGTTTGCAGCAAACTTCGATTCCGCGGATACAGCCAAGCTTTCCGATCGGATTCTGAAAGTAGCGGGCCAGGTGGCCCAGGCCGGGGGGTTAGATCAATCGCTGGTGGTCGGCATTACCGCGGTCGCCTTCATGACGGTGCAGCAGGCAGGGCTAGAGGCGTTCAAAAACGCCAAGGGCGAGATGCTGCTGGATCGCAAACACGCAAAGAAGTCGGCGGAGCAAGTTCTTCGCGAGCGCGCCGTTGACGACAGCCAGGGTCTTCTTGGTTTCCTGAAAACGGTGGACAAGAAGTGGACCGTCAACCACGACGAGAACGACGACGCGGCGAAGTATAAGTTGAACAATGCGCAGGACCTGGCGTGGGGTGCCGAAGCTGATCGTTCGCGTAACTGGCGTGAGCTCGACGAGCGTCGGATTGAAGGACCAATTCCGGTCGAGTGCCGCTCCGCTTCATGCGGCACGTGCTGGGTAGGGGTCCTCGGTGGCGCTGAGAAACTCTCCGAAGTTGGGGTGCGCGAGGGAAAGAAGATTAAAGAATTTGGATACATCGAAACCACGGAGTCGAAGCCGCTGATCCGGCTGGCATGTCAGGCGCAGGCATTTGGCGCTGTTTCGATAGTCATTCCACCGTGGAACGGTGTCTATGGCAAGTACCTGAAATCGCTGAAGCCGGCGAATGAGAAAGACTAGGATCTGCCTCTACGAAGTCCTGGGCGAACGTCGCTGCCAGGATGCCAAAGGCGCTCTCGCTGCATAGACGTTCACTTGAAGGCATTGAAAAGCTCCTCCAGGTTTTCTCCCTTACTTTTCGTCGTGGCAGCTGCGGTGCTATGGAGTACCGGCGGGCTGTTCATAAAATGGACCTCCCTTTCGGGGCTCGAACTATCCTTCGGCCGCTCGCTACTTGCCGCCATTACGGTCGCAATCTTCACCAGGCGCGAAGGCTTTGGCCTCAATCCGGTGACGGCCATCGCTTCAGTGCTTTACGCTGCTCTGTTGCTCCTCTTCGTGTTGGCCACCAAGGAAACGACAGCTGCCAACGCGATCTTTCTACAATACACGGCGCCCGTCTACCTGCTAATTTTCGAACCCCTGTTCTATAAAGAGAAGTTTCGTTTCCGGGATCTGATCGTAGTAATTGCTTGCGTAGCAGGGATGTCACTCTTTTTTGTCGGACAATTGCGCCCGCAGGACGTGACCGGCAATCTGTTGGCACTCGCGTCTGGACTTTGCTTTGCTTGTTATTTTTTGCTACTGCGTCATACAAAATCGCGCGCAGTCAATCGAGCTTCTTCGGTGATCTACGGAAACCTTCTGCTGGTGCTGCTTGCCGCGCCGGCAGGTTTGAAGGCCCTTCCGCAAATCACGTCGCACGATGCCTTCAGTGTGATTTATCTGGGTGTCGTACAGATTGGTTTGGCCTATACCCTTTTTACTGTCGCGATGGCGCGTGGCGTTCGCTCGCTTGATGCGGGCATTATTGGTTATGTCGAGCC
>DATBRN010000191.1:0-6911 GCA_036560225.1 Pyrinomonadaceae bacterium | reverse complement strand
GCGCGCTGCTGCGCCTCGCGACGCTCTTCGCGTTCGACAAGGTAATCGGAATAGTTTCCCGTATAGCTCGCCGCGCGGCCGTTTTCCAGCTCGATTATGCGCCGGCAACAGCGATCAAGAAAATATCGATCGTGGCTGATGATTACAAAAGCCGATTGGTAGTCGAGCAGAAATTCTTCGAGCCATTCAACCGCAACGACGTCGAGATGGTTTGTCGGCTCGTCTAGCAAAAGCACGTCGGGCTCCGCCAGCAGAAGACGAACCAATCCAAGCCTGTTTTGCTGACCGCCTGACAGCTTTTCAGTTTCCAGGGCCCAGGTCTCGCGATCGAAACCCAGCCCCTGCAAAATCGCTTCGGCCTTCGCGGTATATTCAAATCCGCCTTCTCTTTCGAACTGATGCTGCAAATCGCTGTAGCGTTCCAGAATCTGGTCAAGATCGTCTACCGCCTCGCCCATGCGATGCTCCAATTCATGCATTTCATGCTCGATTTGCTGAAGATGGCCAAACGCAGCCAGCGCTGATTCGTGCACGGTTGAGCCCGGTTCAAAGTGAATATGTTGGGACAACAATCCGAGCCGGACGTTGCGAGCGCGTATGACATCTCCCCGATCCGGCTGCTCTTCATTGTTGATTAGGCGAAAGATCGTGGTCTTGCCGGAACCGTTCCGGCCAACAAGCCCGACATGCTCGCCAGGATTTATTTGCAACGAGACGCCACGCAAAACGTCCTGCGTGCCGTATGACTTGTGTACTTCTGAAAGACGAAACAACATTTTCCAGCGCTGCAATCAGCGAAGTTTTTTGTAATTCATGATGGAAAGCGATCGCAAGCCCCAGGACACCAAAAAGCGGGTGCGGAGCTTCATAAGCCTCGCACACCCGCACATTCCGCTCAAAACAACTTAGGGCTTTGCCGAACTAGACGCCTTAGGACTAGCTGCGGCGGCAGGCGACGTGGTGGTCGCCGGAGTGGTTGCTTGGGGCGTCGCCGTTCCAGTGGTGGCCGGGGATGCAACAGTACCAGGCGCGGCGGGTCTGAGGCCCAGGTTGCTGGGGTTGTTGAGCATAGTGCTCGCAAGGTTGTTGACAATCTTCGCTTCGTTCATTGCAACCTCAACCAGGGCAGCGTTGATAATGTCAGCTCGTTGTTTGATGAGCGCTTGAGTGATTTGCTGACGAACATTGGGACTTTCGAGTGTAAGGTTCTCGGTTTGCAAGCGTTTCTCTTCAAGTTTGAATATGTACCACTTGCCACTGTTGAATCGGACCGGCTCTGTTCGATCGCCAGGCTGCATGGCAAAGAACTTACTAATCAACTCCGGCGGAAATCCGTTCTGCTTGAGATCGTCTTCCGTCGCAAATCCAATGTCGCCACCACGCGCCAAACTATTGATGTCCTCGCTCTTTGCGCGAGCCACGGTAGCGAAATCCGCCCCACCCTTTAGCTGTTGATTGATGTCGTCAATCTTCAGCTTGGCTTCCGCGTCGCTCTTCGCATCGCTCTGAGTTATGCCCTGGCTACTGTTATCCGCCGGGTCAACCGCAATCATTGCGAGGGCGACGCCGCGAGCACTCACAAACCTTTCTCGATTGCCATTGTAGAAGTCTTCAACCTCTTTATCGCTCACTGTAATTTTGGAGCTGTACTTGTCCTGAAGCTTTGAGATGGCAATATTCTTTCGCGCTTCTTCACGCAGGGAAGCTTCAGTCAAACTCTGAGCAGCAAGATTCTTCTTGAAATCGTCATCAGTCATGCCGCTTTGCTGCTTCTGCTGGTTAATGAACGCCGTGATCTCATCTTCTGTCGGCAATAGCTTCTCACGATCGGCGCGTTGAAAAAGCACCTCCCTCTTGATCAGATTGCTAAGCACGCCCAACCGAGCCTGAGCCAGTTCGAGCTGCGAAAGCTTCGCCTGCTGGCCCTCGGATTGCTGGCTCACGCCGCGTTCAACCTCAGCGGACATGATATTTTTACCGTTGACGGTAGCTGCAACCATGCTGTCATTATTGTCCGAATTTCCTGCGTTGCTGCATGCCTCTAACGTCAGCACCGTGACTGCCAGAATGGCCGCTGCAATAATTAGCTTTACTGTTCTTTGCACTTTAGATTGTTACTCCTTTAGAAAATTGCTAACGATTATGGGATCGCGTCGAACGAGCACTACTCCGTTCGGGCTCGCTTGCGATCTGGAAAATCGTTTGTTATAAGTTGCGTTTCGATTGTTGCGCTAACCTCGTGTCTATGAAACCGCGGCAATCACTTACGACGGGAGGTATTATAAAAATCATGGCTAAACGTTGCGAAGTCTGTGGCAAAGGCCCCCAATTCGGAAACAATGTTTCTCACGCAAATAATCGAACGCCGCGGCGATTTAACCCGAATTTGCAGAACATTCGCGTCCAGCTGCCGCAAGGCGGCGCCCAACGAATGAAAGTTTGTACGCGTTGCATTAAAGCCGGAAAAATCGCTAAGGCTGCGTAGTTTCTAATTTAAGAAGCCAACGCGATTGCTTCTATCTCAACCCTGGCATCGCGCGGCAATCGCGCCGCCTGGACCGTAGCGCGAGCTGGTGGTCCATCCTTAAAAAACTTCCCGTAGACCTCATTCATCGCGGCGAACTCCTGCATATCAAGCAGGAAAACCGTCGTCTTCACCACCCGATTGAGATCGCTACCCGCTGCCTCCAGCACAGCAGCAAGGTTTTTCAATACTTGCTCGGTTTGCTCCGCAATTCCCCCTGCTACAAACTGACCGGTTTGGGGATCAGTAGGAATTTGACCTGACGCGAACACCAGCCCGTTGGTTTTAATCGCCTGGGAATAGGGTCCAATCGCTTCAGGCGCGTGAGCCGTTTGGATGATCTCCTTCACAGTAATGATTGCCTCTTTTTTTGCTGCGTAAACAAAGGCGGGATTGTACCAGAAACGTTCAGTGCAGAGCAAAGACGCCTACATTACACGGCACCCTGCATTCGTTCGACATCCAGGACACCGGGAACGCCCTTGATCGAGTTGATCACTTTATCCAGGTGCTTGACGTCAAACACCTCTACGGTCACCTCAACATGTCCCTTCTCGTCAGACCCGACAGACGCCCGCGCGTCGCGAATTCCAGTTTTCATATCGGAGATGGCGCCAGTGATGCCCGCTATCATGCCGGTGCGGTTTTCAGTTACCGCGAGGAGCTTAACCGCGTAAGCTGTCTTTTCTGGGCGCCCCGCCCACTCCACTTCGACAATCCGTTCTCGATTAACCATCAGTGAGGCGACGTTTTTACATCGCTTCTCATGAACGGCCACTCCCTTTCCCCGCGTCACGTAACCAACAATCTCTTCCCCATGAAGCGGATTGCAGCAGCGGGCACGTGTGACCATCAGATCATCGACGCCGCGCACCACAATAGAATCGTCGCCAAGGCGAATAAGCCGTTTGACCGCGCGCACACCACTGCGCAGCCGCGACTCCTTTTGTTTGTCGAGCTGCTCAAACTGCTCCGCACCGAGATACTTGGCGATGACATTGCGCGGAATCAGCTTGCCGTAGCCGATAGCCGCTAGCAGGTCTTCGACGCGACCGTAACCGTACTCACCGGCGACACGCTTCATTTCATTATCGCTGTCGCCGAAGAGTTTCTTTGCTGAAAGTTGAAATCTTGCGGCCTCTTTCTCAAAAAGTTTGCGGCCAATGTCGATCGACTCCGCTCGCTGCTGCTCCGCTACCCAGTGGCGAACTCGATTTCTGGCGCGAGAAGTTACGATGAAGTTGAGCCAATCGCGCGAAGGGTGGGAGTTTGCTGAGGTAAGAATCTCAACCACATCTCCGTTCTGTATCTGATTCCGCAGCGGGACGATTCGACCATTGATGCGGGCGCCGGTGCAGGTGTTTCCCACTTCCGAGTGAATCATGTAGGCAAAGTCGACCGGAGTTGCGCCCTTGGGTAATTGAATGACCTTGCCCATGGGAGTGAAGGCATAGACGTCTTTCGGATAAAGATCCAACTTTAAAGAATCGAGGAAGTCGCGCGAGTCTTTGACCTCCTGAGTCCACTCCACCAGGGAACGCAGAGCCTGAAAAGCATTGTCATCATCCCGCGCGCCGCGTTTTCCTTCCTTGTATTTCCAGTGTGCGGCGACGCCCTCCTCTGCAATCTGGTGCATGTCCTCGGTGCGAATTTGTACCTCGAATGACTGCCCGTCGGCGCCAATCACGGATGTGTGAAGCGACTGGTAGAGATTGTCTCGCGGAGTAGCGATCCAGTCCTTTATGCGACCGGGCACCGGCCGCCAGGTGTTGTGAATGACGCCAAGAGCTGCGTAACAATGACGCACCTCGTTTGGCGTGATCACGCGCGCAGCAACCAGATCATAGACTTGATCGAGCTCGATCTTCTGCTTCTTGAGTTTCTTCCAGATGGAGTAGAGCCGCTTTACCCTACCCTCAACGCGTACGAAGGGCACTTCGGCTTCAGTCATCTTCTCTTCAATCCGTTCGGTCACACCACCAAGAAAAGCTTCATTCTCGGCCCGACGCTTTTCTAGTTGTTCCGCCAATTCACGGTAGTCCTCAGGATGAAGATGGCGAAATGCGAGATCCTCAAGCTCGCCGCGCAACTTACCCATTCCCAGACGATGCGCGATGGGAGCGAAGATTTCCATCGTTTCTTCGGCAATTCGTTTTCGCTTTTCCGGGCTGAGGTATTGAAGAGTACGCATGTTGTGGAGGCGGTCAGCCAACTTGACGAGCACGATCCTTACGTCGTCAACCATCGCCAGCAGCATCTTGCGTACGTTTTCTGCCTGCTGCTCTTCGCGAGAGATATTGCTGATCTGCGCAATCTTTGTGAGGCCGTCAACGAGATGCGCGATCTCTTCGCCAAAGTATTTGCGTATGGTATCGAGGTCGACGAGGGTGTCCTCGACGACATCATGAAGCAGGCCGGTGGCAACCGAGACTTCATCCAGTTTCATGTTGGCGAGGATGTTTGCCACCTCGAGCGGGTGAACCAGATACGACTCGCCTGAGGCCCGCTTCTGGCCCTTATGCTCTCTAGCGGAAAACAAGTAGGCGCGTCGCAAGAGATCGAGATTAGCCTGCGGGTGATTCCGAGCCACGTTTTCGACAATTTCTTCAATGCGAATCATCTAAATATAGTCAGCCCCGCGTTTGTAATTGCCCCAGGTCTCTTTTGGGGCTGGAAGACCTTTAACGGGTAATGTCGAGTATAACAAAAAGGTGATGCTCGACCCGAAAATCGAGCATCACCAATGTTGCGCAAACACCGCGCCAACTCTATTTCTTTGCTGGAGAGGCTGCCTGCCTGGCTTCCTCTTCTTCCTTCTTCTTTTGATTGATTTGACTGAGTTCAGTGGTTCGCTTCTGAGCTACTTCGCGTTGTTTGTCAAGCTGCGCCTTTTCCTCAGTCTTGCCGTCCATCTCGGCCAGCTTTGAGGCTTCTATCAGGAGATTGGTTTTATATGACCAGGCAGATTCGCTGTTTGGATCAAGTTTAATGGCATTTTCAACTTCTTCAAGTCCCCGTTTTACGCAGGCTTGCGCTGTATCGAAATCTTTCTGTTGTGCCGGCTTCTTGTAGGTAACTGTAGCTCGATTGCCCGCCCCGACAGTTGTCGAATGGTTAGCTGGAAGTTCGGTAATCTTGAAAGAGCAATCCCAATCCTTACTGGCTAGTATCGTATAAGCCTCGGCGCGCTTAACTGACTCCACGGTCGAATCATTCGCGCGCGTAGAAAGCCAGGCGCGCAATTTGTCGTCATCTTTGATTGCGCCATAAAGATAGGCGATGGCTTTGAAGGCCTCTTCATTCTTGGGATCTCTTTGCAATATCTGCTGATACGCCTGGATTGCTTCGGAAGCCTTCGCTAAGTTGTCGGGAGCCTGGACCCCGGGACGAAATTGCGCGTGAATCGTGCGAGCAACGAAGAGAGGCGCGCTCTTGCTGTTGGGATCAAGTTCAAGGGCCCTCCTTGAATGTTGTTCGGCCTCCTCAAAGTGCCCGTCGTGATAAGCCTGGGCGGCCTCATTCAACTGGTTCTTAGCCCGTACTCGATTAATCAAGGAACAACCAGAGGTTGTGACAACAAGAATCGCCAGCGCGATGGCGATTCTAGTTTGAGAGAGTTTCATTTATCAGTAGCTCCATTTAAAGTGACTGGGCCCAACACCAACTGGGGCTAGAACTATTCGCATGGTGGCCAGTAACTAATTTGGGAGATCGTCTACCTGTAGTCCGACCGGATTGGCGCCAGCCCCCTTAATCGCATCGATCACTTTCACGACGTCACCATATTTGATCGATCGAGGAGCCTTCACAAATACCGTCTTTTCGATTCTTTCGCTCTCGGGTACATCGGTGCGCGTTTCCATCCCGGTCTTGTAGGCACGGGTTTCTTTGCGCTGTTGGAATAGTTGAACAAGCTTTTGGCTCAAAGGCGCGGTATCGTTGACCGATCCCAAACTATCCTGGTTTAGTTTTAATTGAAGATCGTTGCTAATTGAAACGACGAGCGTCAGTGGGTTAGGTTTCAACTGGCTCAAGTCTTCGTTTGGATCTCTCTGGGTAGGAATGTCTGCCTGGAAGCGGCTGGGCTTCAGCGGCGTGATCACCATGAAGATGATCAGCATCACCAGGAGCACGTCAATCAGCGGCGTCACGTTAATATACGGAACCGCTTTGGTTTCTTTCGCCTTACTACGTTCCATGTATCTGCTCCTTTAGAGGACTATTTGCACGTTCACCTTTCGAGTTAGGAGGGCTTAGCAGGTGCTGCCTCGCCTTTTTTCTTGTCGGCGACTAGTCCGATCTTGTCAACGCCTAAGGCCCTTACCTCGTTGATAACGTTGACCACGTCTCCATAACTAGTGCCCACATCGCTCTTGATGTAAACGAC
>DATBRN010000190.1:0-22619 GCA_036560225.1 Pyrinomonadaceae bacterium | reverse complement strand
TCCAATTTCCAGCGCCACCATGTGTCAGAAGTTTATCCACCTGTTTGATCCTCTTGAGATCGCGAATTGCCTCGAAGGGTTCAGTTTCCTCAAACGCATGATGGAATGTCGCTTTAAGGTTTGGCGCGCATGCGAGGATCTGCTGAGTCAAATGCACATCGATACGTTGCTTATGCAAAAACCCCAGCACGACTCCTTCAATCCCCAACGCTGAAAACTCGCCTGCGGCACCGCAAAGCCGATCTACCTCATCGTTATTCAAGGTTTCATAACCGGAACTCTCACGGAGCATCACCCGAAGGGGCAGTGATACAACCGCAGTAATTTCCTGGACCAGCTTCAACGGCGGCGTCATTCCACCCCGCTCAAAGTCCCGGATGACTTCCAGTCTATCCGCTCCGCCTTTTTGAGCCTCGAGTGCGTCCGCAACAGAGCAGACGATTACCTCAAGCACGACACGCCATTCCACCATGACCGCTCAAATTCTCCCTTGTTAACCAGGCGGTCCATCAACGTCTATGTACTTGATCCGCCCCTGGTATTGGCGCAGCATCTCGCTTAATGTTTGCTCGCTTACCCCTTCAGAATTTGCGCTAGGTAGAACGGACACCGGTTGATTCCTCCGCAAGAGTTCGGCGACGCCTTCAATGATGATCGAATTCATGACTGCAGCACCTGCTACGGTTGATGAAGGTCCGATGCGGGTCTTGAGGCCGGACAGTTCAAGCAGCGCGTCACCAGGTGGCACGCAGTTGTCAACGACGACATCGACAACCTCAAACAGACGTTTTCCTGAATGATGACGTGGGGTCGATTTGCGCGATTGTTCGAGGTTGGTTATCGCGATTAGTTTTAGACCAACAGCTTTCATCTCCAGAGCCATTTCAAGAGGCGCCGCGTTCCGCCCTGAGTTTGAGATCAAAACTGCGACGTCCACACTTCTCACGTTTTCCCTTTCCAACAACTGGAGAGCAAACCCGCTTTCGTGTTCAGCACGAGTGCTTTCGAGCGCTCCCCGAAGAAAGGTTGTGCGCTCGTCCAGAATTGGATTCACGGCTGCGATACCACCCGCCCGAAAGAAGGCTTCGTCGGCGATGAGATGTGAATGCCCGGTGCCGAAGGTGTGAATAATGCCGCCGGCGGCAAGAGCTTCAGCCACAAGCAAGCCCGCTTGTTTGATGTTACTCGCCTGCTCGCGCTTGATTCTTTCAAGAATCGCTTGCAAGCCATCTACATATCTAACGAATGCCACTGGGTCCTTTCTTTAACGCCTTTCGTTTCGTCGGAGAGCGGCGAACACACCGTTATCCATCTCCAACCCTAATGCCTTTCTACCCAGCAGGTAAGCACCAATCACCGGCTCAAATCGCGGCGGTACGACCTTACAGTTGGGCGCTGTGCGTCCAAGTCTTTCAACAAACCGGTCTCGCAATAACCTACAGGAATCCACAACCGAACCTTGATAAGAAACTGGAACTTCGCGTTCACCCAGTTTCAACCGCCGGATCGTCGCTTCCACGCCTTCCGCAAGTTCTTCACCCGCATGAAAGAAGAGGTTGCGGGCGACTTCATCACCTGCTTCAGCAACCTCGTATGCCACGCGACTGAGAGCGGCGATCTCGCGTGACTCCATGCCTCCTACGTATATGCGCGACACAGTCTCTCGGAATTCGGCGAGTCCCAGGGCCCGCGGCAGTTCAACGGTCAGAGCCGTTTCCGGACCACGGCCGTCGTATCCGCTTGCTGCGCCCCGGAGTGCCAATTGCCCAATGCGATAGGCGCTGCCTTCATCTCCATAGATCGGTCCCCAGCCACCAACTTTAACTCGTTCGCCATCCAGTCCTACTCCGAAAAATGCAGACCCGGTTCCTGCCAGAGCGATCACACCGGGCTTAAGCGCCAGAGCGCCGGCATGAGCGATGACTATGTCGCCATTGATCAAAACCTTTTCATAGCCCAGCTCACGCAGGAGCGTCTCCATTTCCGGCGCGCCTGTGCCATCAAAATCAACGCCTGCAAGTCCCGCAGACAAGAAAATGACGTCCGCACGGGTGGCTTTGCTGCGATCAAGGGCTTGGTCTATCGCCTCAGCGAGTGATTGTTTTACGATCTCGCCATCGATTAAAAGATGATTTGATGGACCACTAACAATGTCGGCAAGGATCTGACCACTGCGGTCTATCGCCAGACAACGAGTCCGACTCCCACCACCATCGATAGCAAGAATGATTTCCATCGTTAGCTTGCCCCGCTCCGCGGGCTTGTTCTCCTGCTCCACGAAGCTTGGCTGCTCGCTACCTCCCGCTCGCCCTCAATCTATTAGTAACCACTAAGACCTCAACCAGCGATCGAGCCATTCGTAGGCGCGATGCGAAACTTCCTCTGGAAAACTGTGTCCTCCTTTAAAGAAATGACCTTCAATGTTTCCTGATGCTTTTAGAAGCTCATAGACGGGCTCGAGGCGAGCCAGCGAGCGCCGCGCACTCCAACCCGCATTTGGAAATACGAAGTCTTCATCAGAAGTTGAAAGGAAAAGCGGACGTGGAGCGAGCAGCGCCAGCAGTTCGTGCATATCGAAAGGTGTCTGTATCACTTCGGAATCCGGCACCCCCCGGTAGAAGTCCATGTTTATATGCGGGTTTCCCACATAGAACCCAAGGCGCGGCATCAGTGCCGTAGCATGCGACCAACGCCAGACGTTGCCATCAATGCGAAACGTGTCAAAGCCACAGTTGCTGATCCCCACCTTGATTCTTTCATCAAAGGCCATTGCAAACAGCGTAGTAATGCCGCCATGCGAATGGCCAATGCTACCGATGCGCGTCAGATCAACGAAATCGAAGCCTTGCAGGTAGTCAATTGCGCGCCCCAGGTCCCAAACCATCTTGCCAATCAAAGACCAATGCGGATGCTTGCGATAAAAAGGGATCGCGTCGCCGTAATGGCCGCTTAACGCGTCGTGCCGCTCGCCGAAACAGATTGCGTCATAAGTGAAGGTTACGAAACCCCGCTTCACCAGATGCAGAGCCGTATGCAATTGCGGATTCCCCGCCAGTCCGGCAGGCTCCTTTTTCCCGGCTTGCGTCGTCTGGTGTGGACAAATAATCAGCGGAGTTTTCCCGTGTAACTTTTGCGGGACGAGCAGATAGGCACTCACCAATTCGTTCGGCTCAGTTTGAAAAACGATTTTCCGCATGACGTAGCCGTCATGCGACGTTTCTTCCGTAATCCTTGCGGCTAACGCCGGTTTCGTTTTGGGTGGATCGCCAAGAATAATACGCAAACGATCCTTTATTTCTGCACTCCGCGTTTGCCATCCCTGCGCAGTCGTGATTTTTTCATTCCCGCTGCCGAGCAAATCAATCAACTCGGCCTTGCCTGCTTGCTCACTGGAAACTCGCGGCCGCACGGCTTTGGTTATTTGGCGCCACTTTTCCCAACTCCAATCGACATAATCGTATTCGCTTTTCGGCAGGGGTCTTTGCGCATTAACCGGCGACGCGTTGAAGATTGACGCGCCGGCGACGGCTAAGCCCCCTAATTCCAAAAACTCTCTGCGCTCCATTTTCAAGTTCTTTTCTCGTCAGGTTTCTTATCGTTGCAAACGTGCATCGGCAAAATTAATACTTTTGCCCGCGTGCAGGCGCACATGCATCGTGCGCGGCTTAAACGAATCGCTCTCAATCCTAATTTCGTAATTCACGCGTTCTTTTCGGCCATTACCCGCCCAGCCACCGAAATGATATTCACCGCGTTCATTGGTAAACTTGCGGGTCGTCAGCAACTGCTTTCCGCCCACCAACCGGCTTACCGAAACCAGCGCGCTGCTGACGGGCTTTTTCGTTCTGGCGTCAACTACGCGCCCATGCCCTTCACCCAGGAACGGATAGTAGAGTCGCCCTAAAAACTGAGGGAGCGCGAGCTCGTCCCAACGCTCTCGCTTGGTTTGCTCACGCGACAACCATATCGCCGAAAAAATTAGCAGACCGTTAATCTTGCCCTTCGCGTATGAATCAATCGCGCGCTGAATGATGTGATGCACGCTGGGAACTACCGGAACCTCACTCGAATGCCGCACGTAAACACCCGCTATCACATCCTTGTTCGGGTATATGCGATTCACGGTTTCTAAATACTCATCAAACTGTTTGTAATGCTCGCTTTGCTTCCACATCCAGAAGCAGACGCCGTCAAGTAACTCCAGTGTCTGCGGTTCAACTTTCAGCCCGAGATGGTGCTCATAGACCACAACGTAGAGTTTCAAATCCGGCGTCGTGGCCGGAGACGAGCTGTCAACCTTGCCGTTTTCGTCAATCCGCTTTCCCCGCAGCGCGTCTTTAAGCGCGCGCAAATCCTCCAGACTTATATCCTTCGGAAAGTCATTATAGAAGTCATCGATAATAACCCCCGAGATTTGCGGACAGCGTTTCGAAAGCTCCGAGAAACGATGTGCTCCCTGGATCATGCCCGGTTTTTTTCCAAACGGCTTCCAAATATCAGAATCGTTTGGTTGGTTGACGGCACCCAATTCTGTGGGCGGCAGCAGGATCCCGTAAACCTGGTTGACATCCCATTCCCGGCAACTGTTATTGATGTTTTCTTCAAAGGTGTAACCCACGTACGAAGCCCTTACCAGGATCGCGTTCTGACCAAAATTGAAAGCGTGCTGCATCAGCTCGCCCTCTTTCCAACCCCAGCCGCCGTAGGCAGTTCCCTTCACCGGGTGATACGTACCCAGGAAACCTTTGAATTTAATCGGCGGCGTCGTTTGGGCTGTTGGCGTATTCTGCGAAAACAGACAAAGCGCTAAAGCCACGATTGTGGTTTTTGTTTTTTTCATGGAGTTCTTTTCAACGAAACATAATTTTCAACTCGTGTAGCCGCCTGGGAATATCTAACGAGATCGTGCCGTCAAGGCGGTTAAACCTAAAAGCGTTTCCGCTCAACTCCTTGCCATCAAGCAAAACTCGCACGGGCTGTTTGCCGGCAACCAAAGTAATTCTTGCCGCCGTTTCCGTATTGCACGCCACGTCCATTTCGTTGTTATTAAGATGGACCGCAATGCTGGAGGGTAACTCGCTTGAAAATAGAATTTGATTTCCGCGCCGTAACAAGCGGGCACTCTGGACGGCAAATACTTCCAGATTGTTCGCGCGCTCCGTAATCGCGAGAGTTGCTGCGTCTGCCGACCACTCATCGTGACGAATCGTTCGCGCTTCAGCACCGGCGCGAAACATTACCAAATCAACTTCGTCGCCGCGTCTAACTCGAATTCCTTTCAGATTCTCGCCGAAAATTTCGGACATATCATTAATTACGCTTTGCGCCGCGCTTTCATTTTTCGCCGGCACAACCGCAGTCAGAAATTGCGTTTCGCTCAGAGGTTTGGCGGTTTTGAAATCAAGATATGCCGGTTGCGCGATCATCTCGGGAGGTGTTCGCGCCGACAAAACCTGATATGGGATATGCCCGTTTTCAACGCTCAATCTGGCGTCGTTCGGCGCAAATGAACGTACCGCAAGCGACGCTTTTTCGCCGTTGTAAATAGCGCTCAAGCCGTCGGTCTTAATTTTGTCGCGATCCGGTAAATGCAGTAGAAAATCAAATCGCGCGGGCTTACCGTTCACTTTCAAATCGTCAAAAACGACAAAATAATATGGCTTCACAAAAACAAGGCGCCGCACGTAACGAGCCAACCGGTCCTGGTAGACGGATGACAATTCGCTGCCCAGTCCGTCAAAAAAATCGCTCGTGACTGAGTCAGTGATCAGCGGATAACTGTTGAGTGCCGAAAATTGCCGCGTGTCAGGAATCGTTTGGCTTTCCGGGTTCCCATCCACGAGCAGTGTGCTGTGCCCAATCGCCTGGGTAAAAAAGGTGGCGTAATACGGATCTTTGTAATAGTCGGACCAGCCTGCTTCGGTGACTAAGTTCTCGCCAAAAGCGTTAACCAGGAACGATCCCTGATCTGCATGGTGGTGGTTGAAGTTTGGTCCGGCACGGTAAAGCAAGATGATCGCGTCTTTGTCCCAGCCGCTGCGAAAAACGGCGTTGCCCTTGTCTCGGAAGATTCTCGACGTAGGCAGTCGCGGAGGCTGGGGCGCGACGGAATCGTCGTAGAAGATAAACTTACTGAGCGAAGGCCGATCGAATTGCGCATAGTACCAGCGTACTACCGGGTCCTTCGATTCGTAGACCAACGGAGCAATGCCATGACCAGCCGGGGAATGTGTGTCGCCCATATCCAGACTGCCGCTTATCGGTTGGGCGAGTGTGTAGAGCGGATAGGTAAGCGAATCAAGAACGTGCGTCTGCACCCAATAGTCAATGCCGAAGGCGCGGCGGATAGCGTTGATCGCAGGCAAAAGAGTCTCTGAATCAAACTCGTGATAACTGATCCCCTCACCATAGCTGCCGTCGGCCAGATAACTCGCTGACAGGTGATCTTCGAGCTTAAGCAGTAGTCCCTGGAGATATATTTCAAATCTGGCGGCTTCGGTGGATGACTTTGAGGCCTGTACATCGTCGGCAATGCTTGCGGCGGCAATCAGCGCGCCGCCAACCGTATGCGCAATCCAGTTGCTTGTGTTCGCCATTACTCGATTATCAAGCACGTATTCCTTGTAGGTTGGAATGATCGACTTTTCAATCAACGCGCGGCGGATCTGTACACGTTCAGCTTCCGTAAGATCGTTATAGAGAAGATCGTAGCCGAGCGCTACGTCAGCTGCGAGCAGTCCGGCCGGGTAATACGTATGTTGTCCATGCGCATCAAACCAGGGGGGTTGCCAGCGCTTCCAGTTTGCAACGTCGAGCATCGCCGTCTTTGCCGCTGCACGGGCTTCTGCGCTTTCGGTAACGTAAGCCTCAAAAGCATTGTGAGCGATGCGAGAGCGCGCTCGATTCAGCACATCGAAATAGGCCAGTAGGGAGGGCAGCAAATACTCAGAATCCAAAAGCTCAAATACCGCACCGCCGTGGGCCAGATCTCCCGACGTGCGACTATCTTTCGCTGTTTTTTCGAGCTGACTCCAAAGGCTGGCTAGTTTTGGATCGCGGGAACGTTCAACCAGTTTCTGGCGATCCGATGCATCAAAAAAGAGACGCGGATGACCATTCTTCTTTGCCGGATGAACGAGCAAGCGCACAACGGTGCTCACCGTCTTGCCATCTTCCGTGGAGCCATCCAGTTGAACCATCCACAAGCCGGCTCGGTCGGCGGCGCTGAGTGAATAGATGTTACTGTTGGCCCAGATCCCGTCGGCGCTGCTCCGGTCACCATGTGTCCCGTCGTCATAAAGTTTTTCGACGTTGACGATTCGACCATCCGGAGTTTTCAGGGTGCAATTGACCGCCGTGAGTCGCGCCGGCGGCGTGGCCTCAAAAGCAATCTTGTCAGATGCGCGGTAGGCTCGTGCACTCACCAGCATCGCCCACGGGTCGATTGCCTCAGTAGCCGGAGTCGTCACAGTAAAATCTGCTTCGCGCCTGGCCTGAAGGGATAGATTGTCGATCATGAATCGATAGGTCGTGTCGGCGTCTGCCTCGTCCAGCCTGGCGACCAGGTAAATCGCTTCGACGCGAACATCCGGTGCCGGCGCGGCTCCGCGTAAGTCACGCAACTCAGAAAACGGCCCGCCGGCAATGGTCCAGCGATTAGTCTGAAGGGCGATCTTTTTCGTATAGAGAATTCCATTCGTTGCGGCCAATCCAATTTCGATTTGGCCACCGGTTTTGGGGGCATTAAGTCGATAAGCGAAGCTGACTATGGCATCGTCGCTCACAACCACGCGAATCTTCTTGATGAAACCGAAACGCAAAGCCCCAGGGATATTCGGTTTCACAACTCGCATTAACGAGCGACCGCCGGGCGCCTCGTATAGCGAGGTGGGGGACAGGCTGGGTTCGTAGCCGACATCCTGGGCGGGTGGGTAGCTGGCCCACTGGCCCAGACTGTCGCCCTGAAAATCTTCCCGCAGCGT
The DNA here is from genome assembly GCA_036560225.1 of Pyrinomonadaceae bacterium. Classification (GTDB taxonomy): domain Bacteria; phylum Acidobacteriota; class Blastocatellia; order Pyrinomonadales; family Pyrinomonadaceae; genus PSRF01. The sequence goes on along the minus strand of DATBRN010000190.1, from coordinate 14,637 downwards.
GTAGGGCTGGGTAAGCTTCGCATTCGGAACATTTGTCTGAGCGCTGCCGCTTATCGTCAGAAGGAAAGTGGCTAGAGCGCACAGAAGTAAGCTCAACGAACGTAATGTGATCAGACTTGATTGAGATGTTTGCCTGGCCGAGTTCACCATAAGAAAATCTTTGAGATTCACAGCGGGCCCTATAAGCTACCGTTTGAAGGCTGTTTCCAGTGTGGGCCAGAGTTTTTCTATCGTCAGGTTGCCTGAAGCGAAAATTACAATCCCATCCGGATTTGCTTTGCGCGCAGCTTCAATCGAGCGCAACAGCTTCTCTGGGGGAAAGTAACCGGCCGGCAAGTCGCTCCTGAATCTCGATAGGCGATTTGTTAGATTATCCAGAGCCGCCGGCGTGGCTTCGCGACCGTCATTGGCGGTGACCGTCGTCACCAGGGCGTCAACCTCTCGCTCAACATCAGGCGCAACCTGAGCAAGATGCTTTCTGATCGCTTCAAAACTCGATTTGATCGCGCGCGCCTTGTCCGCCCGGCCCTTTGAATCATCTGCAGGTAGTGCCTTCATCTCGTTAACGCGTTCTCTGATGTCGTCAACAGGCTGCAACTCTTCCCGGTAGAGGTAGGTGGTTGCGATACCTGCGTAGATCGGCCTTTCGTGATTAACCCATTCGATTTGCCGTGCAGTCGTTTCCGTTAAATGGTCCAGATAGCTCTCAAAGCTGCCTGCGAAATGACTGCGATAGGTCATCGGCATGAAGACATCTATCCACGGAGTCCATTCATTCCAGCGCTGGCCGATGAAGCGGCCGCTCAAGACTGGGTTCTTAAATACAGCAGCTGAGATTCCGACCTTGGGATTGACGCGTCTAACGTGCGCTGCTAGTTCACGAACGTAGTTCTCGATCTGATGCAAACGATAATCATAGAAAAAATAACGCATGTCAGGCGGCCCACCCGGAACGGTACGCCCATTGAGCAGGAAGTCAGCCTTCTCCCGACGGTCCATCTGATCCCAGTCGGCGGGTAACATAGTCGGGTCACTCCACCAGTTGGCCTCTATGCGGGGCTGCGCAAATTTCACGCGATACCGTTCCGCCGGACGCGTTTGATAACTGAGCATCGCGTACTTCGGAATATGCGCCAGGCAGTAATCACAAAAACAATAACCATCCGGCGCTACATCTCCGGGATAACGAACGTAGTCGTGATGAACGCTATCAACCGGATAACTCGTGACTACCTCCTCAAACATCGGAATAAGCCACTGGTCCACGTAGCCGGGACGCTGGGCCGGGCACATCCAGACGTAGCCGTAAGGTTTTGTGTGCCCAAGTTTTTCAGTAGCTGTAGTACCGCCGTCAGGATTGATTTGGGCCCACTCCGGATGTTCGCGATACGCCGCTCCGTTGACGCCTTCAATAAAATCACAGAACCAGGCATCAACCTTGATGCCCTGGGCGTGGGCTTCACGCGTGAGGTTTTCGAGGAAATCAAAATTCTCGAAACCTTTGGCAATGGCTTGCGGAAAGCGCTTACTTTTCCAATAGAGTTCGCCCTGCGCACCTTTGGTCAGGATCACAATGGTATCGATGTTCGCCCGTTTGCATTGGTCCACGAACTTGCGCACCGCTTCAACGTTGGTCCCAATCGACGGCGGATGCGCCCACACCGCATGAACCTCCCGCTTCGTTTGTGCGTTCTCCTTTGCGTCACTTGTGGCCGACGTCCACGAATGTGCAGTGAAAACTATTCCTGTAAGAGTGATAACGCACAAGAATCGCAACTTAAATGTTCGGGTAGTGCGGTGCATCTTTAACTAAGAACCTCCCTGGTTGCTCATGCCTTTGCTCCTAGGCAAGATTTTCTTGTCCAACCGGCTCAACGATCTCTTGCTCGCGTTTTCCATCTGCTGAAAGAGCTCGAAACACTCCGCGTCGCGCCCAGCGCGCAATGAACAATCCGCCGCTAATCAAGCCTACGGCCAGTGACGCTATGAAAATTTCCCAATGTCGTCCCAGCGGACTGATTACTGCTTCAATGGCGGCAGTGCAGAACACAACGCCCAGACCGCAGTCAATCAAATCGGTCATTGTTTCGCGACGGATCTCCTGACGTGTTTCGGGGGTGAAGTCATTTACAACAGGGCCCCAAAGTCCGGGCGGCCTGCAGCGCCGGTAAAACTCGCGCAACGTTTCGATTGGCTCGGCCGGTGTCAGATAGGTAACGGCAACAATGGTGCCCATGCCCAGACCAAACAGCAGGAGGAACCCTTGCCAAAAAGGGTGGGCCTGTTCATTTGAGAAACCGAGCGGAAACCAGACTATGTAACTTAGCGGCAAGCCAATAATGAGCGCGGCCGCTTCGCCATAAATATTGAGTCGCCACCAAAAGAACCTGAGCCATGAAAGTGGCAGGATAAAAGCGAAGACGACTGAGTTGATGAAAAGAAACCACGCTCGCAAACCTTCCACGAAGTAGTAAGCGACAAGAAGCGAGAGCGAAAAGATCACCACTGAACCGATACGTCCCACCCAAACATAGTGGCGCTCGGTTTCCGTTGGTCGGATAAAAGGTTTGTATAGGTCGTTGACGACGTACGACGCGCCCCAATTCATTAAGGTGCTTATCGTCGACATGTAGGCCGCAAAAATTCCCGCCACCAAAAGTCCCAACAACCCGACGGGTGCATAACTGCGAACCATGCGCGCCCATATTTCTCCCGGCTCAGCGACGCTACCCGGAGCATACAGAGCGGCGGCGATGAGTCCCAGGAAAAGAAACGGAACAACCCGCACGATCAGCGTCAGCATGGCATTGAAGAGTTGTCCCACCTGCGCGTGGAATTCGTTGCGAGCGGCCATAAAGCGTTGGGCCGTAAACCCTTCACCTCCCGTAGGAGAAGCCGCAAAGAAAAGACCCTGCACGACAAAAGCGAGAATTGTCAGCCCTCCCAAACCTTCGGCCGGCGGGATCACTTTGAAGAAGCTTGCGGTACCGGCAAGACCTCGTGTCGCCTCAATCGTCTGATACACATGCGCCATCCCACCGGCGCCGGCGAGCACAATAGGTACAAGGATAATGTTGCCTATCAGAAAAATTCCGAACTGATAAGCATCGGTGTAGGCGACACCCGAGAGACCTGAGGCGACTGTGTAAGCCGCTGTTACAAAGGCGGAGAACAGAATCAGACTGATCGGCTCCCAACCGAGAATTGGCCCCAGGGCGGCACCGAGCCAACCTGACACATAGCCCATCAATACGACGATGAACCCAAAGCTCATGAACACCGAATAGACCCCGCGATAGACGTGAGCTACTCTGCCGCTATACCTAACATTGAGTAGTTCTGCTGACGTAACTGTTCCCAGGCGGCGCCAATACTTGGACCAGAGCACTGCGCCGAGTGGCATCCAGATCACATAAGGGATCCACCAGACCGCATTGCCCAGCAAGCCACCCTGATAGGTGAGCATAGTGACGGCCGGCGCGAGCCCGGCATCTGTGTAGGTGGCTACAGCCGACAGCGCAATTACCCACCAGGGTAGGTCTCGCCCGGAGACGAAGTAGTCTGCCAGGCTACGGCTGGCACGGCGCATGAAATAGAGGCCGACAACCAGCATGAACAGAAAGTAGAGGCCGACAACCACCCAATCCAGTGTTCTCAATTGCCGGCCCTCACTTTGTTGCGCAGTTTTCCGATCCCTTCAATTTCACAAACCATTTCATCCCCATCGTGCAGCGAGGCATCTCCCCCCACTCCCGCACCGACCGGAGTGCCGGTGGAAATTAGATCTCCTGGCTCCAGCGTCATGATTGAAGAGATGTAAGAGATTTGTTCGGGAATGCGGAAGATCATCTCGGCTGTATTTCCGTGCTGCCGGGTTTGCCCGTTTACCTTGAGCGTGATCTCCAGATTGTGTGGATCGATAATCTCATCAGCGGTGACGATCCACGGACCTGAAGGAGCGAAACCGTCGAACCACTTACCGGCAAGCCAGTCGAAAAAGCCATCCAGTTCGCGCTTGGTCCGATTTTCGATTCGGGAATTCAGGCGCCTCTCGGAAACGTCATTCAGGATCGTGTAGCCGAAAACATGTTCATAAGCATTCTCAGCGGGAATATTTCGGCCGCGCTTGCCGATTACCACGGCCAGCTCTGTTTCCCAGCCGACCGTATCATTAACACTGCTGATCATGATGTCGTCGCCATCGCCGATGATGGAGCTGGATGGTTTAAGAAATAATTGCTGAGTGATGAGGGCCGATGCCTGGGGAGCAGCGAAACCACTTTCAATGATGTGTTCCCGATAGTTGCCGGCGAGGCAGATGATCTTGCCGGGACGCGCGAGTGGTGCTTCAAGCTTGAGACGTTTGATATCAACCTGGGCTTCGGCGAGCGCCGGATCGTTCCCGTTAATCGCTTGCTTGAGTTGCGCATATTGGCCATAAGGCTCCGACGACGACCAGAGCAGTGACACCATGTCGCGTGGTAGATCGGAACTGCCAGGTTTGAGGCGCTCTGATGCGACCACAGTATCAATGAACACATCGCTCGAGCTCTTCGGCCCAATGCCAATCCGCCGCCCGCCGTTGTGTTTGAAAACAGCTAGCTTCATGGTCCTATCAGTAAGAAAATACTCTGCCGAATATGGCGACCCAGTTCCCTCTCGAACAGAAGCGACGCGGTCGCTACGCGAGTTTGTGTAAAACCAAGCGGATCCAAAAGGACGACTCGAGCGAGCCCACCTTCCTAACCTGCAAATTAGGCTGGCGTGACTCGTCCTTGGAACCACACTTTTTACGGCGCGCGTTTGCGTTACCTCATGGCGCCTCCGCTGCAACTGCTGCTGCGTCCTCGCGGGCGACTCGCGCTTGTTTCTGCATGACTCGTGCATGCAAGCGGTAGAAACCGTAGCCGAGCAGGCAGATCGTTATGCCGGCGGCCAGGTTTATGTAACGTCCAATACCAGCGGGCTGTACTACGCTAGCTATTAAAAGAAGGAAGCCAGTGCCTCCTGTCACCCAGCCGATGATGTAAAAAGGTGAGAAGAGCTCGCCGGTAACTCGCGCATGAGTCTGACTCACGTCGATTGGCGTGGAGAGCCGCATGAAGAACTCGTCTATTTTCGCGCGTTCAGTCGCCCTTACTTTCTCTACAGCGGCCACCAATCCGATCGCGAGCAGCGTTACCGAGAAATTGGTAATGATGCTGATCGCTTCATAGTCGTAGCGCAGCCAGGTCGGATCAATACCGGTTTGCTTTGCCAGGACTAGTGTCTTGTACAAATAGAAGGAAAGCCCTGATAGCAAACCAGCTGTAATCCCTGCTGCAGCACCGCGCCAGGTGACACGTTTGCTCAGTAGACCGAGCAGCATCGGAATCAGCATCGGTCCGATGAAGATTCCAAACACCGTAACCATCACTTCAAATAAACCTTTGCGCGCCGAGGCAATTAGTGTTACGCCGATGCTAATTGTGATCGCGCCGATGACAAGAGTGGCAATCCGCCCGACGATCACCAGTCGTTTCTGGCTGGCGTCCTTATGAATAAGCCGGCGATAGATGTCTTCGGTTATGACGCTCGCGATCACATTGTAGTCCCCGCTTAGAGTGGACATGGTCGCGGAAAACATCGCAGCGATCATCAAACCCATTAGCCCGGCTGGAAGATACTTCAGCGAGAGGGCGGCATAGGTATACTGCGGCGAGTTAGGAGGCTGCATCAGCTCCGGCATTAGGCTACGTGCAGCCATCGCCGGCAAAATGAAGAGTGGTGGACCGATAATCTTCAGACCAACAGCCAGCATCCCGGCTTTTCGTGCCGCGCGTTCGTCGCTGACACTGTAAAATTTTTGCGCGAACGCCCAGTTGCCGTTGTAACTGAGAATGATCAACAGATAAAAGGCGAACACATACAGCGGAGAAAATGGAGCCCCAATTGGTGAGAGGAATCCGGCTTGAGCGCCATGCGCAAGCGCTCCGAAGCTACCCGCCTGCGCGAAGACCAGCGGAAAAAGAACGACCACGCCGAGGGTGAGAATGATGAACTGAATGTAGTCAGTGACGACAACCGCCCACAGGCCGCCCATGAACGTGTAGATGAGCATCACTGCGCCGCTAACGATGATGCTCATCTTCAGGTCGTAGCCCATACCAACGGAGACGAACACCCCCGTCGCATAGATCTTCAGTCCATCATCGACAACCCTGAGGGGAATCCCGGCCCACGCTAGAATCTGTCTGATTTGTTTGTTGTAACGAGCTTCGAGGAATTCGACCGGGCTTACTATTCGGGCGCGCCGCCAGCGGGAAGCCAAGAAAAGAGTGCCCACGGCCATAGCCACCGCTGAACTCCACGCCAGCGTCACGGCGACGAAACCGTAGCGATAAGCCATCTCAGAGTAAGCGACGAAGGAGAAAGCGCTAAAGCCTGTCAGGTAGAATGAGACGCCCGCCAGCCACCAGGGAATGGCGTTACCGCCGGTGAAGAAGTCGCGCACGTGGCGCATCCGTTTCCAAAAATAGAAGCCGATCAAGGTCAGCAACACAAAATAGCCGAGGATCACAATGTGATCGGCAGTGTGGAGACCAGTTGGCATCTAGTTTATCCCGCGTGCATTCAACGTTGAATACAGGCAGTCAGGAAGGATGGGTTGCCCCCGCTCGACCTTCCCTGGGTTCAAGATTCGCATTTGACACCGCTTCGGTCCCGCCCGATTCGAGCGAGCGCGACACCGCATCAAGCACGGCAGTTACCTGGCGGCCATCAAATGCCGTTACCTTTGGTTCGGTGTTGTTGATGATTGCATCGACAAAGTCCGAAAGGCATTCGACAAAAGCGCCTCGTAGTTTTCCGAAGATTTCATTGTTAAGGAATGTTTTGGGATAGGTGAACTGCTGCGGCGTACTCATCTCGATAGACTCGCGTTTGCGATCAAAGTGTAGATGGCCCTGGCTGCCGATCACTTCGAGAAAGGAATCAACAATCGTGGGAAAAGTGTTCGGATAAATCCAACTCGATTCAAAGGTCGCAAAAGCTTCGCTCGCAAATTTGACCTGAGCCTGAATCAAATCGTAAGTATCAATGCCGCGTTCAGTCAGCACACCTTTGGCGCCATAGGCCCGCACTTCAACCGGCTCACTGTCGAAGAACCAACGCATGAGATCAATATCATGCGCTCCCAGGAAGTGAATTGGGGTTGACTGGCTGGCCCACTTGATCATCTCCGTCGAAACATGGATGGTGTCGTTCTTGCGCGCATAACCGGCAAGGGGACGGCCTATGGCGCCGGCCCTGATCTGGGAAAATCCATGGTAGTAGGACGAGAGCCAGCGATGATTGAAAGCCACCTGAAGCCTTAATTGCGCGCGCGTCCGGCTTAAAGCAAGTAGCTCATCGGCCTCCCTCAACAGAGTCGTAAACGGTTTCTCGCAGAGCACATGCTTGTTTGCCTGGAGCGCCGCCTTCACTGGCTCGTAGTGTGCAAAATCGGGAGTAGCTACGCAGACGGCGTCAATATTTGGCTGTGAGATTAGTTCGTTGTAATCGGTGACGCGGGTCTTAATCCCGTACTTTTCTCCGACCTCATTAAGCCGGTCGCTCCCGCGAGTGCAGATGGCGGCAACCGTAGCCAGGGGGTGCGCCTGGTAGATGCGTACATACTGCTCGCCCATGATGCCGAGTCCGACTACTCCGATGCGTACCTTATCTGTCATTTGTGCTCTCGCGGGTCGAAGTATTACACAGTTGATGTCTTACCGCCGCTTACGCCGTCGCTGAACAACCGCGCGGTAAGACTGGCTACTTTTTCAACCAGGATATCCGCTGCTTCCGGCTGGCATTTTGAGGAAACTACTTCGTACCCTCCCGCCGTGTACGCCTCGCGCGTTGGCAGGTAACCTATATAGCCGTTGGCAATTCCTACCACAAATGTCATGTGCGGTAACTGACGTTTAAGAGCCAGGCCGATTTCCACAAACACCTCGCCAGGGATTGCCACAAAAGCCGCATCGCCCAGCCGAAAACCCTGAAGCTCGATGGGCAGGTGTCCGTCAGGCAGGGCCAGCGCTTCGCGGGCATAGAAATTTGTAATTGACGCATAAAGGCGTTGCGTCTTCGCCGGCATTATCTGATCCAGGGGCGCACCTTCCGCCGTTAATCTTGCCAGAAGCTCGTCGGCATCTCGCAAGGATGTGTTGGCTTCTTCCAGTGGCGGATAGTCTTTGAGCGGGAGGTTTACGGGGATCGTCAATGTATTGAGAGTTGGCGCGTCACTGGTGGCGATAGCCGGCAACGCCACCAGGGTCGCATCCGCGAGCAAATGGCCCAGCTCAGCGGCGCGCTCGAAAGTGCGCCCAGGCGTGATCACACCGATGGCGCTCAATTCCGAAGAATGGCCCATACTGATATTGCCCTGCGTGCCATTGACGAACATCGCAAAGCCATCGGGACCAATGTTTCTTTCGATCTCCTCGATAGCGAAATTGGGAAAGTCTCCCGTGACCAACAGATTATCCGGCCCCAGTACTGTTGGATGGCAAGAATAGTTTATGAGAACCGCGTGCGTGCGGCCATTAAAATCATCAACCTTGATGATGCCTATCTGTTCATCGATGGGCCGCTGATCGGGGCTGCGACGATTGACCCCTACTCCGTCGACCTTCGCTACCCCGACGCCAACCGTGGCAGGAAACCGCGCGAGCCACGCATTGGTTACACTTTGCTCGACGGCCTCCGCGAGGGAGTCCATGTAAGCAGCATCAACGCTTTCCTCGGGATTGAAAAATGTGGTGATCGTAACCGGGCCGGCGTGAGTGTGGGTTGAGGCGATCATCACCGACGAGGGTTCGATCCCCGTGCTTCGCTGAATTCCCTCCCGCACTCGTTTGACGAAGTCGCCCGACAACGCCAACAGGTCCACACTTACCAACGCGACCACCGCGTCTCCGTTTGCCAACACCAGCGCGCGGGCAAATAGATCATCGTGGATTCCCTGGGATACACCTTGCCTCGCAGCGAAGCCGGCCAACGGCGCACCGATCGGAGGGGAGATGCAGACTTTGCTGAATCCTGCGGCTAGCAAGGGTCGTCCTCAGGTCGTGGATCTTGCAACGTGGTAGTTAGCGACCGGGGCTCAGTCTTCCGACGAGGCATAAACGCCAGGGCCACCACTGTTAAGATGGTGGCCCTGACTTCAACCTTATCGATCAGAAAGTTATCCTCACACCAACTTGAATGGTGTGCGGCGCGAAGAAGGCGCTGCGCGGTAAGCTGCTTCCCAGCAGGGGGCTGGTCAGTGCGTTAGCTTGGGTGTAATTCGTGGCGCTGCCGATCCGGTGCAGAACTTCTCTCGTCACGTTGAACATGTCCATCCGCACCTCAAGGCTAGTCGACTCTCCGAAACGCGTAACCTTCGCGGCTGAGAGATGCAACAACCGGCCAAATGGAGCACGGAAGAAGTTGCGGGGGATGGTGCCCAGAGTTCCCGGCGCGTAGTTAAGACTTACTGATCCCGGCGGGATGAGAAACAGCCGTGCTCCGTGATGTTCCCAGGCGTCGAGTGCGGCACGCCACGCATCGCCGGTCAAATATGGAGGACCCACCAGGTCGCCGCGTTCGGGAATGCTGAGTCCCGTATTGGTCTTAAGACTGAAGATGTAAGGGTTAATCGGCAAACCTGATTGCAGGGTCAAGACGCCGGAAAGACGCCAACCGCCAACGAGCTTATCTGTCAAGCCGCCACTGTTCAAGAAGCGTTTGCCCTTACCGAATGGTAAGTCCATGATGCCGTTTGTCACCCAACGGTGCGGGACGTCGAGCGCGGAAACGGCCCTGCTGTCGTTAAAGTTGAGATTGTTGGCGATGAAGGCGTGATTGGAAAAGATGGTAAAGATCTCGGCTCCCTGATCGATATTCTTGGACCATGTGTAGGTCGATGTGAAACTGTAGCCCTGTGTGAAGCGTTTCGAGATCTTCGCCGTTCCTCCGTTATAGTTAGCGGACAAGACATTCGCGACGATATTCGAAGAAGTACTGAAGTTCGCAAACTGACGCCGCAACCAGGGGTTGGCCGCTGGGTCTAAGCTTAGGTTATTTACTGGCGTGGCGCTGAACGTGGGTTGATTGAAGAACCATTGAAGCGGAAGGTTCTTGGAAGCCGAACCGGAGTAAGACAGTTCTAAGACCATGTCGTTCCAGATTGGCCTCTGTATGTCCACACTCCATTGCTGCGTCTGTGGCGTCTTGTAAGAGCCGAGCGAGGAAACGCTAAGCACAGGTTGGTTGTTGACAGCAGCAGGATTAACGTTTAACGGAAGGGATATGGAGATGCCGCTTCCGGTGGTTGGTGTGAACTGATTGCTGGGGAAGAGATTACTCAGCGAAATAGCTGGATTCTGGAAACTCGTGTTAGCGGCCGTAAAGGTACCGCGCCTGAAGGGCGTGTATTTTTGCCAGTGAAAGAACTGCGACGTGTCGGAATAAAACATTCCATAGCCGACACGCAGCACTGTGGGATCGTCCTTGAATGGTTGAATAGCCACGCCGATGCGAGGACCGTAATCGTTCTTATCCGCATCCACCACGCGTGGGCTAGTACAACACACTACCAGCGGGCTATTGGCGAGCTTTGCAACCTCCGGATCTGCCACCAACAAACGCCCACCATTCTCGAAATCAACGCGGCTCCCACCGAGCAGGTTCTCTTTAAACGGCTGGTGATACTCATATCGCAGTCCGGCGTTCACGGTCACGCGATTATTCAACTTCCAATCATCCTGAAAGTACACAGCCCACGGCCGGTTTTGGAGGTGGGCGAGCTGCGGTACGGCAAGCGAATGGCTGAAAGGCAGCCCTAAGAGCAGATCCGCGACCCAGTTATTACGGGTGCCACTGGTCGCTATACCGCTGTTGCCGGTGCTAAAGAGCCCATTGAAATCCGCTCGACCGTTAGCAACGCCGCTTTCGCCATTCCTGAAACGGTTCTCGTCGATCTTGAAGCCAAACTTGAAAGCGTGTCGTCCACGGACCCATGAAACATTATCCGCGAGCTGGTAAGTGTTCTGGGTTGTATTCAGAATAGAGGCGCTGAAGCCTCCGAAATTGAGTGTACCTGGAGCAGGAAGGAAGATCGCTGGCAGAGTGTTAAGCCGGGAATTGCTAACACCGACTCTCCCCGGGTCAAACTCTTCAATACTGTCTCCATAAACGCCACGCACATAGCCTAGACGTAGTTCATTGACGAGTGAAGGGTTGACAACACGAGTCCAGCTGAAGTTAAAGACCCGCCCGTTTCCAGCTATGTCTTTAGCTTGAAGCGGAAGAACTGACTGGTTGTCGCGAAGGTTGTTTTGCCAGGTCAAACGGCCAGAGATGTTATCGCGATCAGAGATCGTATGGTCGATACGCAATGAGTACTGGTTGTTTACGAAAATTGCGCCTTGTGGTCCAAGGAAATTGAAATCAGTTCCGGGCTGGTTGGGCAGCGGTTGCTGCAGGTTGATAATCGCCAATGCCACGGAATTCAACCTGTTTTGAGGGATTTGATTATTAAGGAAGGGCTGTCGAATAAATTGAGGATTCAGCGCGGAGGGGGCTTGACCGGTATTAAAACTTGGGTTGGCGACGGTCGTGGTGGGATCAAAGATTTGGCCGACCCTTATGCACTGTCCGGAAGGAGTTCCGTTAGGGTTGAGCAGAGGGACATCGGTAGTTCCTGATTTAATGCAGGCCCCGAGGTTGGATGAAAAATCTCCTCTCCGTTCAGGCTCCGTCAGCACTCGGGCGAACCCGAGGGTAATGGCGTTCTGCCTTTTAGCTTCATAGCTAAAAAAGAAGAATGTGCGACCTTTTATCAGCGAAGGGCCACCTTCGCCAAAGCGCGGCAGCCAGAGTGGCCCGCCGATGCTTCCGCCAAACTGGTTAAAACGCAGTTTGTTTTTGCCGGGTTTTCCGCTCTTATCCGGGGCCGCCCGCGGATCGCGGGGCTGAAAGAAGTCGTTTTGCGCGAACTCGAATGCCGATCCATGAAAGGCTCGCGTGCCAGCCTTGCTGGCGATGTTAATTTGTGTGATGCCCTCGAATTCTGCGGAGTAGGCATTGTTCTGCAACTGGAACTCCTTAACCGAGTCCATCGACGGCGTGATCGTTGGCGTGCCGAAGGTTGGATCGGTGTTAGCCTGACCATCAATCTTAAAAGTTATTGATGACGCTCTCGTGCCCGAAATGACGAAAGTTCCGCCACTCTCAACTCGGAACGGTTCTGCGTTTCCAGAAAACCCGCTGGTCACCGTCGAATCGAGATTGAGAAAGCCGTAGATGTTACGATCTTGAGACGGGAGATCAGTTAATTGTTTAGTGTTTACCACTGTGCCGATGCTTGCGTTTTCCGTCTGCAGCAGCGGCGTTGACGTGTCTGCAACAACTACCGTGGCCGAGATATCTCCAGTTTCGAGTTGCACGTTCACGCTCTCACGTCCTCCTACGTTCACGACGACTTCGCTAACTATTGCGGTCTTAAAACCGGTGTACTTTACGACCACCGTGTAGGCGGCAGGGTTCAGAAACGGCGCCTCGTACCGGCCTTCGCTATTGGTCGTAAAGGTCTGAGTCGTTTTAGTTGCTATGTTGGTAATCGTGACACTCGCGCCCGCGACTGCGGCTCCCGTGCTATCGGTTACGATTCCGAGAATTGCGCCTTTCTCTGATTGCCCGAACAGCAATGCCGGCGAAAACATAACGAGAAAAATAGCGAGGGAGCTAACTGTCAACCTTCTCTTTAAATTCATGGCGGTCTCCTCAAAGGCCCGTAAAGGGGTTTGAATTACTGAAAGTCTTTGCAACGACTCCGCGACCGGCTAAGGCCAAGGTGATGAGGATCTGGGTTTCCTCGCCTGGCTTAACCTGAGAGTTTTCTTGCTCTGCCCGTTCAGGCAAAGAACCGATTTACCACCCGGTTGCGATTGACGCAGTGCCTTAGTAACGCTTCTTCTTCACTGCTTCAGAAGTTTTCTTAATCAAATCCAGGCAGCCCTCGCCGAGAGCCACGGCGAGGGCCACCGAAAGCACGTCGAGAACGCAGAGTTGTGCAATTCGGGAAGTCAGAACTTCACCGCCAAGAGGAGACTCGGGAGATGCCGTCAGCAGCACTACATCTGACACCCTGGTAATCGGTGAGGGACTAAAGTTAGTGATTGAAATTGTCGAAGCTCCCGCCTTTCTGGAGATTGCTAAGGCGTCAACCACGTCTTTGGTGCTACCGGAATTAGAGATGCCAATCGCGACATCGCCTTTCTTGAGCGAGGCTGCTGCCATCGCTTGCAGATGTGCGTCTCCGTAGGCATCTGCGATGAGCCCAAGTCGCACGAACTTTAACTTCGCATCAAGCGCCGTAAACGAGGAATAGCCGACTCCATAAATGTCTACTCTTCTGGCATGGGCCAGGGCGCGGGCAGCTACTTCGACCATCGCGGGATCGAGGGCTTTCATGGTGTCGCCCACAGCCTTTATGTTTGTTTGAAAAACTTTTTGAGCGAGGTCTGCTGTACTATCGGCGAAGCTGATGTTTTCGTGTATGAACTCGACTGGTTCAACGAGGTCCTGCGCCAGTTTGAGTTTGAACTCCTGATATCCCTTGTAACCGAGGGCGCGGCAAAATCTAATCACCGTAGATTCGCCAACCTCAATATCTCGGGCCGCTTCCGAGACAGACATGTTCATGACCTCTTCCGGGTGAATCAGAACATAGTCCGCCACCGCTCGTTCAGCGGGCTTGAACATCTCGATCGCGCTTCTTATTCGGAGTAAACAGCCCGCTTTTGTCGGTGCTATGTGCTTGGTTCGGGCCACTAGGGGGCTCCAGAGTTTTAATGGATTCTGCTGTGGAGTTTTACTCCATATTGATGCTTTATGGCGGTGATATACTCCAAGGGAATTAGAAAGTCAACCTTTTTGTGTTGAGGTTTATGCGCCAGGTAATGTTGATGCGGAGCGGCTTTGCCTCAAAAGTCAGAAATACCACCATCGGAAGTTGGTGGATGCTTCAGATCCCTTCTACCAGGTCCAGGCGAAGACCCGCTCGAATCCCACCAACGGAAGTTGGTGGATAGTTCAGATCCTTTCTACAGCTCTTGGGTAAACTACGGACCGTCAGGAGAATGGGCGTTAGAGACAATCTGAACTATCCACCAACTTCCGTTGGTGGGATTTCATAAGTTCCTTTCCCGTGTGGTTCTGTAGAAAGGATCTGAACTATCCACCAACTTCCGTCGGTGGTATTTCTGACTTTGAGGCAAAGCCATGCGGAGCCTTGTCTGTTCTTCATAACCCCAGCGTCGGCGGTTCCTTCCCGCCCCCCACTACCAATTTCTTCCTGAACCTCGATATTTAAGATCCGTCTCTTTTTGAATCGCATAAGGGCCGGGTGATGTGTGTTCAGAACCATACAAGATTGGAGTCAAAAAGAAGGGAAGCGGACGTCAAGGAATGGAGTCAAAAGAAGGGAAGCGGACGTCAAGGAAACAGCAAGAATTAGGGCCGGATTAAGTAGGAATTTGGTAACCGAAATAGTAGCTTGATAACCGAAAAAGTACAGAGAAATTCGTGCAACTTCGGGAGCTATTCTGGAATCTTATAGTCGGCTTTTTG
>DATBRN010000189.1:0-10193 GCA_036560225.1 Pyrinomonadaceae bacterium | reverse complement strand
GAGGCTTGGCGAGCGGAACCCCAGGAACAATCTTCGCGGGCTGAGATCTTTTTACCATCTTGACCTGGGGTTTCGCTCGCAAAGCCTCGCTCCACCCCAGGCTTTATGCTTTCGGCTGCTTCGCAGGCTGAGATCTGTAGTCGCAGTCACTTGTCACGGAAGAAATGCTCGAGAGCCAAACGACGACGCTCAGTGATAATGGATAGTCACTTCTTTGGGTAACCCCAGGCGTCGTCTCGCCTTCTGCTCAAACGGACGCGCCGGGTTGGTCATGTACAGCCCGCAACAACGATTACAGATCGGAAACCTGTTTTCGAGTATGTGCTTGCGAAACTTCACGGCCATTTCGGAATTGAACGATTCCATAAATCCGTCGCGAAAGACGTTTCCGGCGATGATGTCGGGATGTCCCGGACAGAAAATCAGATCCCCATTGGCGTGGATTCGGGCCCAGTAAAAGGGCATGAAGCAACTCTCGTTGCCGAAAGTGTTCAGGTAATCGGTGAACCAGTTCTCGTAGTCTTTGCCGCGCAGCTGGCTCGGTCCGGTAACCACGTGCGGAGTGCTGAGCGTAAATCTCTTGGCGCGCAATAGGCGGCGAACATTCTCTGCAATCTGGTGAAAGTCGTGTTTGTCGTAGTCCTGCACTATCCAGCCGCGCCATGCGCCCGAAGAGTTCAATCCGAATTCTTGCTGGAGATGTTTTTCGTATGCCAGTCCTGCCGCTTCCGGCATGAAATAACGAAAGTTGTAATTAAGCATAAATACGCCGAGCTCACGTGCGACGTCGTAGGCCTTCTCAACCACGCTCGTTGTCCATTCGCAAACCACAATACTCATTACAACCAACGGCGGTGGAATGCCGCGGCTCCGACGTAGATCGAAAAGTTGTGTCATTCCGTCTTTGGTCTTTTGAAAATTCCCCTTTCCGCGAATGCGATCGTGAGTCTCTTCATCGCCGTCGATTGAAAGTATGATCGCGAGGTTCCGTAGTCTCGATAACTCCTCGAGATGATTGGCCATGAGTGTTCCGTTGGTGGTTATCAACACGTCAAACTGGCGGGCAGCCAGGACGTCGAGCAGCGTGTCGATATGTTTGTAGGCGAAGGGTTCGCCGCCATGAATATTGATTAGCGAATCGCGGGGTGAAAGCTGCTCGACAAGTTTAGTCATACCGCGCTCATCCATTGTCGCTACCTCACGCGCGCCAGCGAGAAAATAGCCGTTCTCGCCCCACTGATTGCAGAAAGGACAGCGCAGGTTGCAACCTTCAGTGGGAATGAATTGCACGACAGCAGCCGAGGGAAGCTTAAAACTTCCGCCGCGGACAGATGCTTCAAACTGCCTGCCCCACTCCCGATTGCGACGGCGGCCGCGCCAAACCATGCTTCCGAAATGAAGGTAGTCGCGAATCGAGTACGGGTTTTTCATAGTGTTACATCGTCTGCAAATCAGACCGTCAACAGTTTGTAAACAATACCACCGAGCACAGCCGCGGTCGGCAAAGTCAGAACCCAGGACATCAGTATTCCTGAAACTACAAGTGGGTTGGCTTGCCTGGTAATCAAGCCGATCCCGAATAGAGAGCCGACAGAGACATGCGTGGTCGAAACAGGCAATCCCCAACGACTGGCAAAGATCACAAGCGCCGCCGTCACAACATTCGCTGTGAACCCCTGGCCGTGATTCAACGGCGTGATTCTTTTGCTCATCGTAATCGCCACCTTGCGAGCATTTATTAGACCGCCCAGAGCCATGCCTAGCGCAATCACGATCATCCCCCATTCGATGCCGACCGCCTTAATCACCAGCAGGAGCGCTACTATTTTTGGCGTATCGTTTAATCCGCGCGCAAAACTAACACTGCCGGCGCTGATGAAGTGGAGAAAGTCGAGCAACTTTTGCGTGCTGATGCCCAGCATGCTTCCTCGATAACGTTGTACGCATTGTTCAGTGCTTCCGATGCTTATCTCGGGTAACGGTACGCGAGCCAACGCAAGCACAGACGTCGGCTGAGCGATAGGAATTACCCGTTCAGTCTCGCCAATACAGACACACCATTCCTTAGTCACCCCGCATTTAACTCGGAATGCGCGAGCGATAACATAGACCACCGTGCCAAGACCAACGGCGATGACCGGACTAAGAAGCAATGGTAGGAAGAAAGAGTTTCCGAGCTTCGCGAAATTGACTTGCGTACCCACGGCCGCCATGCCTGCGCCAACAAGCGCTCCAGTCAGGCCGTGCGTGGTAGAAACAGGAAAACCTGTGACTGTTGCCAGCATCACGGTCAGTCCGGCTCCAAGGCCAACCGCGAAAAGGAACTCGGGTGAAACAGTCAACGTCTCGGGCACGAGTCCTTTGCCGGAAAAGTTCTTCACCAGGGCCTCGGCGAGAAAGATGGAGCAAACTGATCCGGCGAATGTAGTGATGGTCGCCCAGCCAATCGCACGCTTGTAGTCAGTTGTGCCACTGCCGAACAATGTAGCCACGCCTTTAAAGTTATCGTTGGCGCCATTTGAATAAGCGAGGAAAAGGGTGGCTAAAAAGAGCAGGGCCAAAATCAGCATCACATGATCTCCGCGGACAAGTGAGTGTTAACTTTTTTAGGCAATCCCAGGTGGCGCCTCGCTTTCTGCTCAAATGGTCGCGCTGGATTAGTCATGTATAAGCCGCAACAGCGATTGCAGATCGGGAGGCGGTTACCGAGCATGTGTTTGCGAAACTTTACCGCCATTTCGGAATTGAACGACTCCATGAAGCCATCGCGAAAGACGTTGCCGGCAATGATGTCGGGATGGCCCGGACAAAAGATCAAATCGCCGTTGGCATGAACACGGGCCCAATAAAAAGGCATGAAGCAACTCTCGTTGCCAAAGGTGTTGAGATAGTCAGTGAAGTAGGTTTCATAATCCTGACCACGCAGTTGACTTGGCGTGGTAACCACAAACGGCGGAGACAAGCGAAATCTCTTCCTGCGCAGTACCCGCTGTAGCGCTTTGGCCACGTTGCTGTAGTCATGTTTTTCATGGTCGGGCGATATCCATCCACGCCAGGCGCCTGATGATTTCACGCCAAACTCTTGCGCGAGGTGTTTTTCATACGCTAGTCCGACCTGTTCAGTTAGAAACCAGCGAAAGTTGTAGTTGATTGCAAATGCATTGAACTTACGCGCTACGTCATACGCTTTCTCCAGCACTTCCGTCGTCCACTCGCAAACCACGATGCTCATCACGACGAATGGTGGTGGCATTCCTCTCCGGCGCCGTAAATCAAACAATTCAGCCGTGGCCTTGCGTGCCCGGGCGAATGTTCCCCGACCCCGAATACGATCGTGGCTCTCCTCATCACCATCGATAGACAGAAGAAAGCCGAGGTTTTTTATCCGGGCCAGACGGTCCAGATGCGGCGTGAGCAGAGTTCCATTGGTAGAAAACATCACGTCGAATTGTTGTTCGCACAAAAGCTCAAGCAATGTTGCGGTGTGTTTGTAGGCGAATGGTTCTCCGCCATGAATGCTGATAAGAGAATTGCGAGGCGAAAGACTCCGCATTAACTGGACCAGGCCAGACTCATCCATGTGCGTCGCGTGTCTGACGCCGCTGAGGAAGTATCCGTTCTCGCCCCATTGATTGCAGAAAGGACAGCGCAGGTTACACGCCTCGGTAGGAATGAGTTGTACAACTGTGGCGGCTGGCAGCTTGAAACTCCCATCGCGCACTGCGTTCTCATATTCCCTGCCCCACTTGCGCTGGCGCCACTGGTTGCGGCGGTAGAGTCGGAAGAAATGGAGGTAATCGCTGAGGGTGTAAGGTTTTTGCACGACTTTGTCTCCGGAGGTCAGACAAATCAAAGAATTGTGAGAGAGATTGTTGTGGCTGTCAGTTCCTTAGCCGATGTAATCCTTCCGCTGAGATTAAGCTCAACATCAGTACCGGAAGCGGTAGCGACCGGCCGAGGACTCAATGTTGAGATCGGATTCTCCGACGTTTGCTTTAAGCAATATAAATCTCTCAAATAATTAGACAATTAATTAGACCAATAACTCGAGTGCTTGTAACCAAGATTGAGTCCTCGGCCGGTCGCTACCGCTTCCGGTACTGATGTTGAGAGATCATTCCATGAGTTCTCAGTTTCGAACTTAGCTACGGTACCAGAACAATCTTTCCGTAGCTCTGCCGGCTTGCGATCAGTTCATGTGCCTGGCGAACTTCGCTCAGCGGAAAGGTGTGTCCGATTTGAATCTTAAGCTTGCCTTCTATGATCCAAGCCAATAGGGTCCTCAAGGATGAAACCAGCAAATCACGTCGTTCGAAAATCGCATTCAAGTGAAATCCCAGGACTGACTGGCTGCGGAAAAACAATTTCAACGTGTCGATCGGTTGCGGCTCCCTGCTGGCGGCGCCATAAACGACGAGCCGTCCCAGGGCCGGCATGATTGCGAGGCTACGACGAAAGACATCGCCGCCAATCGATTCCAGGCAGATGTCTGGCCCGCGCCCACCAGTGAAATCGCGCGCTGCAACATCGAACTCGTCATAACCCACGGCGGCGTCCGCGCCGAGCTCGATAACCTTCGCTCGTTTGTCGCTTGTCGAAGCGGTCACTATGACGCGCAAGCCGAGCAGTTTCGAAATCTGAATCGCCGCCGTTCCTACACCTCCTGCCCCCGCATGAATAAGCACTGTCTCTCCCGCGGTCGCATGGGCCAACGTCGTAAGGCAGTGATAAGCCGTTAGATATTGGACCGGAAACGCAGCTCCTTCGTTGAATGACATTGCTGCCGGCAGCTCAATACAAGCGCGCCAATCCGCTTTTACGCGTTCAGCGTGCGCGCCGGGTTTGAGAACAACGACACGTGAGCCGATGGAAAGTGAATCACCCACTTCCGGTCCAAGCGATTCAACTTTACCCGAAGCCTCCAGGCCGGAGATGTAAGGCGGCTTTGGCCCACCCGGGTACAAACCCTCACGTTGCATTGTGTCTGCGTAGTTCAAACCACAAGCTTCAACCTTGACGACTACCTCGTTTCCGTCAGGCCCTGGATTCGGCAAGTCGACGATCTCAAGTTGATCAGTGCCACCGAAAGCATTCACCTGTACCGCCTTCATTTAATCTCCAAAGCTTTTATGTCCGTGCGCATCGCTCACCCACCCGCTACCGCGAGGTGGTACTGACCTCATTTCCACAGCGAGTTGTTATGCGCATCGCTCACCCACCCGCTACCGCGAGGTGGTACTGACCTCATTCCGCGCTTCGCGGCTCTGCGCGATGCGGTGGGCAACATATTCTGCGTCGCGCGCGATTCCACGAATGTACGGTGATGCGAAAGTGCGGCCAAATCTAACTCCCAACAAATAGAGACCGCTGGTGCGTGTACTTTCACAATTGCGAACAAGCGGACGTCCATCCTGATCGAAATCCAACAGCCCATTGAGGTGCCTAGTTCCATAACGAAAGCCCGTTGCGAACACGACGAGATCCGGCTGCAAACGCCTGCCGTCCGTGAATGTCACCGTGTCGCCCTTGTAACTAGCCACGCCGGGCAGGCGCGTAATACTTCCCCTGAAGACGGCGCGGCAGACGGTGAGTCCCGCCATTGGCTCCGGTAGTCGACCCGAACGCCAGCCGAGCAAGCACGCCGGCAGTTGTTCCGGCAGCCACGCCAGGTAATGAAGATCGAGTCCGAGTATCCAATGCGGAACACAGCGCAAGCTCGAACGCACGGATAGCCAGGCCTTGTCTCCCGGCTTTCTTATTTCAAGCCAGCGCTCAAGAACTTCAGCGGCCGATGCTCCGGCACCTATCACCAGCAGATTGTGAGAATTCTCAATATCGCTGGATCGTGTGTTCAAACTGTGAAGCCAACGAAACGAAACCTGATCGGGATGAAACGACTCCGGCAATTTCGGGTGACTAATGATGCCCGTGGCGTTAATAACATGAGTTGCAGTGATTGATTGTTTTGCGCCTTCGCCAGTGGTATACGACACCTTGAAACCGTCTCCATTTCGCACCACCGAATCAACCGTAGCGTCGTAAACAACTTCAATCTGGTGTTGCTTCGTATACAGATCCAGCTCTCTGACCAGATCATCGAATGGAAGATAGCTTGGCTCGTCAACTCTCCTGTTCATGTCGGGGAGCAAAGACAGCGCCGTGGGAGATAGCAGTTTCATCTCCGGATCCACGCGACGCAACGCGGCCGCCGGTTTAGATCCGGCCTCGAGCACGACGCAGCTGATTTGTCGCTTTTGCAGGCACTCGGCTGCAGCGAGTCCGGCTGGACCGGATCCAATGATGACCACTGGCTTATCGTTCGATCCGGTCATTGTACTATTAACACGTCGCGCGGTTAACTAGTTCCTCTGCTCCCGGCTTATTGTCCTCAAGCTCTTGCACCATGAGATCGAGCAGAATTGCAGCGGCTTCATTTGAAAGGGCCGTGACCCGATACGTTAGAAATAACTGGGCATAATCCGGTGAGGCCAGCACAGCCGCGGCCGCGCCCATGTGCAAACAAACCGGCGTATATATGCGCTGGCCGGTGAGCCGCATCGCACCTTCCGATGAGCGGGCAATGTCGGCATAAACGTCAGGTTGTTCAAACCAGGTAAAGTGACTGGTGGCGAAACCAGTTGTCGTCGGATTAACAGCCACTCGCCGGAACAGCGCCCAAGGCAGAAATTTTCCAGGCGCGGTCAATAATGGAGTGCCCAAATGAGACTGACTGCGTATCCCCTGCATCAACTGCTTCCTGAGCCCACGCGCGAGCTGGTCCAGAGGCTGTGTGGCATCCCCGAACAGCACCAGGGGCGAAATGAAGTTACCCAGAACATCATGACCGTTCTTGCTATCACCGTTGCGGCTGCGGCGCAAACTTACAGGAAACTCCAAAGACACCAGTGCATTAGCTGACGAACCTCGCGAAACATTCCAACGGTGGATTGCGCGCATCCATGCCGCGGCACACAACCAGATCGGAGCGACACGCAAAGCCGCTCCTCTCTCCTTCAGTCGAATAAAGGCGTCCTTCTCAAGTCTTCGTTCGCAAGTGCGGATGTTTCCCGCTGTACATGAATCCATCGCCAGCCGGACGCTTCGTCCCGCGCGTGCTTCTGCTGCGAGCGAGCGCGTATAACGCCACATGCTGCTGATCCTTCCGCGACGTATCAATTGTCTAACTGAAATCAGATCATTCAGCGTGGTGGTCGGAGCCGGCTCGGACGGAGGCGCCTTTCTACCTATTCGCGCCTGCATGAGAAAGTAAGCCGCGTCGGCGGTCACGGCAACAAACGACTCCCCGTCCATTACGGCATGATGCGCACGGAAAGCCACTGTGTTGCTGGTACCGTTTTTTACCCAGAGCACCTGAAACGGTGGTTCACGAAAAGGATCAATCGGCTCATTGCGCCATTCGCTCAAAACGTTACTGCTGCTTCCGACACGCAGCATGTTTGCAGTTAGACAGTCTCCTTTCCACTTCAGACCGAGCAGGCCCTTGTGAAGCGCCTGGCCTAATCGCGGCCAGCGACCGACCACGTAAGAGATCATTTCTTCGAGATCCTCACGACCCAGCTCGCCGTCCAGTTCGATCTCACCGCCGAGCTGCATCAATATGCCGGAGTGTTGCTGGTAAGCGACGAAGAAAGCATCGGTCGCTGATAAACGCGATGCCGGCTGCGCTTTGTAAAGAGCCGTGCTCATGTAATTCCCTTCCAGGCCGCGATGCGTTCATGACGAGCGCGAATCGCTGCGTCCCACTCCGGCGCCGCTTCAAGCATCATCATTACCAGCTCGGCGCGCATAACAGGCTGCTCACCTTCGTGCGCCTGAACAGCGAGGGCCACACTGGAAAGCTCGAAGCGACGAACTTCAGCACTAAGTGCGATCGTTGCAGGCACAGGTACCGGCCGCAGAAACTTGGCGTTGCGAATCATTCCGAGGATGGACCATAGTTCGACGTCAAGACGCAGCTTCAAAACCTGCTCAGCAAGCGGACCGGCGATTTGTGCTGCAATTTCAATTAGCAGCGACCCTGGCAGCAGTGGCGCGTCGGGAAAATGGTCCGCCAGCAGTGGATGGTCCGCAGGTATGCTCGCACTGCCCTTTGCCAGGCCTGCGGCGGCGTCAATAGAGATGGATTGGATTAGCTCGAACATGCCAATGTTTTACGCAGTCTCTGATTTGGAAGCCGCCAATTTATGGTCTACCAGACGAACAAACGCTCCGACCGTGCAGTAACGCGGCAGCGTGGTGGCATGAATGCGCGCGGGAAATACCTCGGGCGGCGTGTCGTAAAGCATGGCCATCAGTTGTTGGCGGCCCGCATCACTCAGCAGCCCGTCTGTCGCAAATTCAGGCTCTGTCATCTCACCCCGCGCCAGCTGATAGATTGTTCCTTCAGGAATACTGATCTGAAAGTGTTGCTCTATACGAAAGAGCAGATCCAGAAGATCCATCGACGTAAACCCGAGATCGTAAAAGAAGAGCTGTTTAGGCTCGACTGGTTCCGACTCTTGCAGCGCGAGAGTCTTTCTTACTAGCGCGGCCACTTGCTCAAAAGTGTCCTGCTTTAGAGTTTCACTCTGAACCGCACCCAGCTGAACGTTGTTATCAGGGCTCACGCTGTAAAACCTCCATCGATCGACCAAACCTGTCCGGTAATGTAAGAACTCATCGGCGAAGCCAGAAACAACACCGCCGGCACGACCTCATCGGCTTCACCGGCGCGTCGCATAGGAATCACCGCTCGGGCCCGATCAAATTCTTCGTCAAGAATGCGCGTAGCCATTCCTCCAGTGAGCAGTCCGGGAGCAACAGCGTTGACGCGAATATTGCGGGCGGCTGTCTCTCTCGCCGTAACCCTGACAATGGATTCGAGCGCGGCTTTCGACGACGCGTAAGCGGCCTGACCAACGCCGGGTCGCTGAGCGGCGGTCGACGAAACGATCACGATGCTGCCACCGCCATGAAGGATCATGGGCCTTAGAGCGGCTCGCAGGGTGCGCAACGCGCCCCAGAGGTTGACTTCATATACCTGCGACAATTCATAGTCAGTTAGTCCAGCAAATAATCCATCTGCAAGTGTACCGGCGTTAACTACGAGCGTATCGAGTCTTCCAGTCTTAACCTGGGCCTGACCGACGATGCGTTCGCCGGCCGCGCTGTCAGTAAGATCGACTGCAAACGTATGCACGCGATCTCTAGCCGACTCTAATTCGTCGGCGAGTTTTTCAAGCGCTTCCTCGCTGCGACCGGTTAACAGAAGCGTCGCACCGGCATCGGCAAACCCTCGCGCCAGCGCGCGACCCAGATAACCAGTCGCGCCGGTTATTACAGTAACGCGCCCTTCCTGCCCCCAATCAGGAAAGCTGGTCATGCAGTTGCTCGCTGGAGGATCAATGCTGCGTTTTGCCCGCCCATGCCAAACGATACCGAGAGTACTCTTTCCACGTTTGCATCGCGCGGCTCTCCGATCACGTGGTCCAACTCGCAGCCTTCGTCAGGTTCGCTGAGATTTACTGTAGGCGGCACGATACCGGTAGAACACGTGCGGGCGGCGACTATGGCTTCCAGGGCGCCCGCGGCGGCCATCGCATGACCAATTGCCCCTTTCACTCCAGACACTGGAACGCGTTTCCAATCGCTCCCGAAAAGGCGACGCAGTGCAGCAGCTTCGGCAAGGTCACCGAGGTAGGTTGCCGTTGCGTGCGCGTTCACCGCGTGGATTTCGTGCGGGTCGAGCCGGGCATCGGATAGAGCGCGGCGCATGCAAAGTTCCGCTCCGGCTCCATCTTCACAAGGCCGGTTGAGATCGAAAGCGTCCTGACTGGTCCCAAAGCCAACGATTTCGGCGTGAGGTGTGATACCACGTTCGCGTGCACTATCCAGTGTTTCCAGTATCAATGCGCCGGCGCCATCCGCCAATGCAAAACCCTTGCGGCGGCGATCGAAGGGACAGCAAATCTTTGACGGATGATCTCCATTGTCCGTAGCCACGGCTTGCAACCCGGCAAAGCCAATCAAGTAAAACGGCGTAAGCATGACGCTCGATCCACCCGCGACGCATGCGTCTGCGCGTCCGCTCTGAATAAGACGAAACGCCTCGCCTACTGCCTGCGTTCCCGATGCGCAAGCAGCCGCGATCATCCGCTTAGGTTCGAGAAAGCGAGACGCAAGCTTCGAGAAAC
>DATBRN010000188.1:0-8354 GCA_036560225.1 Pyrinomonadaceae bacterium | reverse complement strand
CCCTTGACGGCCGCCCGCATTCTTTCGGGAGTTGCTGCCATTTGATCGATAAAAGCGTCTCGCTGGCCATTCGAGAGCGTTCCTGCAAACTCAAATGGTCCAACCGGGTATCGCAGATCCATTTTTACCTTCCTTCTTATGTTGTGTCTTGATCAGGGTTCGGCTTATGCTCGCGCCGTTGTAGTAGCTGTTCGGTTATGCGGCATATTCTACGGCGGCGATCTCATTTGCGACAACTATGACTGAAACGGCGGACGTCGTGATCATCGGCAGCGGCATCGTCGGCTCGAGCGTGGCCTACCACCTGGGCGAGCAGGGTTGTACCAACGTGCTGGTGATCGAGCGCGAAGCGCATCAGGGTAAAGGGTCAACAGGAAAGAGCATGGGAGGTGTGCGCGCGCAGTTTTCCACGCCCGCCAACATTCAAATGTCGCGCTACTCAATCGATTTCTTCTCGCGTTTCGATGAAGTTATCGGTTATCCAGCAGATTATCGCGCGCACGGTTATCTTTTCTGCGCAACCAACGAGAGCCACCTCGAATATCTCAAGGCAAACCGGGAACGCCAGAGGGCGCTGGGCGTTGAGAATGTGGAGCTGGTTTCCCGCGACGACATCGCGAAGTTTGTTCCGCAACTGCGCGTCGACGACATTATCGGCGGCACGTTTTGCCAGACCGACGGCTTCGTTGATCCTCACAGCGTGATGATGGGCTTCATGTTAAAAGCGCGGGAACGCGGCGCGCGACTCTGGCTAGACACACAGGTCACGGGCATCGAAGTGGAAAACTCCTCTTCCCTTCATTTAGAAGGTCCACTTGTGCCCCCGTCCCCAGGAACCGAGTCAGCCCCAACTCTCATTCAACGCCGGGTATCAGGCGTAATGACCAGCCGGGGGCCTATTTCTACACGCATCGTCGTTAACGCAGCTGGCCCCTGGGCTGCAGAAGTGGCGCGATTGGCAGGAACAGAACTACCGGTCGAGCCATTGCGGCGGCAGCTTGTGCCAACTGAGCCTTTTGGCGGTTTACCTCAACGCTTTCCTATGGTCATCGACATGTCCACGGGCTTTCATTTTCGTCGCGAGGGAAAAGGAATCCTGCTGGCCTGGAACGACCCTGAAGAGACTCCGGGCTTCAAGACTGATTTTGATCCTGGTTTCATTGAAAAGATTTTGACGCGCGCCGCCTCGCGCGTACCGGCTCTCGCGGAAGCTGAAGTAAATCCGCGTCGTGCCTGGGCCGGCCTTTATGAAATGACCCCTGACCACCATGCGATTATTGGCCCAGCGGCAGACGTTGCCGGTTTGTATTTCGTTAACGGCTTCAGCGGACACGGAGTAATGCACTCCCCTGCCTCAGGTCGCATTACTGCCGATCTAATACTCCGGGGCCACTCGGATCTTATTAACGCAAAACAACTCAATGTAGAGCGGTTTGCATCGGGACAATTGTTGGAAGAAACAGCCGTGCTTTGACATCTTTTTGGAGTGCGGTAAAACTATTTGGAGTCCGATGACCTAGGAGCAACAGCCCTCATGCCCGATCCTACCCTCATCACTTTTCCACCAAGTCTGGATAGTGAACTTAGTCGCTTCTTACTGACTCATTACCAGATCCCTCACCGGGAACAACGTCATGTTCTGATTCTTTCCTCCTTTGCGACGCTCTGGCATGGTTACACGGTGCGCTTTCCACTCCTTTACGGTGACTCTTATCGCTTTAATACAGTGCGCAAGATGATCGACTACTTTGAGCCTCGCAGCCCCGCCGATCGCAAGCTCTTGCCGGACACTGACGATCCTGAGCAAGCCAAAGCCGATTGGACCTACTTCAACAGCACACTGGGATCTGCGACCTCAGTTTTTGGCTACTATCACCTCTTGAAACATCGCGAGATCATGATAAATCCCCTCAGTGATGGTGCGCCGAAGTTTGAAGTCACTGCTGTGCGGGTAGGCTATCCCTTAATCGCGGGACTGTTGCGACTGCTTTTGCGCCTCAACGCGAACCACGCAGAAAGCGCGCTGGGCGAAATCCGCAAGGTAATGCAGAACGTCGATGCGCGTCTCAGTGATGGGAGGAGATTTCTCATGGGCGCCCACTTTTCGCTGTCGGACATGGCGTTTGCTGTCGCAGCGGCCCCAGCCGTTTGGCCCGACGAGTATGGAGGCAAGCTTCCACCACTCGCGGATACACCGCCCGAGGTGCAAAACGCGATCGCCGAAATGCGCGAACATCCTGCAGGCCAATTCGCTCTCCGCATTTACCGGGAACATAGAACAAGAGGCGTGTAAATTGGGGGAGTATCGAGCAGACCTGCTAACGGGTTGCAGGAAAATCAGATTTAAAGTAATTGTTTTTCCCTACCGTTATCCCGTGATAATCTAGTCGCCCCTGAATGGCCAAGCGCGGCGCAGTCGCCATAACCACTCGCGAACCGCAGATCTCAAACGGGTGGTCCTCGATCTGAATTTGCCGTCGAACCGTGCTGTGAAATACGAAACACCAACTGGGCCAGGAGTGAAGATTGCCTGTAGTATTTAGTATCACCTGACGGTCATAGCTCCAGATCTTTCACAAGAGTAGACAGGCACTCCTGCCTGTCTAAAAATTGGCATACAAGACAAGCAGAAACGCCTGTCCCTTCAAAAAACTCTTTTATCTTCACGGAGCCTCAAAGGATCAAATCATGCCCACAGAAATCAGCAAGAGACCTATCGCCTTCGAAAACAACCACGAAGCGATTGCAGTTTTCCCCCCACCCGGCGCCGCAGCTGAAGACATCATTAGCGCTCTGGATATTAAGGATTACAAGTCCGTCCTTCTGGTTATTGGTGGAGCGGACAGCCTCTCCGAAAAGCTGAAGTCAAAGCTAACCCAATTGTTCAGTCGTGGCGTGGCGCGTGCGGCCGGGACGATGAATGCGGTAATCGTCGACGGTGGAACACAGGCTGGCGTTATGGAGATGATGGGCCAGGGGGTTGCGGATCGGGGATATAAGTCTCCACTGATCGGTGTAGCGCCTCTGGGCCTGATTAAATACCCTGGAAGTAGCGGAGAGGGAGAAACACCGCTTGATCCAAATCATTCTCACTTCGTCCTCGTCGAGGGCACAGCCTGGGGCAACGAAACCGGCGTCATCTTTAACCTTGTAAGAGCGTTGAGGAGTGGTAGAGCGCCCGTGGTGGTAATGCTTGTAGGTGGAGGGACAATTGCTACAACCGAAGCACTGCAGGCCGTTCGTCAGAATCTTCCTTTGTTAATCGTCGAAGGCAGCGGTGGTGCAGCGGACAAGATCGCCGCAGCGTGGAGAGCGAAACCAGAGCTACCAGACGACCCCATCATGGCTGAGATCATCGCGGACGGCAGAATCGAGTTGCACTGGCTAGATTATCTGGTAAAGGCTGCGGAGCGTGTGCTCATCCGTGCCCTGGGTGGCGATAACGTGCTGATACAGGCCTGGGGCCACTTTGCCAACTATGATCTAAACGCCGTTCTTTATGAGAAGAGATTTCACGGATTACAGATCGCGATCCTCGCGATCGGGATTGTGGGCACCGCGCTCGCGTTAATTCAGCAACGCTTCAATCCCGACGGCGTACAAACAAGCTTGAAGAACTGGTGGCTCTATTTGCCCTGGCCGTGGAGCGAACCAACGAAGTACTGGGTCGGCTGGTGGCTCATTCACTACCTGCTGATAGCCATACCGATTGTTTTGACGATCCTCATAACTGCCGCCAACCGATTCAAGCAGGGCAACAAGTGGCTCCTCTTGCGGTCCGGTGCCGAATCAATAAAACGAGAGATCTTCAGATACAGAGCAAGGTCAGGCGATTACAAAACAGTGGAGATTGTGATACCTCCAACACAGCCGGCTCCAGTTAACCCTGTAGTACCAGCGGCTGCGCCCAGGCGCAAAGGGTCGCCAGCAACAGCTTCGCCACCCACCACGGAGCCGCCGGCGCCGCCGCCGCCCGAAACGCCGCCGCTACCTCAATCCGCTGCACCAAATCCTGAGCAGGTGCTGGCACAAAGGATCGAAGATATTACCCGACGCGTGATGCGTACCGAGGTAAACGCCTCAGCGCTCATACCATATGATAAGGACAAGGGTCTACCTCCAACCATGGACGCAGCCCAGGGCGGAGACGATGGTCTTAGTTTCCTGCCTCCCGATCGCTACGTGGAACTTCGATTGGGAGACCAGCTTAACTATTACAAGACGAAAGCTGTCAAACTTGAACGCCAATTGAAAGTGCTTCAGTGGGCGATTTTCATAATTGGTGGCCTCGGCAGTCTGCTTGCCGCTATCAATCAACAGTTGTGGATTGCGTTGACCACCGCGGTGGCGGCTGCGCTGACGACGTACCTGAGCTATCAACAAACAGAAAGTACTGTCACAAAATACAATCAGACCCACACGGATCTGGCTAACGTCAAGTCATGGTGGACAGCTTTGCCTATCGAAGAGCAAGCAAAACAGAACAACATCGATACTCTGGTCGATCACACTGAACAGGTAATTCAGTCGGAGTTGGATGGATGGGTGCAACAGATGCAAAACGCGCTTGCCGAGTTGCGCAAGGGCCAAGCCCAGGCAGGGGAGAAAGAAGAGGGTCCGGCAAGCGACGGAAGCAAACCACCGGCGGCTGCGCCGCCTACGGCTCCGCCCAGCGCCGGGGATCAGACTGTCGGCGAAGGTGAGACAGTAACCGAGGAACCTGCAGCCCCTGACGCCACTGCCACCGAGGACACTGGTGAGGGCGAAGCCGGTGCGACTGACACCGGCGAAGAGGCTGCTGGTGAGGAAGGGACCGAGGAGACTACACCCAACGAAGAAGCTGGAACGGATGGGGATGCGCCGAGAGATGGTGAGACTCCACCCGACTCCTCAGGATGAGAGTCCTGACAGACCGTCTATAGTGAAGTTAGTGGCAACGTTTTAGAATCTCTTAGCCCAGCACGGTGGACTGCCCTAAATGCAAGCTCACGAAGGTAGGAGTGCGAACGATCTTTTACTGGGGAGGAACAAATGAAAAGATTCGCTTTTGTTTTACTGATCATAGTCGTGGAGGTTGCTTTCGGATCTCTTCAGGCCGGAGCCGTCACGGATAACAATCCCCAGCTTCGCAAATCTCTAATTGTCTCTACTGAGTGGCTGGCAAAACATCTGAAAGACGACTCACTGGTGTTGCTGCAAGTCGGAGAGAAGGAAGAATACGCTGCTGCTCACATTCCCAGAGCACAGTTCATCCAGCTTTCAGACATTTCCACACCGCGCGGCCAGGGTCTCGCGCTTGAACTTCCAGACACCACTCAACTCAAGACCACCTTCGAGAGATTGGGTGTCTCCGACAAATCCCGCATCGTGGTTTACTTCGGAAAAGACTGGGTGACTCCTACCGCGCGCGTGTTTATGACGCTGGATTACCTCGGCCTGGGGGATCGCACTTCGATTCTCGACGGTGGTTTACCAGCGTGGCGTGCCGAGGGTCTGCCCGTCACTGCGGAAGTGCGCTCACCTGCCCGAGGAACTCTGACTCCGCGAGTAAATAAACAGATCGTTGTAGATGCAGCCTGGGTGAATGCAAATTTGAACAAGCCGGGCGTGATGATTCTGGATGCGCGCGCGCCAAAATTCCATAGCGGTGAGGAAGTGGGGCGTATGCCGCGCGGCGGTCATATTCCGGGGGCGCGAAATATTCCCTTCGATAGTGTTGTCGAGGATTCCAACAAATTCAAAAGCGTCGAGTCGCTACGGCAACTCTTCAACGCTGCCGGTGTTAAGCGCGGCGACAGCGTTACAACTTACTGCCACATCGGACAACAGGCGAGCCTGCTCTACTTCGTGGCGCGCTACCTCGGCTACGACGCGCATGTCTACGACGGCTCATTCGAAGACTGGAGCCAGCGGCCAGAGTTACCGGTGGTTAAATCTGACGCGGCGAAGAAAGAGGTCAAACCTTAATGCGGCTATGGCCTTATCCGCTTAGAGACGCCAGATAACGCAACGCCCGAAGGCTCGGCAGGAAGAAATAGGCGCCGCCCTTTACTGTTACGAAGCGTTCCAGATTGTGGACGCGCGTGCGCAGGGGATCAGCTTGCACAGTAAATATTTCGTCACCCTTGGTTAGATTTCCAACCAATGGATCGACCTCGCCATCGAGTCCACCGAATACCGGATTGTTAATCCAAGTCTGCTGAACAAATTCAAACTGGCGTTCTATGTCGGCATTTAGACAGAGGAAGTGAAGTCCCCGGGGAACACCATCATCAACCCGTCGATTCTCAGGACGAACACCATAGGATCGACCGCGGCGGAGAATCCGGTGGCGGTTCGCAGTGGCTAGCGCGGTTGCCGCATCAGGCCCGAGCGTGTCGCGCGGGTTGGAGCGCCGAACGTGCGAACCAATGGGGCACTTGAAACCGTGCACATCAGTCTCGCGATACCCAAAGTCGTCTGCTTTGCTCAACGCCGGATCGTCCACGTCGGGCGACAAGACCAGCGGCGCTCCGTTTTGCCAACGTCCGACAAACTTGGCTGCCAGTCGTTCGCCCGCTTTTGGATCCAGTTGCCCGTCGAGCGTACGTGTCGCTTCGTCGAGGAAGTGACAAAACTTCGCGACATGCTGAGCTAACTGGCGAAAAACCAGGTAGGTACCGTTGCGACCGAGATCGCGCTTCTGCGGCCGGTCCTCGCCAGAATTCGCTGGCGTTTCCTTTCCAGCCGCATCCACTTCCGTTAGATCATAAAGAAGATGCTCTTGATCAAGGTTGGCGCCAACTGTAGGACTATCAGCCGGCTTGCCGTAATCATTGATATACCCAAGAAGAAACTCGCCCGCTTTGACTATGTTTCTGAGCGCTGCATCCCTGGTCTGAATGGTACCTTCGATCGCTGGTTGACCCATGCCATCAGCGAAACCGAAATGTTCATGGATATCCGGTTGCCGTCCGGCTCCAAGCGCCTGCAGCTCTTTGAGCCCACCATCCGCAAGGCGAGCCCGGTTCTTGTTGACCAGTTCATCGAGCGTAGCCTCGTCCTGGCCGAAAAGCAGTAGCAGGATGTCAACCGCTTTGGTCTCATCAGACTCCGCGTTTCCACCCCAATCCCAGTTCTCTGGCGCATTCTCAGCCATATCGCCGAGTATTCGCGAGCGGTGCGGTGTGGACATCCCCTCGATGAAAGGTCGCGAAAAGCTATCCAGGGTCTCAGCATCGAGGCCGATACGCTTTAATCCGTGATGCGTAACGGCTACGTTGGTACAGGAGATCAACTCCTTTCCCTCGCTGGTTGTAATCTCATTGATGAGCTGCGCCATCCAGCGACGTGTTGCGGGCGCATCGTCCACGCGCAGAAGCATGTAACTGACACAGGGCAGGTGGGCATAGCCGCTGATGACGAAGCCCTGTATGTCGTTCATGTCTTCAGGTTTGAGTTCGGCCATTGAGCTTGTCTCCCTGGTTAGAAGCGACGCACCCAATCAAGCGTCACGGCATCATCTAGCGAACTGAACATCTCTTCACGGATAGCGCTGTTGTTATCGATAGTTTGCACCGTCAACTGTGTGTAGGCGCTGTACCAAACATTCGTGTAGTTCTGTTTGTCGCGCGCGTTAGCCTTAAAGCGCGAGCCATCGCGCGCTCCTTCCTTTATTAACCACCTCGTCTTAGGAAAACCTATTGTGTTGCTCCAAATCGCAGTCAGTCCGGGACTCGCTTTATCAATAAAGTCGTCAAGATAGTTTTCCCAACTGCCGTCAAAGTTGCTGACAAAGAACAGCCGCCGGCCCTTGTCAATCAGGGACCAGTGGGCAAAGTGAATGCTGGGAATGCCGCTCAACTCGCCCTTGTCGGCGGTGCGCGCGATTAGGTTTACGAGCCAGAGTACCGCCCGCAGCGTGACTCGCCGGAAGACTCCGGGTTTAACCGTAGTAATGCTGGCCATATGGTTTTGGACAATGTGCGTGCGATCTTCGCGTTTCACCAGGTCCCGAACGTGGAGTTTTACGTCAAGATCTTCTGGAGGAGGTTCATGCGTTTCTGTCCACCACAACATGAAGAGCCAGATGATGGCCAGTGGGATCAGCAACGGTAGCAACACTAGAGCACCCAGCAAGACAACAGCGATCTTCAGGCGCGGAAGGAAATGTTCCAGCGCTGTCTGCCGCGGTGGGACATTGGCGGCCCACGCCAGATCCGGCCGGCTCCTAACGAACTCCTGGATACGTTGCCTCATAGAACCCGGCGATCCAATGTTTCCCTGACGGACGACGTTGTCGAGAAAGTCTTCAACCGAATCACGGAGGAAGTCTTCCTGATGCGTACGCTCGACGCTTCGTCCAACGTTTCCGA
>DATBRN010000187.1:0-11523 GCA_036560225.1 Pyrinomonadaceae bacterium | reverse complement strand
CGGCCGCTTCGCGGGCTCATATCATTTATTGACGAACGATCCTAGGGTTGCGCTCGCAAAGCCTCGCTCCACCCTAGGCTTTATGCTTTCACCCGCTTCGCGGGTTGGAGTTCGGTGCCGAACCTCAATCCCAAAGTGCATCATCGGAGAAACGCTCCCAGTCGAAACATTAGTTCGCGGCCTTGTGTACTATGAGACTGATGAAAGCAATGGTCTACCACAAGAGCGGTTCGGGTGATGTTCTCAAGTTGGAAGAGGTTGAAAAGCCTGTTCCCAAGGACGATGAGGTCTTAATTAAAGTTCGCGCCGCTTCGGTCAATGCACTTGACTATCACTTGTTAAGACACGCGTTTCTTCGTCGCATAATCTCCACGCGAAGCAAAATCAAAATCGCCGGGCGTGATGTGGCAGGGGAGGTCGAAGCTGTAGGCAGGAACGTTACGCAGTTCAAGGTGGGCGACAAGGTGTTTGGAGCATGCAATGGGACCTTTGCTGAGTATGCGTGCACGCGCGAGTCAGCACTTGCGATAAAGCCGGATAATATCTCCTTTGCAGAGGCGGCTTCATCGCCTGTGGCAGCACTCACCGCCTTGCAAGGGCTTCGTGACAAGGGACAGATTCAGCCCGGCGAGATTCCCCGGGAGAAGGTCTTGATTAATGGCGCTGCCGGAGGCGTGGGTACGTTCGCAGTACAGATCGCGAAATCGTTTGGAGCCGAGGTTACGGGCGTTTGTAGCACCGTGAATGTGGAAATGGTCCGGTCCATCGGCGCGGACACAGTCATTGATTACACGCGAGAGGATTTCACCAGCAATGGCCAACATTACGACGTGATCTTCGATCTCGTGTCGAACCATTCGTTTTCAGAGCACAAGCGCGCGTTAACTCGCAACGGAATCTACATTGCGGCCGGCATGGTGGGCCTCCACTCGATGATCGGTCTACTGAGTCGTCGAATCCCAGAGCTTGTCTTGTCACCCTTTGTGAGCCAGAAGTTCGTCAACGTTTTGGCGAAACTGAATCGCGAGGACCTGGCCTCTATCGCCGCGCTCATGGAGACAGGAAAGGTTACGCCGGTAATCGACAAGCGTTACAGCCTGAGTGAAGCGGGTGAAGCGGTTCTTTACCTGGAAGAAGGGCATGCTCGGGGTAAGGTGATAATCGATCTCGATCAGTCTGCAGAGCGGGCGGTGAGCTAAAAGAATATCCGCAGATTTCGCCGATTACACAGATTTGCTCTAACTTGCCGTCAAGCTGGTTAGATTCTTTTCATCTGCGCTAATCGGCGTAATCTGTGGATATATTTAGTAGTATCGAGAGAGGGCCGTCACCAGCCCTCCCTCTTCCTGGACGGCTTGCCTTCATCCACCCAACAAAGCCAACAACTGATTCCGCAACGCGACAATTGAAGTCAGTGGTCCACCTCCATTCAACAGATTTACGATGGCGCACAGAAGGTTCCCCAACAGATTACCTGCCCCAGGAACTGCGCTGATAATCAGAAGCACTGGATTGAGATGCACAGTCAATCCCAGTAAGTTCAAGTCGATCGCAAAAAGACTTGTGAAATGCAACCAAAGTAGATGAGTCTTGGCGGCACAAATGTGTCGTTGGAAAACGATACTCTCAGCATGCTTGCAATACAGATGGCCGCTTTTATTATTTGTTGGCTGTTTCGCCTGCGCGAAGCGGCAACTTTTGCCGTCTATTGGGCGCCCATTTGGAAGTGAAGATCAGACGTGGTTCGCCCGGTCAATCTTGCTATTTCACCAATCAATTGCCCCGGATCCGACTGTGTCGTGAGGTGAATCTGAAAGCCGGAGGCCACGACTTGCTCCACAACGTCTAAGCTAAGGTTGCGTACAAGCGCAACGGCCGGAATTTGTTCTTGACGCTCATCGAAGAGTGCTCGTGCCGTACGAACTAGCGTGTAACCTTCTCCATTTGGTAAGTCGACATCAACCAGCAGAACGTGCGGTCGCATTCGTTGGAGCGCCGCGAGAGCCTTACGAGCAGACGCCATCGTTGTCACGCAAGCACCAGCTTGCTCAAGTGTGAGCCCAATGCGTTCGCGGCTGACTTGATCATTGTATACCAGCAGTATGAGTAGCCCTTCGAGAGTTCTTTGTAGTTCTGGGGCGGCCAGCCTCATCCTATATTTAGCAGGGGTGAAGCCGTAAGACTTCTTAAACGCGCGCACGAAGTGGCTATGGTCATTTAGTCCGATACTTGTCCTGATCTCTTTCACACTCAGAAATGTTGTCTCCAGCAGTTCTCTTGCTCTTTGCATTCGGAAGGCCTTGAGGTACTGTGCGGGAGCCATTCCCACTTCGATCTTGAAAAGATAGCGAAGCCGCGAGGGCGAGAGATTCACAAATCCTGCCATCTCGCTCAGAGGCGTTTCCCGGCGATATTCCTCTCTCATCAAGGTGATGACCTTTTGCACTCTAAAATCCATACAACCACAACGTAAATAGCATAAACGGCTGAATTGGCGAGTGCCGACTATTCGGAAATCACCGAACTACCGGGCACATGTTCCGCTAACGCCAGGGGTTTCACCGCATTTTTCAACCTCAAAAGTGTTGCTATTTGATACGACCTATTCGAACGCCTGAGAAACTGCAAGCCGCGTTCCGGTAGCTTCACGGCAATGTGTTCAATCAGCGCGAATTTCAGATGAGCCCGAGCGTCCTCGTTGCCCACTGGCGATGCAGCGCGATTTTACGTTTGTAGGCGAATAGACCGGCAAAGGCCGTGGCCCCAATAAGCATCAAGGCATCCACAACTGCCAGAACAGTGAAGGAACGCGCCTCGCAGCGCTCGTCACTCAAGCAGTCAGAGTTGACCCTTCACCTCAATCTTCTCGCCAAACACAAAATAAGTTGGTCCTTGTCGCCATTGACTCATCGGAACAGTCGTAATATTGTGGCCCGCATTCTCATACACAGCCGGGTCGATTGATCCGCCACATTTCCCAACCAGTCTGAAACTCATGCTCAAGAAGTTTTTCATCGCCGCTATCACGCTCTTCACTGGGATCCTCAGTACGCGCCTCAGTCTCTGGATCACCCGCGACCCCAAATTGCCGCTGCTTTCATTCAAACAGCTCTTAGTTACCGTCGCTTGCTTGCTCGTCCTGCTCGCCCTTCTTTGGACACTGGAAACGCAGAAGGCCGTCACCTTCAACTGGCCCTGGCACCGGTTCTGGTTCTTTCGTGACTTGTTGGGGCTAGGCAAAGCACAAGCAAAGCGACTGCTGGCTGCGCCCGAGACGCCGGCAAAAGCGAGCGTGATCGATGTGATCGTCAACGGCCGGAGAGAGAACCTGGTCAGTCTGCTGCTCAAACGATTCAAAAATGACGAGGGACACGGGCGGATACTGATTCTCGGCGACCCGGGTTCCGGCAAGACCACCACCCTCGAAGAGTTGCGATTGAATCTGGCGCGTGACGGCGTGAATCGCTTAGCGATTGGTAAAAGGATCCCAATCATGCTGCGCCTGGGCAATTACAATCAGGGCAAGATTCTGGATCATGCCCGTGAAGTAATGGCGCGTGGATCAAGGGCTTCAGTGATCCTCAGTACCTGCCTGGAAAGACTGCTTCGCAAAGGCCACGCCATCTTGCTGCTCGATGCGATCGACGAGTCGCTGGGCCAAAACCAAAACGCCCTGCGCGAAATCGAAACGTTTCTTACTAATGATGAATTCAAGAACGCCGCCGTCCTCATATCCGGAAGAAGAGGCGAGTACCAGCGAGCCCTGCCCGCTGACGTTGAAGTGCTGGAGATTGAAGATCTAAGCGACGAAGCGGTCGTTACTTTCTGTCGCGTTCAACTCAAAAAGGCAAATCGAGCGCAGTCTCCGTCTGAAGTATTCTCAACGCTTAAGACACACGGACTACTGGACCCGGGTGGTCTGGGACGAAATCCGTTTTGGTTACAACTAATTCTCCAGGGCGGAACTTTTGAAAACAACAAGTCCAAAATCTTTGACGGCGCAATTTCGGCACTGCTGAAACGGGAGTGGGACAAGGGAGGCTCGAAACGATTGTGGGCCCGGGCCCTGACTCAAGAAGAGCAATTATTCGAGACGTTGGAGGCTCTTACTTCATTGGCGCATGAGTTGTCCGTCAGGAATCAGGGTGAACAAATCGATGGAGAAGAAGCGCTTACGATCGTTAGCCAATATCTTTCCCGGAGAACCGGAATCGAGAAACTGAGACCTCAAGATGTCCTCTGGCTGGCGAGAGATGCGCAATTGATTGACTTTCAGAGTCTGACGGGCAAGAACAAATGGCAACCGGTCAGGTTCCGTCACCGGCTGATCCGGGAATACTTGACTGCGCGCGCGTTGAGCAAGAGCCACGCGTCCGTACTGCAGGCTTTCGCCGATCATACCGAGGAAACACACTGGTGGGAGACATTGTTGATGCTGACGTCACTACTGGACGACGAGTTTGCCTTCCAGGAGAGCGCCAAGTTAATTACGATGGCGATCGGGGATGGAAGAAATCCACATCGGCTGTTTTTTGCGGCAGCGATGCTCAGATCTATCGACTTTCTGCATTCCAGCATTCATGCCAGCACGATCGATTCCCTGGTCGCTAATCTGGGGACGGGGCTAACCACCGCCCATGTCGAGGCGGCGTTAGCGTTGGGACACGTCGCTCCCAGTAAACTCGTCAATCTGTTGAATCAGTTGATCGAACGCAATGATCCGACCTTGACCGCTATCGTCAAAGACCTGGTCCAACAACTGCTGCAGCGAGAAGTCACGGACTCCACCAGCTCGCGGGTGATCGCGAGTTTTATCGGCGACATCAACGTAAGGACTATTGCTAATCCGATACTGGTGTCGATTGGGGCGCCCGCAACTCCTTTGGTGGTTGAAGCATTGAATGATTCGGACTTTGTAGCTCGCTGGTCGGCCGCCGAAGTGTTAGGCGATATCCGCGATCAGCGCGCAGTCGAGCCGCTCATCGCGACGTTGAACGATCCGCGGCAGACGGTGCGCCGTACCGCCATCGAGGCCTTGGGAAAGATAGGAGACGTGCGAGCGCTGATCCCGATAGCCAAAGTGCTTCAACTCAAAAACGCCGACGGCCTCGACTTTCTCATGAACTCCGTAATAATCCGCGCCCTGGGTAACATCGGTGAACCAGCAATCGATGAATTGATTCGCATGCTGAAGATGGATGACGTCACCCTGCGAATCTTCGCCACTATGAGTCTGGAACAAATTGGCCAGCCCGCGACGAATGCCTTGATCGCAACTCTTGACTATCCCGCGACGTGGACGCGACAAGCGGCGGTAGAATTGCTGGGTTCGATGAAAGCGGTCGAGGCAACTGATCCGCTAATCAAGTTAATGACCTGCGGTGACCTCCTCGTCGAAGAGACCGCCGTAGACGCGCTGATTGAAATCGGAGAGCCGGCCGTCGCACCATTGATTCCACGACTGGGAGATCGAAACCTGGAAATGCGCATCAAGGCCGCGCAAA
This sequence comes from Pyrinomonadaceae bacterium, assembly GCA_036560225.1. Lineage (GTDB taxonomy): Bacteria > Acidobacteriota > Blastocatellia > Pyrinomonadales > Pyrinomonadaceae > PSRF01. The sequence continues at coordinate 6,019 of DATBRN010000187.1, read as the reverse complement.
CACTGGGGAAAATCCGCGACCAGCGAGCGATTGAACCACTTCTCAGAGTTCTCAAGGATCGAGGCGAGGAAAACGATCGAAAGAGGAAAGAGGAAGCCACGGTGCGTGCGGCCGCAGCCGAGGCCCTGGGGAACATTGGAGATCGCCGCGTCGAAGGCGCACTGCGTGAGGCGATCAAACAAGATCGGTTCCTTATCCAGATCATGGCCACAGTGGCGTTGGCACAATTCGGTGACAACGACGCTCTGGACACCATCCATTCTTTGATTAATCACGAGATGGTTTTTGTTCAAGCGAGTGTGGTTGAATCGTTAGGCACAATTAAGAATTCAAAGTCGCTTCCATATCTCGAACGGTTTTTGAAGGTCCGCCAAGTTGACCCCGCTGCCACGCCCGAGAACAACAAAACCGTGGAGCAAGCAAGAGACCTGGCCTTTCGCTCGATCGAGCAAATCGCAACTGCGTTGATGGGCCCGCAAGAGCCACCCACGAAGGAGGAGTCTGCAGGCGATTTGGAAACAGAGCAGGAAACTAAAGAGCCCGATCGGAAAGAACTCCGTCTGGCCCTTTATGCCAAACTGCTGGTCCATGAAAATCCTTCGGTGCGCGCCGACACTGCGAGCGCTCTGGCGGAACTGGGCCCACCTTCGGCCGATCTCCTGATGAGCGTGCTGACTGACGCAGAACCCAAGGTGCGTCAAGCAGCCGCGGCCGGACTGGGAAGCACCGGTAGCAGACAAGCGGTGCAACCACTCGTCGAGATTCTGCAAAGGGACCAAAAAAATGTGGTGAGGAGGGCCGCCGCGGAATCCCTGGGAGAAATTGGCGACTCGGCGGCGATCGCTCCTCTCAGGATGGCGATCGCTGATGAATACTTGATCGTAAGAATCGGCGCTGCGATTGGTTTGTCGAAATTGGGCGAAGCCGGGATGATCGAAGTACTGCGCGGTGTTTTGCGGGCCGACGATTCACCGAGTATGCGTTTCCTGGTGGCACGCGCTTTCCTGGAAGTAAAGGATGTAACGGCAGTACCCGAGCTTGAAGCTCTCTTAGCACGCTGGCAAAAGGAGGGTGTCCTTGCGGAAGACGCCCTTAAGTTCAAGGGTGCTTCAAAGGCACTGGAAGAGTTGAAGGCCTTGCGGTAATACCGAACCCTCTCTGTCCCGCCTACCTCCAACTATTTGGTTGGCCGACTAATTTGTTGCACGCAAACATTGGATGCGAAGCAGTTCAATGATCCAAACTTGATTAAGCATGCCTCTCGACCAACCTCAAAATCTCAGAAGTCAGGTTTCCTAAGTCGACTGGCTTTGAAATGTGAGATTGATAGCCAGTGGTAATGGCACGCATCTTGTCATGGTGGCTCGCAAAACCGGTCAGAGCGATTGCCGGGATTTTTCCGCCTTCTTTTTTCCTTAAGGCTCTGACCTTTCTTATCAATTCATAGCCGTCCTCCCCGGGCATGCCGATATCCGACACGATGCAATCAGGTTTCCAAGTCTGCATGGTTGCAAGAGCTTCGGTGGATGAAATACATGTCCTGACGTCCGCGCCGGAATTAGTCAATGCTACTCTCAGCAGCTCACGCGTATCCTCATGATCATCAACAACGAGCACGCGCAGACCATCAAGCCTGACGACTTTGGCGCGAGTCGGGTTCGAGAGTGCCAGATCAAAACTCTGCGCCTCGTCCGTAGGTTCGATCTCAGTTGGCAGATCCGACACCGGCATTATTGGAAGAGTCACGGTGAAGGTCGCTCCCTGGCCTCTTCCTTCACTCTCAGCGCGAACACTTCCTCCGTGCATCTCGACGACGTTGCGCACAATCGACAATCCAAGTCCCAGCCCCCCGTAAGAACGGGAAGCGGAGGCATCAGCTTGTCGGAACCGTTCAAAAACATGAGGCAGAAAACCAGCTTCAATGCCTTCACCGTTGTCCTTCACGACGACAGTTGCGTTTGAGTCGGCCCGCTCGAGCCGAATGTTGATGCAGCCTTTCTTGGGAGTGAATTTGACGGCATTGGATAACAGATTCCAGAACACTTGCTGCAGTCTTCCCGAATCACCCCAGATAGGACCTGCCTTGATATCGAGAGCGGTCTCGATCTTAATCGACTTGGCTTCAGCCGCCGGGCGGACGATCTCAATTGCAGCCTCGATTAATGACGGCAGCGCGACCGGTTTACTGTCGAGTTTGAGAGTACCGCTTACGATGCGCGAGGTTTCCAATAACTCGGTGATGATCGTTGCCTGCAAGGCCGCATTCCGATCAATCGATTCCAATGCCTTGGTGGTCTGTTCTTCATCGAGCTTGCCGGAACGCAGCATGTGAATCCAGCCAACGATCGAGGTCAGAGGGGTTCGAACTTCATGTGAAACGATCGCCAGGAATTCGTCTTTGAGCCGGTTAGCGGCTTCAGCCTCGGCGCGCGCGTTTTGCTCTCGCAGCAGGAGCGCCGCGCGCTCTTCGTCGGTGCGCTTGCGGGAACTTATGTCGTGAGCAATTTTCGACGCGCCTGTAATCTTGCCCTGTGCATCAACGATCGGCGAAACGGTAAGAGAAATATCAATAGGCGTTCCATCTTTGCTCAGCCGTACCGTTTCGTAAGTTTCGACGCGCTCGCCCCTGCGAATGCGTTCTAAGATGTGAAATTCCTCATCAGCGCGTTCGGGAGGAATCAAGATGGCAATAGATTTGCCGATTGCTTCCTCGGCCGTGTAACCAAAAAGTGTTTCCGCGCCTCGATTCCAACTGGCAATGACGCCGCCGAGATCTTTGCCGATAATCGCATCATTCGATGATTCCACGATCGCAGCTAGCCGAGCCCTCGCTTCTTCAGCCTGCTTTTGTCTGCTGATGTCGATCAATACCACAACTGCGCCGTCAATATTGTTGTCGAGAGTCATGTAAGGCCGCACGCGCAAGAGAAACCAGCGGCCCTCTTTGTCGCGAACCTCATAATCCTGCGCCGCGACGTTTTCAATGACCTCGGCAACGATTGTTTCCAAATTTGGAAACTCAAGATTATGGCGCACGATGTTGAGCGGCCTACCCAGATCGCGTGCCATTAGGTTGAAAAGTTTTTCCGCTGGCTGAGTAAAGCGGTGAATGGTCAGATCCCGCCCCAACAAAAGAATGGCCAGGTTAACGCTGCTTTGAAGATTGACCATATCACTGTTGAGTCGCGTCAACTCTGTATTACGATTCGCGATCTCCTCGTTGACAGTCGTCAACTCCTCGTTGGTCGATTCCAGTTCTTCTTTTGAGGTCTCAAGCTCTTCGTTGATGCTCTGAAGCTCTTCATTCGCCGATTGCGCCTCCTCAGCGGAAGCCTGCAGTTCTTCGTTGGCGGCGTCATACTGTTCCTGCACCGTCTGCAAGTAGTCGCGCGTCTCAGCAAGCTCTTGCTCAAGACGAGCGATTTCGCGGTTTTCGTTTTGGCGCTCGCGTTTCGATGCCGACTTTTTCCTGACCGCCGCAACGGAAGATTTAGCTGTGGGCAAGTCGGCAGGCTCAAACAGAACCAGGAAGGAAGGTTCCCTGGCGTTTTTCAGCGGAATCACTTCCAAATGAATGTTCCGCGTCGAGTCGTCTTGATCGATGTGCACATCTTCTTTGCGCGCGCGCTTGTTTTCCTTCTTCGCCTTATTAATGGCTGCGCGTAAAGGCAGCATCAGTCCTTCGCGCGCCATTTTGAGTACGTTGAAGCTGGCGCGTCCGCGCGCAGGCGCCAGGTACGGGCTGGTATCACCTCTAAATTGAAGAATCTCTAATCCAGCATTAATTACCACCCCCGGTGGCCCATACCGGGCGAGCGCAATACGGTCTGCCTCTCTTTGAGCGGTTAACTCGATGTTGAGCGTATTGCGCAATTCTGCGGGTAATGTTTTGTCGTGAGTAATTTTCGCTGGCGTCGCTCCCGGCGCCGTCAGTACGTGCGGTCGCTGCTGTTCCTTACCCGGCTTCTTGGTAAAGATCTTTAGCTTCTTATCGAGTGACGCAAACAAAGAACTGAAAGTGCCGATCGACTCGGATAGGCCCAGCACCAAGACACCATCTTCTTTCAGGGCGTAATGAAAAGTCGGCATGAGCTTTCGCTGCAACTCCGGCTCAAGATAGATCAGGAGGTTACGACAACTAATCAAGTCCATACGTGAGAACGGCGGATCGGTGATGATATTCTGCCGTGCAAAGACACACATCTCACGAATGGTTTTGCTGACGCGATACCCGCCTTCTTCTTCGATGAAGAACCGCCGCAGTCGCTGCCGGGAGACATCCTGGACCAAACTTTTCGAATAGAGACCGGCGCGCGCTTTCTCCAGCAAGGCGTCGTTGAGGTCAGTAGCGAAGACCTGTAACCGCAGCTTTTGTGAAATGCGACTTGAGAACTCAAGAAAAGCCATAGCAAGCGAATAGGCTTCCTGACCGGTCGAACAGCCAATCACCCACGCCCGCATCGCCTCATCTGGCGACCGATCGCTCATGATCTGGGGAAATATTTTCTGCTTCAGCGCGTCGAATGTTTCCGGGTTACGGAAGAAACTGGTGACAGTTATAAGTAAGTCCTGATACAGCGCTTCCAACTCACTGGCGTTTTGGCGCAGATAGTTCGCATATCCGCTCAGCTTCTTAATCTTTGCCACTACCATACGCCGCATAATGCGGCGACGGATCGTATTTCCTCGGTAAAGACTGAAATCCACACGACTGTGATTCCGCACCAGTAACAGGATCTTCTGCAGCGCATTCTGGTCGTTGACTGTTATCTCAGTCTTTCCCTTCTCGCTAGCCTCCGTCTTCAGTTCATCTTCTGGCGCTACGTACGGATGCTCAGCGATGCGCGCAATCTCTTCGGCAATCTTTTCCGGTGAGAGAACAAAGTCAACATCGCCGGCAGCGATTGCGCTTCTGGGCATGCTGTTGTATTTGGCTGACTCGTCCTGCGCAAACGTAATACCACCTTTTCCTTTGATTGCTTGCAGCCCAAGTGTTCCATCGGTGGCCGTTCCTGAAAGAATCACGCCAATCGCCTGATGCCGCTGATCGTTAGCTAACGATTCGAAGAAATGATCAATCGAACGGTAGCTTCCATCAGCCTTCTTATGTGGTAAAAGTTTCAGGACACGATCAGCGATCTTCATGCTTCTATTGGGTGGAATAACATAAACCTGATTTGGTTTGACGCGAGTGTTGTTGGCAACTTCCAGTACAGGCATCTTGCTGGTTTTTGCCAATAACTGCGGAAGCCTGCTCTCGTGCTCTGGGTCGAGGTGCTGTACGAGAACGAAGGCCATTCCCGTATTCTCAGGCAAGTGCCGGATGAGACGAGTGAAAGCTTCTAAACCACCTGCGGAAGCGCCGACTCCGACGATCGGAAACAGATCATTTTCAGACTTTGCTGCCTTGCTCTTCTTATTTACGCCTTTCGCGCGTGACTTGATTGCCTGACGCTCATCTTTGCTCGTTATCGCCGACTTGTCGTCATGTTTCGACAATCGTTGCGCGGACTTCTTCGATGATTTAAGCGTCTTCTTCATCACGAAAACTCTGGGCCCGATTGGAAGCGTCCTACTCGGATACGCGAATAGTACACGGGTCGAAGCCCTGGTTAACGAGTCTCAGTTGTTAGGGAGCGTTATATTATAGTATCCAACTCTCTACAAGGAGGTGATGGATCAGGTCCCAGGCAGATTCCTCATGTCGTGGAGCGTGTTCAATGGCTACCGCTGCCCGGCGAAGCAACTCGTAAACCAATTAAAAGGTGCTCGCCGCCCTACCAGTACCTACCGGATTCTCCTCGTTCCAAAAGAGGCAAGAAAGTGCAAGCGTGGAAGGTGCGCGCGTGTTGATTATTACCAAAGCTTGAGAACAGACGCTCTAGTTAATGGTTAATGGTAATCGAATGTGCTGCAAAATATTGGCTTTGCCTCAAAAGTCCGAAATCCCACCCCACGGCAGTGGGTGGATTCTTCAGATCCTTTCTACAAGGAGACCGGGAAACTTCTTAAATCCCAC
>DATBRN010000186.1:0-9100 GCA_036560225.1 Pyrinomonadaceae bacterium | reverse complement strand
CAATTGATCATTCAATCGGAGCATATAGGTAAACTATCTGCTACCCCCAAGGAGAGAACACGATGAGAACCCCGCGCATCATTGCTACCCTGCTATTTCTTTGTGCGTTTCTGGCTGTTCAAGGATCAGCTCAAGTTAATACCGCTAGTCTCACGGGTCAGGTCACAGATACGGCTGGCGCTGTCGTTGGGAACGCGTCAGTCACCGTGAAGAACAAAGCAACTGCCGCAGAGAGATCCACTACCACAGACAGCTCAGGCTACTACACGTTCGCCAGTTTGCCGGTGGGTGTGTATTCAGTAACCGTCGAATTACAAGGCTTCAAACGCGCAGTCCATGAGGCCGTCAATCTGGAAGTTGGTCAAAAAGCGCGGTTGGACACACTCCTGGAAGTCGGTGCTGTTAGTGAGTCTGTAATCATTGCTACGAGTCCCCCGTTATTGACGACCCAAGAGGCGACGCCAGGTGGGGTTGTTGAGAGCCGCATGATTTCTGACATGCCACTCGCAGGGCGTAACTGGGATGACCTTCTAGGTGGCATTCCCGGCGTTCAAGCGGATCGTTACTCTGAACAGGGAGGCGCCACGGCAAACGGTCGCACTGGTGGCGCTAATGTGCACGGCGTTCGTTCGTTGCAGAATAACTTTGTTTTGGATGGCGTTGATAACAACTCCATTTCGGAAAATGTTCAGGAGCTCACAACCCAAGTAGCTCGTCCGTCCGTGGATTCTATTCAGGAATTCAAGGTAAGTACGAATCCTTATTCTGCTGAAAATGGTCGTAGTCCGGGCGCGCTCATCAGTGTTACGACTAAAGGTGGCGGTAATGAATTCCACGGCACTCTCTACGAGTTTCATCGCAATCGAATTTTTGATGCCAACAATTTCTTTCAGAACCGCGCCGGTGCCCCCAAACCCCCACACGTTCAGAACCAGTTTGGCGTTAACTTTAGCGGACCAATTGTGATGCCACGATTTGGCGAGGGCAGTGGACCTTCAACTTACAATCTGAAGAACAAGGCGTTTTTCTTCTTCAACTACGAAGGCACTCGGGTTCGCAAGGGTGTTACTCGACTTGGCAATGTACCGCTGCCAAATGAGATCAGAGGTGATTTTTCTGTCGCTGCGGCTACAGCCAACCGCATAGCAAACAACCAGTACGCAAAAATCTTTGACCGAGTGGGCGATTGCAAGGCTAAAGCACCCGGGGCATTCAACCCAGATGGCTCCTTTATCAATAACCAAATCCCTGCACTATGTCTTGATCCGTTGGCTCAAAAGGTCCTGGGCCTTTTACCGGCCGCTAATGTTGTTCCAGGTTCAGGGCCGCTGAATATTAGCAACTTTCTGCGCGCGCCCGGCATAGTTGACGATACTGATAGCTACACGGGTCGCGTCGACTGGCAGGCTAATTCAAACAACAGCATTTTTGTACGGTACACGTTTTCAGACCGGTTTCGTTATGTTCCCGGAATCTTTGGTGGAATTCTCGATGGGACCGGATCGTCAGCCAACGGTCGGCTATTCATGCAAGGTCAATCTGCCGCTATCGGCTGGACGCGCACTATAAGCCCAACCGTTTTGAATGAATTTCGAATGGGCTGGGGACGCAATAACTCACACGCAACCCAAGATCCGTTTGGACTCAACACGTTGTCAGAATTTGGGATTAAAGGGGTGCAGGATTCTCCTGTCTACAGCGGTGGCATTTCGGGGATCAGCATCAACGCGCGCGGAGGAACTCAGGTGATAGGAGGTCAATCAGGATTTGATCGGATAGGATCGCCGGATTTCTTGCCTAAGTCGCAAGCCACCAATCAATTCCAGTGGACAGACACTCTAAACGTCTCACACGGCGCCCACGGGCTGAAGTTTGGTGTGGATGTGCGCGGCCCAATGCGAAATATCTATCTGGATGTCCCTGGTTTGCGGGGCAGTTTTACTTTCGATGGAAACCGCACCGGTATTGGGTTGGCGGATTTCTTGCTTGGATATCCCTCCAACGCTCAACTCACTAACCTCGCAGTCGTGGATGCTCGTTTGAAAATGTTTTCGGGATTTTTCCAGGACGATTGGAAGGTAACTTCGAAGTTCACGATGAACCTCGGGGTGCGTTACGACTATGCGACCTGGCCGTATGAAGGTGCGGATCGTTTGACGAATCTTGATCCGTTGACGGGTCTAAGATTCACACCCGCCAATTCAAAATTTGGCAAAAGTTTGGTCAAACCCGACAAGAATAATTTCGCGCCGCGCCTGGGATTCGTTTATCAACCAACGTCGCAGACTGTGTTGAGAGCAGGATATGGCCGATTCTACATGCTGTTTGAACGGGCGGGCAGTGAAGATCAGTTGGGGTTAAATCTTCCCTGGCTGGTAAATAACGTTGTCTCAGTCGGCTCCAACAACAACATCACTGCAAACAATATGCGGTTCGTGACCGGTTTTAATCTTTCGCTGGATCCGTCCGCAGCTATTGTCACGAACGTTCGTCTTCGAGCCGTCAATCCTGAAGCAGTTGATCCAAGCATCGATCAATGGAATTTTGGCGTTCAGCATCAGTTGCCTGGAAACATGGTCGCCACTTTCGACTACGTCGGAACCAAGGGGACACATCTCTCCACCTTGAAGAATCTGAATCAGCCTCCTTTCAATGCAAATGGCACACCGACAACTATCTTGCCTTACCCAGCGCTAGGGCCTATTGAATTTCGCGACAATGGAGGCAACTCAATTTATCACGGTGGCGAGTTAACTCTAGAGAAGCGGTTCAGTGGAGGCTTATCTTTCCGCGGCGCCTACACCTATTCGAAGTCGATTGATGAATCACAAGAGCACCTCGCTGCGGGTGGTACGGGCAGCTTCACACAGAATTCGTACAATCGACGCGAGCGACGGGGGCCGAGTGATTTCGACATACGACATCACCTCGCGCTTAGTTATATTTATGAGCTGCCGTTCGGTAAAGGAAAAACTCATTTTGCAAATGGCCCGCTCTCCTATGTTCTCGGTGGATGGCGTATCAGCGGGACTGGTGGTTTTCGAACCGGCCGGCCATTTACTGTTCGTGCCGGCAACAACGACAACACTATTGGTGGGCCCCGCGGCGGTGGGCTCGTGAGTGCCTTTGCCGATTGCCTAAGAGACGGAAGCCTCTCAGGCAGCGCTCGCACAATAGATAAGTGGTTTGACCCCACGGCATACGCCGCCCCTACTAACCCCGTCAGGCTGGGAAATTGCGGGCGTAACACGTTGCGTGGCCCAAGCCTTACCAACTTTGACATGGCGTTGGCCCGCACCTTCAACTACTTCGGTGAGGGTCGTCAGCTCGAAATTCGCTGGGAGATGTTCAATATGTTCAATACCCCCCAGTTCGCGCTTCCTGAACGAAACATCAACAGCGGCTCTGTAGCTAGAATCACCGCCCTTGCGGGCGACCCTCGAATAATGCAATTTGCTGCTAAGTTCAGTTTCTGACAAAGAAGCGGAACGGTATGCAAGGGAAGAAGCTCCTTTGCATACCGTTCGTCATTTAACGAAGGAATATTTGATCCTCCCAGATACCACCAAGCGTTATTGCTGCGTGGTATTTTATTTGATATAGAGACTTCTCTTGGTCTATTAAAATCTGTCAACATCACACCAGTGCAGTTTCCATTTAGACTTCCCTCCGAAAAAGAGTTTGACGCTGCTGGTTTTGGCGTCAACGCCGTCGATCAACTTATCGTTGTGCCCGAATATCCTAATCCAGAAACCAAAACCAGGATGATAAGGCACCAGCAGGGAGCGGGAGGGCAAACTGCCTCCGCCATAGTTGCGTTGCAGCGCCTTGGTATGCGAACGGCCTACGCCGGACGTTTCGGCAACGATTCCGAAGGCGTCTTTGGTTTACGGTCTTTAAAGGATGAAGGGATAGATGTTGAGTTTGCGGAAGTAATCGACGGAGCACGTACTCAGGTTGGGTACATCTTCATCGAGGCGAAAGGTGGCGAACGCACCGTTCTATGGAAACGTGACGGGCGAATCAGCTATACGGACCTTGAGGCTCCCGTTCAATTTGCTGGGCGAGCTCGCGTGCTTCATCTTGACGCTCACGATCCACCTGCCTGTACGCGAATGGCTCGAGAAGCGCGGGCCGCTGGCACGATCGTCTCAGCCGACATCGATAACGTTTACGACGGCTTGCTGGAATTTCTGCCCCTTATTGACGTGCTCATTTCATCAAAAGAGTTTCCGCGTCTCTTGACCGGCATTAACGACGCGCACGCGGCGCTCACCGAAATCAAAGCGAAGTATGGGTGCGCGCTCGTGGGCTTGACTAAGGGTGGGCGTGGTGCAACTGTCCTGTGCGAAGGGCAATTTTTAGAAACCTCTGCTTTTGAAGTGCCAGGGGGTTGTGTTGATACAACCGGCGCCGGCGACGCATTTCATGGCGGTTTCCTCTATGGCTTATTGCAAGGTGAAGATATTGAGACAAGCATGAAGATCGGATGTGCGGTGGCGGCACTTAACTGCAGAGTTTTGGGTGCACGAGCTGGACTCCCAACGCGTAAGGAGTTGGACGCTTTTCTTAGTGGATCGTTGTGAGATCGCTCGCCTGCTCTGCGTAGCAAATCGACAACTTCTTGTTGTGTGAACAACTTCTGTTTGTAAGCGGCGGCTTCGCCGATGTCCTTGCGGAAAGGCTCTGCCTTTCCGAGTGGCGCAAAATACCTTTGCGGCTATGCCGCGGAGGCGGAGCCTCAAGATGCATAGACGCTACGGAAAGCCAAAGGCTTTCCATAAAGAGCGCGGCAGAGCCGCAAGCGAATTGCTGCTATTGATTGTGGCCAAAGCCGCGCTGAGTAATCTGTGGATCACGTTTTCTCAACGTCAACCCAGTCTAATGTTCTCTCGATCGCTTTCTGCCAACCCAAGTATTGTGCTGCTCTCCGGTCTGTGCTCCAACGAGGTTCCCATTGTTTATCCGGTTGCCAGTTTCGACGCATCTCTGCTTCGTCGGCCCAAAAACCCACCGCCAAACCAGCAGCATAAGCGGCTCCTAGAGCAGTAGTTTCGGCCACAACCGGCCGAACGACGGGCACACCTAAAATGTCGGCTTGAAGTTGCATTAGAGTATCGTTGGCCGTCGCACCGCCATCGACTTTCAAAATCTCTAATCTGACACCCGAATCTTTCACCATTGCATCCAGGACATCTCGAGTCTGATAGCAGATTGACTCCAGCGTCGCTCGCGCCAGATGACCTTTGTCGTTGAAACGCGATAACCCTACAATGCATCCCCGCGCGTCAGCGCGCCAATAAGGAGCATATAATCCAGAGAACGCAGGCACAAAATAGACACCGCCGTTATCGTCGACTGAGTTGGCAAGCGCTTCGATGTCGCTCGCGTGTTTGATCAGACCGAGCTGATCTCTCAACCATTGAACTGCCGAACCTGTTACAGCTACGGAACCCTCGAGGGCATAAACCGCCGGCGCACCCGCAACCTGGTAGCAAACTGTAGTCAGCAAACCGGCGTGCGAAGGGACGATGTTTCTTCCCGTATTAAGAAGCATGAAGTTGCCCGTGCCATAAGTGTTCTTGGCTTCGCCGGGTGTAAAGCACACTTGACCCACAGTGGCGGCTTGCTGATCACCCAAGTCCGCACACAAAGGAACTTCGCCCTCAAAAGGACCAGTTGGCTGCGTCATTCCATAAAACTTTGAATCCGAAGAAGCACGAACGCACGGCAGCATAGATCGGGGAACATTGAAGATTGCCAGCAATTCATCATCCCAGTCGAGAGTCTTGAGATTGAAGAGCATTGTGCGACTGGCGTTTGTGACATCCGTGATGTGCGCGCCGCCGTTTCTGCCGCCCGTCAGATTCCAGAGAATCCAGGTATCTACATTGCCAAAAAGCGCCTCACCTTTTTCAGCTGTAGAGCGTGCGCCGTCGACGTTGTCGAGAATCCACTGGATCTTGCCGCCGGAGAAATATGTTGCCGGCGGTAGACCCGTTTTGGTTCGAATCGTAGCTCCCGCACCGTCTTCTTCCAGCTTACGCATGATGCGGTGCGTGCGTGTGTCTTGCCAGACAATAGCGTTGTAAAGCGGTTCACCTGTTTTAGGATTCCAGACGATTGTGGTCTCGCGCTGGTTTGTGACACCAACGGCAGCGAGGTCTTGCGCCTTTAGATTACCGTTTGCGAGAGCGCCCTTGATCGTTTCGAACGTGCGTTGGCAGATTTCGACAGGATCATGTTCCACCCAGCCTGGTTGCGGCAGAATCTGTTTGTGTTCCAACTGATGACGCGCGACTTCGCGTCCAGAGTGATCGAAAACCATGAAGCGAGTGCTCGTCGTACCTTGATCAATTGCGCCAACGTATCGGTTCATAATCCGTTTCCTCCCAATGATCACTCCGAGTGGTGATGCCCAATTTGACCTACCCGCTACCGAGATTGTTCGAAAACTCCGCCGTCATTAGAGATTGAAGTAGATTGAACCACCAAGCCACTAACTAGAAAGAATTATTCTTGAGCTTTTGCAGAGTTCCTCTTTGTGCTTTCGTGTCTTAGTGGTTAGTTCTGCTTGGTCCAGTTAGTAAATCGAGTCTTTTGCGCACCCGCGATGACGATGTAATGCTGACGTCAGAACCCAATGAGTGTGAACAATCCTGCTCCGATGACGCCACCGATAAGCGGAGCAATTACCGGAATCCAGGCGTATCCCCAGTCGCAGTCTCCCTTGCCCACAATCGGGAGCACGGCATGAGCGAGGCGTGGTCCGAGATCGCGAGCTGGGTTAATCGCGTAGCCGGTGGGCCCGCCCAGCGACAGGCCGATGCCCCAGACAAGGAATCCGACCAGAATTGGTTGAACTGCATGGCTAAAAACAATGGAAAGATCGATCCCTGTTGGGCTCGTAAGCTTCTGGGCGTTTGCGCCAATTGCGAGGATCCCAAAAAGAAGCATGGCGGTACCGATAACTTCGCTAATGAAGTTTGGCAGAAGACGTCTGATTGCCGGGGCGGTACAAAAAACGGCTAGTTTTAGATCTTTCTCCTGCGTCTCTTCAAAGTGCGGTAGGTAGAGTAACCAGACTACGATGGCGCCAATGAATGCGCCAAGAATTTGCGCAAGAATGTAACCGGGTACCTGCGTCCAGGGAAATGAACCGACGGATGCAAGCCCCACGGTAACCGCCGGGTTCAGATGCGCTCCGCTGATACGCCCGACGCAAAAGATGGCGATGATTACTGCCAACCCCCAGGCTGTCGTTATCACCATCCATCCGCTGTTCTGTCCTTTTGATCTATTGAGTAAACAGTTAGCAACCACACCGTCGCCGAGAATGATCATGATCATCGTGCCGATAACTTCCGCTAGATAAATCTTCATTTATCACACCTCACAATTAAGCCGGATCGTTGAGCTGTTTTGAAAGAAGCCAGTGTTTGGAATGAGCGGACTTGTCGACTGGTTTGTTACGACAGATAGTTAGTTCTTGGACCAGGAATTAATTTACTTACGGAGGTCAAGTTGGCTATGATTCATCACTGCAACTTGTCGATTCCCCATTTCTTATTTGGCTGTGGGCCCATGACAAAAACGAGAGTAGAGCCATTGGCAATGTCAGAATGGTTGATGAACGGCACTCTTAAGGGTTTTCCATTTAACGTAGCTGATTGAATGTATTTGTTCGTCTTGGATTGGTTGCGGGCAATGACGGTGAATGAGCCTTTCTTGTATGGAGGGCCTAACGTGATGGTCGCCTTTTCGAAAAGTGGGCTGCCTATAGCGTACAGAGGAGTGCCCGGAGTTACTGGATAGAATCCCATCGCACTAAAAATATACCAGGCCGACATTTGTCCACAGTCGTCGTTTCCACTTAGGCCTGCTGGTCCATTTTGGTACTGAGAAGCCATCGTTTCTCTGACCCTTTCCTGTGTCTTCCAGGGCTCCCCACAGTAGTCGTAGAGATACGTGTAATGATGTCCTGGTTCGTTGTCATGCCGGTAATGTCCGCCTGAAAAATTCTCGTCCAGCTTCGCTGCGAATTTCTCGTTTCCACCCATCAAGGCAATCATGCCGGGAATGTCCTGCATCTCGCAGAACAAATAGGTCCACGGACTACCTTCTGTGAACCCTGGCTTTCTGTCTTCTTTAGAGGCCCACGCGTCCTCGTCCCAGCTGCCATCTGATTTTTTCGGACGCATGAAACCCACAGCCGGGTCATAGAGGTTCTTGTAATTCCGGCTTCTTTGCATAAGCATCTCGTAATCGTCTTGTTTACCCACCGCCTTCGCGATTTGCGCGACGCAGAAATCGTCGTAGGCGAATTCAAGTGTGCGCGAGACCGACTCGTCAGTTTTGTCGATTGGAACGTAGCCGTGTTGTTTGTACCAAGTGAGTCCCCCTCGCGCCTCAAAGGCTGTCCAGGGAGCGCGATCGGCCCACCTGTTTGTCGCATCTCCATCGGGCGGCGTCATGGCGTTTTTGTAAGTTGCCGCATAAGCCTTCTGGAGATCGAAACCTCTAATGCCTTTTACGTAAGCATCTGCAATGACACTGTCCGTATGAGTGCCAATCATGATGTTGGAATAGGTAGGATTGGGCCACATCGGCATCCAGCCGCCTTCTTCATACATTTGGAGAAGGGAAGTGATCATATCTGGAACTAAATGCGGTTGAGTGAGCAGCAGGAGAGGATGCTCGGCTCTGAATGTGTCCCAGAGCGAATAGTCGTTGTAGGAGACGCCATCATGTACGTGATCATCAAATGCGCTGTAGTAACGTCCATACTCAGAAAAGACTCTCGGAAACAACAGCGTGTGATACATCGCTGTATAGAAGTTGACCCGGTCATCTTTCGATGCCCCTTGAATCTTGATCTTGCTCAGTGCTTCATTCCAGATACTGCGACCGTCGGATCTTATTCGCTCAAAATTCCAATCGGGTATTTCTCGTTTTAGGTTTTCTCTCGCCTGATCGATGCTAATAAAAGAGGTGCCTATCCTCACCTCCATCACCTCTCCTTGCGTCGTAGGAAAGGTGACATAGGCACCCATTCGGTGGCCCCTTTGTTGCTCGCTTTTATCGTGAAGAGTTTCACCTT
>DATBRN010000185.1:0-24377 GCA_036560225.1 Pyrinomonadaceae bacterium | reverse complement strand
ACATGCGGCTAATCGTAGCCGCCGGCGCAGCGGTTTTCTGCTTCTCCGCATATAACCTGCCTGTCACGCGACTCGATCTGCGCTTTGTGTTACTGGCCGTTATCACGATCGGAGTCGGATTGTGCCTCACTGTTCAGATTCCTCATCTCAGTTCGCATATCTCAGTTTCCGACACATTTATTTTTCTACCGATGCTGCTCTATGGCGGTGAGCCGGCCATACTGCTAGCCGCGGTGGTGGCCTTCTGTGAGTCGTTGCGTTTCAGCAAGAAGCCGATGACGATCCTGTTCAACTCGTCGGTTACTGCCTGTTCAACTTTTCTTACCGTCTGGACGCTACGCTTCTGCTTCAGACCTACAGCCATAGTAGATTTGCCTCGAAGTAGTCATTCTACGACCTTCATCGCGGCGATCTGCGTCATGGCCCTCGCACAATATATCTTCAATTCCAGCCTCGTCGCCGTTCTTGCGGCTTACAAAACCGATCAACCCTTCTGGGACACCTGGAAGAAGTTTTATCTCTGGACCTCCATCACGTATTTTGCCGGCGCCTCGGCTGCGGGCATCATTGTGAAGCTAGTTGATGCGGTTAGTTTCGACGTTGTCATTGTTGCGATTCCAATCATCACCATCATCTATTTCACGTATCACATGTATCTCAAGAACGTCGAAGTGGCCGCGGCACAAGCCGAACAAGCTGAACGGCACGTCCAGGAGCTTAACCACTACATTGCCGAACGCAAGCGGGCCGAAGAAGAACGCGACCGGTTGCTGATTCTTGAGCAGAAGGCGCGTGCCGAGGCCGAGGCAGCTAATCGCATCAAGGACCAGTTTCTGTCAACGCTGTCGCACGAGCTTCGTACTCCGATGACTCCGATACTTAGCTGGGCGATGTTGTTGCGCATCAATCCCATGCTTGACGCAGAAACTCGGGCTCAAGCTCTGGAAAGCATCGAACGCAGCGCAAAGGCCGAGATACGACTGATCGACGAGCTACTCGATGTTTCGCGCATCGCATCGGGCAAGCTCTCTCTCAACGTTAGGCTGGTTGATCTTATGTCGGTCATTGAGGCTGCCATTGATGTCGTGCGCCCCGCTGCTGATATTAAGAATATCGAGGTTCTGTGCGTACAAGATTCGGCAATCGGACCGGTTTCGGGAGATGCTGCTCGCTTGCAGCAGGTGGTGTGGAACCTGCTCGTTAATGCGATCAAATTTACTCCGGAGCGTGGACGAGTTGAGATCCGACTCAAGACCGTCGGCTCTCACGCAAGAATCACAGTGAGCGACACAGGCAAAGGTATCAGTGCCGAGTTCCTACCGTATGTCTTCGAAGGCTTTCGCCAGGCCGATAGCACGACTGCAAGGGAATACGGCGGTCTCGGGTTAGGGCTTGCGATCGTTCGCCACCTTGTGGAACTTCACGGAGGAACAGTCCACACGGAGAGTCAAGGAGAAGGAAAAGGAGCGACATTCTCCGTGGATCTTCCATTCATGGCGATACGGGAAGACCCGGACGAAGGAAAACCTGAGTACCGGCGGGTCGGACGCGATTGGTTGTCTGGTCTTCCCTCAGCTCTCCAGGGCCTCCGAGTGCTCGTCGTTGAAGATGAAGCTGATTCTCGCGAGACTATTATGGCAGTACTGACTCAAGGCGGAGCAGAGGTCAGAACATCGGCCTCCGCTCGCGAGGCACTCGAAGTGTTGCAGCAGTGGAAGCCCGACGTGCTGATGAGTGACATTGGGATGCCCAATGAGGATGGCTTTGCTCTGATTCAGAAGGTTCGGGCGCTAACTGAGGAACGCGGCGGACGCATTCCAGCCGCGGCACTTACGGCATATGTCAAAAAGGAAGACCGCAAACTCGTGCTAGCTGCGGGCTATCAGATGCACGTGACCAAGCCGGTCGGGCCCGCCGAGCTGATAAACGCAGTAGCGAACCTCTCCAAGCTAACCGTGTAAAGCGAGAGTGGCGTATCGCAACGACATAGTGAAGAGATGAGTCAGCTTTCAGTCTGTTGTGCGAAACTACTATCAAGAGGATCAAACCCTTGTTTTCTGAAGGGCAATCAAGGCAGGCGACTAAGATTCTGTTCGGCTCGCAGCGCGGTGGCTGGGTCACCCATCGTCAACACCTTTCTCCAAGTCCTTCGAGCCTCCGTCCGACTTCCCAGTTTATACAGTACCCATCCAATATTAAGTTGCACAATAGGTTGATTTGGAGCTAGCGCGTCTGCTTCCTGGTAAGCGCCAAGAGCCTTCTTGAATTGCCCCATTTCCATTAATGAGACACCGAGATTGTAATGGGCCTTAGCGTACTGAGGGTTTAGGCGAACTGCTTGCTGGTACGCTTGGACAGATCCTTCGTAATCACGCATGCCAAACAGAATCTTGCCCAGCACGTTGTGCGCCTTATCGAGATCTGGAGCGAGTCGAATCGCTTCGCGGCATTCAGGCAGCGCGTCCGCGTAGCGGCCTAAGTCGCAGAATATCAACGCCAGATTCTTGTGTGCCTCGGCCAGGTTGCGATCCAATCTGATTGCTTCGCGGCATTTTGGCAGAGCGGCCATATAGTTACCTTGCTGAATGAGCGCATAGGCTTCATCATTCAGTCTCCTGGCCTCGTCCCTTGATGATTCAGCTGCCTTTGGCGATTCGCCAGATGCTGATTCACCGCCTTGCTTTGCCAAAGGTGGTGCAACTTGTTGCCAGACACCACGTGCCTCTCGCCGAGCGGCTTGTTCCGATTCTTCATAGAGGCGGCGGGATTGCTCTGATAAAAGATTTTCGTAGGCTCGATTGTACATTGCGGCACCATCGCGGACCATCTGCATGCCAACGTCAGCATCATTGAGCGTCACAATGCCTGCGATACTGCCATCCTGGTCCAAGCCCGAATATTCAATCGCGACCTGTTTCCATTTGATTAGAGTCGCGAGATGGGACGCAACAATCTCGGCAAGAGCATCACCCTTCGGTGGCGGTTTCACGGTGCACAAGCGAACCTTTATCGGACGGCTGTCGACATTCACCGTGATGGTTCCTCCATCAAGCACCTCAACTACCGAACCCCGAAGAACAGCCGCAGCCACTGAGTTCAATGGAAAAAACCACACTGAAGAGAAAACCACTAGAGCTAGAAAAGGACGATAATTCCTCATATATGACATTTACCTCGGTTAAGGAGTTTGGGAAGGGGGTGAGGAGCGACGCGCCTCGCGACGCGACAAAAAATATAGCAGAGAGGCTATCAACAGGTCAATTTGTCATTGCGGGCATGTCTAAGATTGGTTGCGACCAGTTTGCGCGGTCCCTAAACAAACAACAACCTCAGCGGGGTAAATTGTTTCAGTCCGGACGGGAGCCGCACGTCAACGGTGAATGGCGATGGGTTGAGAAGTTTGCCTCATCGATGGTAGACCAATTGGCTCGTGCCAACTTGCAGTGTGGACCGAACTGATCTCTTAGTTGGCAAACAGCGAGGCGAGTCCGTTATTGAGGCTCATCTTCGCCAAAAATACAAAGTAGCTGAGCTAGAGCATTGCCGAAATGTAAATGAGCCTCAAATCACAAACATTTTCAACGGTCGCGATGAAAGGCCTATGAGGCAACATACAAACTTTAATGCTGGGCTCCGAGCTTTCTCTGTTGACGCTCTCGGCGACACGCGCGTCTAACCCCTCTTTGACGTTCCCTAACTATGACGTAAACCAGGGGAGCCTCCCCTCCATTGAAGATTAATTGAACAATCTAGAAACCAAAAAGACCACCCCACCTATGGCCAATATTAACAAGACTCCAAAAGCAATCCGTTTTGGCGAGAAACCAACCTCCTCAGTGCTCCATCCATACTTAATAGCACACACCTTTTGCCCGGCCCACTCGGACACGATATAGAGAGGCAAGGCAACAATCAGCAGCATCCACCACGGTAACGCTGCGTTTAGAAGAATCAACAACAAGAAAAACCCGGCCCATAACAAAAGCAGGCCGATCTTTATAGCAGAGAGTCTTAAACTTCCGAATCTCGCCGGATCAGACTCCCTAACGTTCCGATGTTGGCTCACATTTGTCAGTATACAATGCGCGTGCCGCAGTCTCCAAAGGCTTGCCTTCGATCCGGACACTATCCCTGCGATTGCGAAGTACCGTCGGACTCTTAACTAGCGAATGGACAACCGCAAGAAGCCTTCGAGGTTCACACGTTGTGCAGACGTCTGAGCGATTATGCTTAAGAGCGTTAAGCGTACGTCCCTACTGTAAACCGCGATGGATGCTCTTGTGAGTCTTTTACCCCATCAGTCAGACGAACTTTCATAGTGCGATTATCGGCGAGCAGTGCTGGCGTGCAAAACAGCAGCACTGATTCTTCCTACGGAGCCTCACCAAAGCGCCGCAGTGAGGCAGACTGTTGTGTAGAGTCCTTTTCGTCAATAGCCGCAGGGACAGCCCATGGCGTCGACGTATGATCCGATCGCCACACCGCTCTCATATGCTCCGCCTACCATCACAAAATTGAAGCCGCCCCTCATGAGAATTCCCCCAAATGCGTTGGGAGGTGTAAATCCAGTACTGATCCATCCCCAAGCAGTTGGTTCTCCTGCGATCGCGGCGAGTTCTCCACTCGTTATCATGCCAAATCCAGTTGGTGCCAGGGCTCCCGGCAACGCTCTATTTGTCTCGCTGAAGCTGTCCGAGAACCTTTCGCCAAACCTTTTGCAAGGTTGTCTGGCGCGCTCGTTAGCACTAATAAACTCAGACAAACTGGCAGCACTGAATATTCCCCCATCATCAAACGGTTTGGGGGTTCTGGAGGTTCCAGGCGGATACCAAGGTTTGTCCTCTATATACCAAGGTTTGTCCGCGTCATCCAGTCCCAGTGGGTCGATGTTTTTCACTGGCGAATTGTGTACATACGCAAAGACGTTGATGCCTCCGTTATAGCCAATCGGATCGCGCGTCAAGAATCGCCCCAAGTTCTGATCGTAGTATCGATGAGTGAGCAGTTGCAGTCTCGTTTCAATATCGGAATAATAAGCGTACTGCGCTTTATAGCCAAACGGATCGCTCAGATCCGTTTGAAGAACGCTGCCGTGCGCACTGAAAAGGTGTTCAGAAAGAATGTTACCACCACTGTCACTTCGATGAGCAATACTACCCTCCGAATCAAAATTATAGAACGTGGTTGCACTGCTGCTCCGGCGGGAAATCAGACCATTAACTCCAAAAGTATTACTGGATGTCACTGAATCGGTTGAATTAATCTCCGCTACCGCCAACGTACCGTCGTAAACAAAATAGGTTCGTCCGGAAGCATTCTGTTTCCAAGCCCGCAAGCCATCTCCTGTGTAGGCAGCGGTCAGTACGCTGCTGTACGCGGTCATCCGATTCTCAGGATCGAACGTCAGCGTCAAACCGGTATGGTTTGTCGGATTGCCATTACCATCGTACGAGAAGCCTGAGCCGGTCTGTTGATTGTTCGAATTGTAAGACTTGATTATGCCTTTGAAATTTGTCGGATTGCCAGCAGGATCGTAACCGAAGTTATCGGTAAATCCACCGTTACGCGTTGAAGTCTCCTGCGTGATTTGGTCTTTGCTATCGTAAGAGTAACCCGTAATTCCGCTCAACGAACTTGCGCCGGGAATGCTGGCACTAACCGAGGTTCGGTTGCCGACACCGTCATAGGTGATGCTGCTGAAATCAGAAATCGTCGTACTGCCGATTTGATTCAATAATTCCGTTACCTGGCCCAGTGCGTTATGCGTATAAGTGGCCACCGTGCCGTTCGCGAGTGACTGAGTGGATAACCAGTTGTTATTTTGGTATGCCCAATTGGTTGTCTCGCTAAAGGGATTGGTAAGGCTCGTCGGTCGACCAGCGGCGTCGTAGCTGTAACTGAAAGTTCCTGCCGGAGTCGACATGCTTTGACGGTTGCCGTTCGGATAATAAGCGTACGAGATTGTCTTCGCCGAGAGGCCAGTGTAAGTGGTGCTTGCACTAAGCAACTCATCAAGATTTCCGTAGCTGTAACTCTGACTACCAGTACCATCAGTCATCACCGAACGTCGGCCATAGCTGTCGTAAGTAAAATGAACGTTGAGACTTGTAGTGGCCGGATACTGAATGTCGGTCAATAAACTCTCGGAATCATTGTAGACATAGTTCGTGGTCACATTGTTGCCGTCAATACGCTGCAACAGGTTGCCATCATTGTCGTAAGAAGTGAACTGAGTCGTTTCGCTTCCTGGCATCGTGATTGATGAGAGCAAACCGATGTTGTTGTACGCATAAGTCGTCGTGTTGTTGTTGCCATCTTTCAAGGTCTTGAGACGATAAAGCGCATCGTAGGTATTCGTAACTGGCTCAGTGCTGCCGGAGACAGCGAGTGACTCGCCTTCAAGCCCATAGCTGCGTGTCATCTGACGCACTTGCGTGTTGCTCTCGTCAAACGCGGTAACCGAGGTTAATGGGCCACCCACGTAGAGATAACTGCTTGTAGTGTGACTGTGACCGCTACCGGTTTGTCCGGTCGCTGGAAATGTTGTCGTCTCGGGCTGGCCCCCCAGGTTGTAACTGAAATCCGTTTCATTGCCGAGGGCATCCGTGACTGAAATAGTTCTGCCCTGAGAGTCATAACGGAGGTGGGTTACATGTCCGAGATTGTCTGTGACTGTGAGTGGCTGGCCGATTTTTGCTGCCTGCGAGTAGGCGCCGTCACTCGTGTGGTTGAACGTCGTTGTAATCGTCGTGGCAGCATTATTGCCCGGCGTCACAATTGTCAGCACATTCCCTAAAGTGTCAAACGTATAGGTGGTTGTGGTGGTGCCGGTGCCGTTGTTCGGTTCGGGTTGAGTGACCGTATGGACCAGGCCGCTCGGCTCGAAATAAGTGATCGTAGTCGCTGGTTTCGTTCCCTCCCGAACGCTTGATAAACGTCCCAGTGCAAAGTTGGAGTATTCCCAGTTGTAAGTTGTAGTGATGCTCCTTGGTGTGGTCACCGTCAAAACATTTCCGAACTGATCATAGGTGTAGGTTGTGGTGTGCCCATTTCGATCGATCACACTTGTCGGTTTGAGGGGATTGGCGGTATCAGTGTAAGCGACAGTAGTGCTGTGGTTCGCCGCATCGGTAATTCCGGTATCAAGACCACTCGAGTTGAAGTTCTGTGTCCAGGAAAGCGCGATGTTGTTAGCGGAGTCTTTCACTTGCACCTGAGTGGTGCCGGTGTTGTAGGTATAGACTCGTTGATTCCCATTCGCATCCACCAATGAAGTCACCTTACCAGCCGAGTTGTAGTTAATCGTCGCCGTACTCGTGCCGCTCCCAGTCGGGCTGGGAACGGTAATTGTGTTTAGTTGCTGCCCGCTTTCGGCCGTATAGGTGTAACTATAATGTGCCGGTGGATTCGAGGTCGCGGAGGTGACGACCTGTGAAACGCTTTGCAGATTGCTGGTGGCGGTAGAGCTGGCAGTGGTGAAGGTATAGGTAACTTTTCGTCCGTAGGTGTCAGTCGCCGTCGCGAGCTGGCCATTCGCACTGTACGCCAGCGTGAGTAGCACCGTGCTGGTAGTCGCATCGCTGACTTGTGTAAGAGCTCGGCTACTGTTCCAATTGAAATTCAGGCTTTGCCCGGTGCGATTTGTAAGCTGACTTAAGGGGTAGGTTGTTCCTGAAAGCTGTGTGAACTTCCACTTGGTTTGGTCCTTCCAGGTAACAGTAATCGACTGCCATGTACCTGTTGGGGATCCGGGGATGCCGGTTACGATGTAAGGACCGCCAGATCCGGTTGTGAAAGCTCCGGTAGGCTGACCACCACTAAGTTGCGGTGTCAGCGTCTCAGTCGCGCCATTGGGGTATGTAAGCTTGAGCGCACCCCATGAACCGGAAGTGGCCTGAACCGTAACATCGTAATTATGTACCCAGCCGCGCGAAAATCCGGGTGAACCATCTCCTGACAGTCCGGTAAGTGCTCGATCGCTAAAGTAGACGCGTTGCCAAACTACCGTGGGGCCCGAGGGATTATAGACCGTTAGATCAGGAGCAGGAGCGTAGGACTCACGACCGGTGGCAAGATTTACGGGATCTCCCTTTGACGGCCCAGACGCGCCCGTCACACCGCCTGAGACCTGTGCGAAACCGCCAGTTTGAGGATTGAAAGAACTTTGACACTTGGGGTCAATGGGAGGGCACGAGTAAGGAACGGGCGCGGAACCCGAGGTGGATACAAAGAGATAGACCACGGCGGTCGACGCGGCCCCCAGACTATCTCGGCTGGTGTATGTGAACCAATCGGTACCACTGAAACCCGCTGGAGGCGAGTAGTAAAAATCGCCATTTGCGTAAATATTGACAAACCCGTGTTGTTGAGTATTTCCTCCCGAGGTTCCAAGATCAACGGTTCGTTGATCACCCTCCAAATCTCTATCATTCGTGAGCACGTTACGAACCGGTGTGGGTGCCTGAAAAGAAGCGGCAGTTCCAACGTAGAAGTCTGCCACAACAAGCGGGGCAGTATTCGCATCGTTTAGTGTCACCGTCGCAGTTGAGCAAGCACCAAAACTGTCACAGACGCGATAGCTAAAGCTGTCCGGGCCGACATACCCATACGCGGGCCCGTAATAAAACTCCCCACTGCCATAGAGCGTCACATAGCCATGTTGCGCCTGGTAGTTGAATGAAAGATCAATCTGCAACGCGTCGCCATCTGAATCGGAATCATTACCAAGCACGCCGGGCGCCACCTGGTGTCGCGCTCCGAGTCCGCTGAAAGTGTCATTACCAAGCGTTGCAGCATGATTGGCATTATTCAACGTAACGACAGCGTTCGCACACCCGCCCTGGTTGTCGCAAACCTGGTAAGTGAAACTGTCTGTGCCGGCGTAGGTAGCGTTTGGTGTGTAGTAAAAGCTGCCATCACCGTAGAGATTGACGGAGCCATGTTGAGGGTTGACAACCGGCGCGGTAATTATATGAAGAGGATCACCGTCAGGATCAGCGTCGTTCCCGAGCAGGCCGGGAGCATTCTGGTGGCGAGCTGCAAGACCAGTATAAATGTCGGTCGTCGGAGTCGGAGGGTTGTTATTTGAGAAGAAAGAGCTAAGTCGAAACGATCCAAAACGGATTTGAGAAACCGTGCTCCTTTCCGGCGAATTAGACGCGCGAACGGTTCGACCAGTCCAGCCCACCAGTAAAGCGGTGCCGAAAACCGTTAGGGCTAAAGACAGGATCAAGAGGCGGAACATTTTCGTTTTTCCTCCAAATGCAATTCCAATTTCAACCCGCTTGGTCAATCGGCGAACCAATAAAGCCAATCGTGTCGCCCCATTGTTCATCCTCCTGAGATTCAACTGACTTGGAGTTATTGAGATACCCGGACTACCTTGTACCGTTATTGCTGACATAAATTTCTCCTTCAGGGAAAAGGATGTTGGCAGACGTCGACGTGAGGCTAAGCCAATGAATCCACGTAGACGAAACTTTTGGGCGGAGAACTGACAGACCTGTGGCGGGAAAAGCCGAAAAGCGCCTAAAGCTACTACACCCCAAACTACCTTGTTCCTTAAATCAATTTTCTAGTTGCTAACGTGAGGGCTGCGGAAAGACAAAACTTAACACAACCACCAAAATGAGAATGGGTACATTTAAACGATAATGCGCAGTCTGTCAAACGAATCATATTCCAGTACTGATGCAGTTTGAATCGGACGGTGTGACCGAGAGTCGTCGCTGCCAGCTGAGGACTCAAACTTGGCAGAGACTCACTCTTGTGGCAACGCACTCCACATCAGTACCGAGAGCGGTAGCGACCGGCCAAAGATTCAACGTTTGTATTCGGCTTTCAATACCTCCTGCGACCACGGAGCTCTGGAAACTAAGGTTGAGTCTTGGGCCGGTCGCTACCGCTCTCGGTACTGATGTGGAGCGATCTCGCCATGGCTTCTTCTACCGCAAGGCATCGCGAATCAGACTCGGAAGGCAAACTGCATCAGTACCATATTTCCAGTGGGTTTTTACGTGAGGCAACAGGACGCAGAAGAGGCAAGCTGCCTCGTGCAGCGCATTTCGAGTGATTGTGGCACAGTACACTTCGAGGCAGCGCATTTCGAGAGGGTTTTTGCGTCAGGCAAGGACAGGCAGCGCTATTCTCTAACCGTCAGGATCTCGCACGAATTGCATCGAAGCGAATGGCATATGCAATTCGATGTCATGTCGGCTGTTTCTACTTGGTAGAAAGCCCCCTATACTTGCCGTTCCTTCTTTCATCAGTCTGTTTTGGGAGGGAGAAGTAGAAAGTGGCGCCGCTGCCTACTTTTCCTTCGGCCCAGGTGTGGCCGCTGTGACGATGAATGATACGGCGAACATTTGCCAGGCCGATACCTGTGCCCTCAAACTCCTCGGCGTTGTGAAGGCGTCGAAATACACCGAATAGTTTGTCAACGTGCTGCATGTCAAAGCCTACGCCATTATCACGGACGAAGAAGATGTGCTCCTTCAGATTGCTCGTGCTCCCGATTTGAATGACAGCTTCCTCACGTGTGCGCGTGTACTTGATGGCGTTGGCAATCAGATTTTGCCAGACAATCTTCAACATCGAGGGATCGGCCTGGACCTCCGGGAGACTTTCGATCTGCCAGACTATCTTTCTTCCCTGGGTGTCTGTGTCCACCCGCTTCAGTACCTCTTCAACAATCGGATCCATGTTGATAATCATGCGGCTCATTTCTACGCGTCCCATACGCGAGAAATCGAGCAGATCATCAATCAGATCTCCCGCCTGTTTCACCAATTCTGAGATAACTTTCAGATACCGCTGACCAGCCTCATCCGTATTTGGACCATCTTCTTTCAAGAACAGATCCACAAAGCCGCTGATTAAGCGAAGCGGCGCGCGCAGGTCGTGCGAGACCGTGTAGGAGAAGGACTCCAGCTCTTTATTGGCCTCTTGAAACTGCACGGTGCGTTCTGCGACCCGTCGCTCAAGTGTTTCATTGAGATTCCGGATCTCTTCCTCAGCCAACTTGCGCGCCGTGATGTCCCGAGCGATCGCCTGTATTCTTCCGTCATCGAGCATCTTAGTACTGATTTCAGCGTGAATGAGCGTGGCGTCGTTTCGACGCAGCCGGCGCTCACTTAGCATCGTTTTACCGGCGAGCAGGTCGGCAAAACGAAGCTGAGCCACGGGAAGATCTTCTTTGGGAATCAGGTCTTTCACAGTAAGATCCAGGAGCTCTTCATAACGGTACCCCAGCATCTGGCAGGCTCTCGAGTTAACTTCAACCAACTGACCTTCCTGGTCCAAGATAAAAATTCCGTCAGAGGCTTGTTCAATCAACATCCGGTACTTGTTTTCGCTTTCAATCAGCGCATCGATGTATCGCTTGCGTTCGATCTGCCGTGCCACCTGCGCAATCAGGCGCATCGTGTCGTAGGGCATTTCCAGATAGTCATCGGCGCCCGCCTGTAAACCTTCGACTACGCTTTCAGTGTCTTTGCGCAAGGCGCTTGCCAGCAGGATAGGAGTTGCGCAGAGGTCGCGATCAGATCGAATCAAACGGCATAACTCGATGCCATCAGCGCGTGGCATCAGTACATCGCTGATCACCAAATCGGGGCGTTCGCGCCGGGCGACGTCGAAGCCTTCGTAACCGTCAAAGGCGGTCAGCACACGGTAGCCTGCCTGGCGCAATAACGTGCTCATCATTATCACCTGATCGGGCACATCGTTGATGACAAGTATGGTGTTTTGGCTGCTGCTTTCTATTGGCGCAATCTTGCGGGAAAAAGTCGCCTGTTCAGCTTGCAACTGCTGCCTTACCCCTTGTGTACTCCTTGCTTGTATAACTTTCATATTCCCTCTTTC
The DNA here is from genome assembly GCA_036560225.1 of Pyrinomonadaceae bacterium. Lineage (GTDB taxonomy): Bacteria > Acidobacteriota > Blastocatellia > Pyrinomonadales > Pyrinomonadaceae > PSRF01. The sequence continues at coordinate 12,515 of DATBRN010000185.1, read as the reverse complement.
AATTTGCCGAATCGGAACTGTCCTCGGTTTTGACAAGGACGTCCGAAGCACCTATCTAGTCAGATTCGGGTGCGCTTTTAAAACCAGACATCAATAAACCCAAATGTTACCTGCTCCTAACATCTGCTCTACTGTCTTCACTCCATTCCAATTGCTCGAGAACCAAACGGCATTTGTGCTGTCTCGAATAGTGATAGCGATCGTGTCGCTGCTTCCCGGTTCTCCGTTGTCTGTGATTGAAATTTCAAAGGTCGCACTGCTTGCCACCAGGGTAGACCCATTGGTCACGTCATAAATGCTTGCTGTTCCCTTCACCGTCGCCTTGTTCCCATTCACAACAAGCGACGTGATCGTGCTTCCCTTGACCTGGTATACATGCACTATGCCACTGACACGAGAAAGCACCAGGGTGTTGAAACTGCCCGTCGGACTTGAACCATTCCCCTTGTACCTGACGCCGAAACTGAAGTTATTCGCCGTCCCGACTTCTCCTGGCCTCAGTCCCGCCGAGTTAGACAGCACGAGATAGCCACCGCCACTGATAAAGCCAGGTGCTATCGGCTTCGCCACCGTGACCAAAGCGTCGTCAGTTGCGCTGTACCGTACGTAATAGTTGGGGTCGACCAGTATTCCCACACGGAATGTCTGCGTGTCGGCCGTTCCGAGATTAACTTGCCAGTTGTAGGTCACAGTCCCAGTCTGGGGGTCGTTTGCGTTAGGGAGCGTAACGTTGAGCAGTGGCGAGATTGACGCTCCAGTATCGCGGTTGACGAAAGTCACGGTAGCGTTTCGTATGTCACCCGGATCAGTGTCCCCGTTTGCCTCCAGAGTTGCGCTGATGTCTTTGATTGTGGCGCTTAGGGTGACGTTTGTTGTGGTGCAGGTCTGGCAAGCGGTGGAAACAAACGTTTGTCCGGTATAAGTCGCGCGCGCATCCTCCTTGCTAATCATTAGCGTCCTCGTGGCATTGGCCACCGTGTAAAGCGGGTTCACATCGTTAAAGACAGCGGTGACGGTGCGTCCCAAAGGAGTCGGCTTCATTTGTCCAGTAGGCGAACTTCCCCACGGCGTTGGTTCGAGCAGCGGGGCCGTAAGTTTCCCTTTGTAGGCAGTTCCCACTGGAAGCATCGGCGCGGTGCCAATCACCTGCGTGCCAACCTTGAAAGTCACGCTCTGCGCGGGTGTCTGGCCGATGTTGACCGCCGGAGTCACGGTTGCTTCGAAGGTGACGCGGTCGCTGTACTGTTGAGGACTCTTGGAGAGCGTTAGAGTTGAAGTGGTTCCGATCTTGGTTGCGACGGTCAGGCTGACGGTTGCGACACTGCTTACTGTCCCGTCGTCGGCTCTATAAGTGAAACTGTCAGGTCCGGTGTAGCCAGAAGCGGGTCTGTAGGTGAATGACCCGTTGGCACTAAGCGTCAGCGTCCCATGTGTTGGTCCACTCACCGTCACCGCCGTCAGTGGATCGCCGTCGACATCGCTGTCATTAGAGAGAACACCTACGGTTGTAACCGTCAAGGCGGTGTCTTGGGCGACTCCATAGCTATCATTGATAGCCACGGGAGCGTCATCGACCGGATTAATTGTAATCGTTACCGGAGTCGCGCTGCTGTCGAGTTTTCCGTCATTGGCCTTGAAGGTAAAGCTATCCTGCCCGTTATAGTTTGCGGCGGGTGTGTAAACCAGGAACGGGGGAATACCGCTTAGGGCGCCATGCGCCGGAGCTGTCACTATGCTGTAAGTTAATGCGTCGCCATTAGCATCTGTGGCAGTCAGTTGAACATTCGTGGCTGTATCTTCATCCGTGGTGATATTTTGCCCGTTGGCCACCGGAGCCTCGTTATTGTTTCCCGCGAAGTCGGCTTGTATTTCTGAGCCGGAGAGCGCGCGGCTCCATACTTTGACCTCATCAATATCACCGACAAAATTAGTGCTTGATCCGCAGGCGTTTTGAAGCTCAGACTGAGCACCAATATAGAATTTCTGGTCGATGGACAGGCCGTAGTTTATTGCGATGGTTGCGGGAGTTCCGGTGCCCACCTCTGCTCCGTCCACATAAAGCCTGATATTCTCACCGTCGTAAGTTCCAGCGACGTGATGCCAGTTGCCGTCCCAGAATTCCGGATTTAGCTCTGGTGAGAGGACGTAGGAGTTGCCGTCATACACGTAGAACGAGAGCCCGCCGTTCTGACCGGTGTAGAGACCATAAGAGGAGGCATCGCAGTTTTGCAGTCCTTTAGCCAGGATATAGCGATATGCGCCGGGAGAGTTGAAGCTCCTCACCCAAGCCGCTGTGGTGATCGCGGAAGTCTCCAGCGTGGGTGAGTTTGCTACCTCGACAGAGCTGTTCCCATCGAAGCTGAAGCCCTGGCCCACCTTGCCCGCCGTATAAGTCACTCCTCCTTGCAAAACGCCATTGTTCACGCCAACGCTATCGTTCGCGTTTCCCTCAGCGGACCAGCGGCTGACAATGTCAACATCAGTCGAGGCTGAGGCAGAGTGATACGAGAGAACACCTAAAGCCGTCAAACCAGCGAGCGCCAGGACAAAAAGATGCGCAGCGAGTCTTCTTTGACTGGGGTTATAAAGCAAGGGGGACCTCCTCTTTAGAGAAGCACGAGAGTTCAGCTGCCATCGGGAAAAACGGCTGAGGCAAACGTGCGATGAGAGAACAATGGTCAAGAATAGAAACAGCAAACGAAGAAAATCTCGCACTGAGATACCGCGAACCGCAGCTGTTGCTATTTCGGTAGGTAGAGTCATAGCGAAAAAGGGGACTGCCGTGCATGTTTCAAACAAATCCTTAGAAACGGGCTAATGCACTTGGACTCTGTTCAGTAATGCGGCCTAGACCAGCCGGTTGTGCTTGATAGAGACGGCTAAGCCACATGCTCCACCAAGTCGAGGCTCTACGCGTAGCACCTCTCCACTGATGTGCAGGCGCATCATTGATTCGCTATCAACCATTGCGTTTGAGAGCTGCACGATGATGTAGAGCTTTGCTCGCTTCTCTGGGCGCTGCATCAGCCTCAGATAGAGTCCGGTAGTGCTAATGTTGTCAATTATGGTTTTGCTCTTGAAAGTTGTGCCGCTCTCATCCACTCCGCTTACTATTGCCGGAAAAGGATCGTAGATTCGCGACGTTCTACGGCGCTCCATCACGGTCGGTACAACAAGCAGGTGGTCGGGTACTTCCTGTTTGTTTTGCATAGTGCTTCCTTATCTTGCTCAGTTAGCAAAAGAGTCTGCGCAGTTGGCTGCGCGCTTTGTTAAAGCGCAGCAAAAGTACACGACTCAGCCGACCTTCGGACCTGAGGATGTTCACTTTTTAACTATGAGATTCGTCACATTTTTCAAGCGGGGGAAGCATGACAATCCTCACCCCTTTCTATATGAGGATTGTCATAGTCTTTGTTGACAACAGGGGAGTTAGGGGCAAGCTTCAGATGCGTTGATCACTCCCGGGGTCGCCGCGGTGATCACTTGATTGCGGTTTCCTGGTTCATCAGGTGGAGGGAATCAGAGAGCCGGCTTAGCGATGCCATTCTTATAGGCATACATCAACAACTCGAAACGATCCGAGACCTCAAGCTTACTGAAAACTGTCGTGAGATGATTGCGCACTGTGCCCTCGCTGATGAACAGCCGGTCAGCGATCTGTTTATTTCTTAGGCCGTGGCCAACCAGCGCGATGACTTCGCGCTCGCGGGCAGTCAGCGTCGCAATCTTGGCCGCTTCAGGATCTTGCCTGCGGGTTTCGCGAACGCGAAGTCTCTCACTAAAGACGTTTGCAACCATCCCTCGATCAAGCCAAATCTCACCGTCATGAACTTTCTCGATCGCCTTGATAAGCACCTCCGGGGCTTTTTCCTTGAGCACCACGCCCATCGCGCCCAAGCGCATGGCCCGCGTGTGCGCTTCCGGTTCGAGCACACCGGTCAGAACCAGAATGCGAGCCTTTTCGGCAACTGCCAGCAGTTCAGGTATCAAATCGATACCATCGGTGCCGGGCAAAGTAAGATCGAGCAGGATGATGTCGGGCTGTTCGCGCTCGGCGACCTCCAGCGCGTCCGTCCGACCACTCGCCTCACCAACGACTGTCAGTCCTTGCTGTTTCTCGATGAGCAGGCGTAACCCCAAACGCATTACCCGGTGATCATCCACCAGCAGTATTCGAATCGAATTTAACTTGCGGACGGCTGCATGCATTGCGAAGCCTCTCCATCATTGTGGTTGCTAAGAGTTGCTGCAAATCCCATGAGCGCAGCAGCTCGGCCATGCGCGTGGTCTAACGAGATATTGGCTTGCTGACTCGACAGCCCATAACTCTCGAACAGTTCAACTGCTTCGTGCATGGTAAAAGCAAGTACCTGTTCATCGATAACTGAAAGAGTCTGTTTCGAACGCATGCGCCATAAGGGAGCCGGCGGCATCGTTCTGCTCGTAATCAGCACATGAACCTCCGGAGGCAAAAGCGGCAGCAATCGCCGCAAAAACGGCACCAACCACTCAGAATCGCAAACCAGATGCAGATCTTCGATGACCATTAGGAGTGGCTTGCTTTCCCCTTCTGCCAGCTCGTAAACAAAGGCTTCCGTCAACAACGGAATCTGGTCAAGCTGGGCGGTTCTTGCCGCCGGCATTAACGCCTTCTTGCCAAAATCTGGTCGCTGGGTTTGGATGCTGGCAATAAGGTATTGAAAGAAGATCTTAAGTTCGCACTCAGGCGCATCCACTTTGTACCAAGCCACGCGCCGGCCGCAGTTTCGCGCAAAGTCAACAGCCAGAGCGGTCTTGCCGGTACCGGCGCGCCCGCTGACCACGGTGGACGTACAAGATGCCAAACTCTGCTTGAGCAGAGCCAGGAGCCGCGGCCTTGAAATCCGCGGTATTTCCGCAGGAGCCGTAATCTTATCGACGATTAGCGACCCCGTTTTAGTGGTCAAGGTGTCCAGGTCGAACTCGAATATAAACATATCCTTGAAAGTTGATTTTGCCGTCGCCAGCCTCCACGCTGTAGTCAGGTTTTAGACAGCTAAAATCGAGGTTCTCCACGCCCTTCCCGCAAGAACTTTTAATACAGCCCCCTTGAGAAATTCTTGAGTTTTTAAACATGGTTTATGTTCTGAGTGGTGGCAGCGTTTATTCGTCTTGCAGCCGTGCGTCATGCTCGCGGCGCCTTAGCTGGCGATACGGAAAGGTCAGTCGGGTTAGCGACCGAAGGCACTGTTTATTTTGGCTGGGACAACGGCGAGGTGGCGCCGATGATCGCCGTCTCGACAGACAAGGGATTGCACTGGTCGAACCCTCTGAACGTTGGGGCCGCGCTTATCGTACGAAGTCTTGGTGGGGCCTGCGGTTGATTGAAGCCTTGCGAGTCGAGATAAAGCCGCGCTCTTTTTCTGTTTTGTTTACTTCAACCGAAATGCGGTTGGAGTTGGCGTAAGCATCTGGGCGTAGCTAACGCAACTTCTTACTCCATTGCGCGGCGTTCAATTACCGTCATGGCGTGGGCCAGTTCTGCGCGTGTGAGGGGCGACTGAGGCCTGAACAGCAAATCTCCCTGGAGCAGGCCCAGCGAAGTTGCCACCGAGACATAGCCACTGTATTCGTTCGGAATACTCCCCGCGTCGAGATAGGCCAGAGGGATGCCGGCTTTCGCTTCTGCTTCCGAACGAAGGCCGGCGGCCCTGACGAGAGCAACTGCTGCCATTAGGCGACTCACACTGTCGCTTGGCCGGAAGAGATTTCCCGACACATCAACAAACAGAGGTCCATTCGGGGAAGCCTGTACGCTCTCCACAAACAGCCGAGTGGTTGAATCGCGAACATCCTGATAGGCTGGTTGCCCTGCCAGATACTGCGGAACGCGGGCGCCAAGCATGAGTGTCGTGGCCAATTCTGAGCGCAGGACCACAGCGTCGGGCCTGAACCGGCGACCAGTGGGCCACATCGTAAAAGTGCGGATGTTCTGGTAGATCTCATCGCGCAGGCCAGGGCTGAGCTGATCAATGTCATTCAGAGGCGCATAACGAGCGCGACCAATGCTGAGTGCGCCAAAGAACTGTTGAGTCGTGCCCAGAGCGCCAAGCGTATTGCGCACACTGACCCGCCATGCGCCTGCTGCCGGCGTTGCCAGCGACACGCGCTCCTGCTTGCCGGTGAGACCGGGCAGATTTATGGCGTTGGATTCTCCCCGGAGCGATCCCGAGTTGTCATAAACGCGAAGGCCCAGGTCATTGGTGCTCCACAAAGGCCCCCATCCGATCTGGACCGAAGCGAAGATTGTGTTATCAGGCACTTGCACGAATGTGTCGGAGACAGTGCCCGGCTGGATACTGGCAGAGAAAGTTGTCAGCGGATCCTTGAAAAACTGCACCTGGCCGAAATTGAGTGTGCTACGCCAAGTTCCTATCCGCCGTGAGGTAAACGCCGCCCGCAGAACCGCTGCGTGAACATTCAGCATTCCCGCCCCAGCTTCGTGCGAGTAGTAAGGTGCCAACGGCGTTGCGGTTAACTGCAAGATACTGCGCACATCCGCCGGAGTGAGATTCGGATTTACCTCGAGCATGAGGGCGATAGCTCCAGCCACCTGCGGAGCGGAGAAACTCGTGCCACTCGCGGTCGTGTAGTGTGGAATTTCCGCTGCACTGAGACGCGCTGCATCACTGCCTGCAAAACCTTCGGCTCCCGTAACGTTTGCGATTCCAGACGCTCGTGTGCTGACGACACTCGTGCCCGGTGCGACAAGAGTGGGATGGAACAGTGTGCTGGCAAAATCTCCTCGGGACGAAAAACCTGCCAATCTGCCCGCCGTGTCCGTTGCGCCGACGCTAACGACCCAGGGAGCTACTGCGTAAGGATTCAAAGTGTTCGCGCCCGGACCGGTATTGCCCGCGGAGAAAACCACATTCACCCCCGCCTGCGTCAACATTCTTGTGGCGACATTTACCGGGTCGTTGGTGTCGTAGATAGTGTTGGCCGAGAAGCTGCAGTTTACGACGCGCACACCAAGCTCAGCTCTATTGGCCAACAAGTAATCCAAACCATTTAGTATGTACACCAGTGCTAAATCCCCGGCACTGAGCCCGATCAAGCGGGCATCCGGCGCTACGCCGGCATACTTCCCATTCGATAAGCTTCCGCTTCCGGCTATAACTCCGGCTACGAAGGTACCATGCCCAAGCAGCTGATCTGTATTCAAAAGGTCTTCGGAATTGATTGGATATTGGAAGCCAACACCCACGCTTTGGGTGTCAGCCAACTTGATGTTCCTGGCAACACGACCCGCGAGATCTCCGTGGCTGGCATCAATTCCTGAGTCGAGCACAGCCACCGTGACATTTCTGCCCGTAACGGGGAGATTGCCATTGCGACTTGTGATCTCCGCATCACCTCGCGCTCGTTCCACTCCTGTGAGCGCCCTAATCTCAGGTTCGCTGTTAAAGCTGAGCGTGCGATTTCCATAAATCGAACGGACGGCGGGCGAGTGCGAAATGGCAATAATCTGATCCCGGGTAGCGGTGACGCTCACCATCGGCAACGCCCGAAACCGCGTGCCGCCAATAATGCCTATGCTTTGCAGGTATGCGAAGTCTGATTCGCCTGGCGAGTTGTGATAGACGATTACAGCGTCTATGCCGCTATCATCTGCCACCTGATTCAGTTTGATGGCAAGTTCGGGATCGAGGCTTTGCAGACCAGTTTGCGCACCGTCAGCGCCTGTTATCACAATGCCGTCGGCATCCGTGATGACTATGCCATCTGCGCCCGTCATCACGATACCGTCGGCTCCCGTCATGACAATCGATGTCACTCCGGCGAACGTCAGTCCGTCTGGCACAACCGCGAATTCCGTTCCGTCGGCTGCAACCGCTCTAACTCCATCGGCGCTGCTCAGCACGATGCCGCCGGCGCCATTCATCAAAATGCCATCCGCGCCGGTCATCACAAGGCCATAGTCGGATGTACGCTCGATGCCGTCGGCGCCATTCATGACAATGCCATCTGCCCCGGTCATCACAATCCCGTTAGCAAGTGTGATGGTGACTGAATCGGCAGTATGCGTAGTCCCATCGGCGCCGGTCATGACGATGCCATCCGCGCCGGTCATGACAATCCCATCCGCATGCGTAACATTCAAACCTTGCGCTGTAGCAACGCTGACACTGTTTGGGTAAGCAAACCCATCCGCACCAGTCATTACAATGCCGTCCGCGCCAGTCATTACAATGCCGTCCGCTCCCGTCATCACAATGCCATTCGGAGCGTACGTGAGAAATCCGTCCGCACCGGTCATCACGATGCCATCCGCGCCGGTCATCACGATGCCATCCGCGCCGGTCATTACAATGCCGTCAGACGCTGTGAAGGTGATCCCGGCCAATGCCGGTGAAGCACTTAGGACCAGCGCTAGCACGAGAGCGACTAGTTGTTTCGCTTCTTTAAGGATGGACTCTAAAGCAGTGGGCATACTTAGCAAACTATCACCTCAGTCGGGTTAACGGCGCCTAACCTATGAGCTCCTGAAACAGGTTGCGCGTCTGGGGACCAGGTTCAACACCCAGTTCCGTCTTCAGAAGTCTGCGCAGGCTCTCATATTGGTGCTTAACTGCCCCGCGATTGCCCAAGGCCCCGTGTGCTCGCATGACCAGACAGTGAATACCCTCGCGAAACTGGTCTTCATGAAGTATGCGCTGCGCCAGTTGCATCGACTTCGCCCATTCTCCCTTGTGCTGTGCCACTCCTGCCAACACTTCCAACAGGCGCAAATACTGCTCAGAATAGTAAGTACGCTGCTCCTCGATCCAGGCTTCATAACAGCCCTGCATGAATTCGCCTCGATAGAGCGCCACTGCGTCTTCATAGGCCTTCACACACTCTTCAAAATCTCGCGACCGCCACGCCTTTTTTCCTTCATCCAACAAACGGTCAAATTCCTCAATGTCAATTTGATATGAAAACTCCGGATTGAGCTGGTAGTCGCTGTCTTTATAAAGTAGGAAGTTCTGTTTTAATGGTTGATTACTGTTTACGGCCCTGCGAGTGTGCGAGATAGTCGGATGAAAGTTCTTTTCAACAACGTCGATTTCAGTCTCGCCCCAGAATGTATCTACGATTAAGTCTTTTGAAGCACGGCGGTGAGGGCGCGACGCAATGAAGCACAAAATGTCGCGCGCTCGTCGCGTTGACCAGGCATCCGCCGCCAGCGGACGCGTCGCATCGCGAACTATTTCCACGGGTCCCAGCATGTTAATGGTGAGATCAGTAACGGGTTTTGTGGTTAGCGCGAACCCGGCGACTTCAATAGCGGCAGGTTTGGGGGCAGACTTTTGCACGCTAGAAAGTTGTTCTCGCAAATCCGAAGGCAACAGCTCGCGAGCCTCCTCGGCGTCAAAAAGCTCGGGGTTCTTTAAGGTCTCCCGTTTCAGCCAGTATTCGTAGTCGTACCTGACTGCGAGATCGACTGCGCGTCTCAAATGCTCAAGCATCCGATGCTCTCTATTAAGCTTCAGCTCGCACAGGGCAATCGCCATGCACGCCTGAGCTTCGTAATAATAGAAGCTGTGACTGTGGAAGTATTGCAGAGCGTTAGACAGATCCTGGTGCGCCGATTCAAATTCTCCCTGCTCAGACAGGATGCGGCCGCGCGTAAGTGAAGCAGTGTGGTAGCCCCGTTCGTCCTTCTCGGGTGGTCGGGCAATGATTAAACCCTCGATCAGCGTGCGTGCGGCAGCGAGATCCCCTATTAGCAGGCTGAGCAACGCGCGCTCTTCAAAGAGCTCCGTGCGAGTCAGACTGATGCCCGCTTCGTTATAAGCTCGTGCAGCTCTTTCGTAGTATTCGTTTGCTCGCTCAATATCGCCTCGCTCGCGATAGAGATTCCCATATGCTTCGAAGGTTTCCGCTCTCGCCGCAACCAGATTAAAGAGCTGGCACCGCTCCAGGGCGTGGTCGAGATGGCGCTCGGCAGTCTCGAAGTCGCCACGAAAGATGTGACATCTGGCCATGTTCAGATGGGCGACAGCTTCCTGCGGCATTGGCGATGACGGACGGTCGCTCTGCAGCATCCGGCTCAACCAGCGCAGTGCTTCCCCAAAATCGCCACGGATTCCAGCGGGAGTCCCCAGGTTGTGCGCAATTAGTCGAGAGTATCGCTCATCATGGCGCTCTTCCGCAGACTGCAACGCACTTCTGAACTCTCGTTCGGCTGCTGTCCACTCGCCCATCGCAACCAGGCACAGACCACGGGTGTTGCCGCATTTAGTTCTGATCGCAGAAGTGGCGTTCGTTAGTCCGATCGCGCGATCCAGGTAGGTGAAAGCCAATTCGTAATCAGACTGGCGTCGGGCAAGCGTGGCAAGCGAATGAAGGGCTTCAGCTTCCCCTTCGTTGTCATCCCCTCCCCGCAGGAGCGCAGCCGCCCGCTTAAACATCGACTGGGCAACCTCGTATTCACCGCGCAAGCGAGCAACCTCCGCGCGGTTCGCAACTGCGCGTGGATGGCCCTCCAGCGCGCTCTGAGGGATGGAATCAGCCAGTGCGGCCAGCGCGCCAAGAGCGCCGGAAGAGATCCACTCAAATCCTCTTTTAGCGATGACTGCAGCCGCGCGGTCAAATTCTTCCGCGGCGATGAGGTGTCTGACTGCAGGCTCCCAAGAGCGGCGTTCCAAGAAATACTCCGCATAACGACGATGCTCGGCGGCGACGCCCGCGCGGCCAATCTCACTTCGTAATCGCCGGCGCAGGAAACTCTGAAAGAGCGGATGCAGACGATATTCTTCCCCGCACCCCTCGCCGGCCACGGTCATAAATACGTTGCGGCGTACGAGGTTGGGCAGGACACGTGAGCAATTCATCTCTGGGTAAAGTGAAGTACACGTGTCCAGCTCAATCCTATCAAGCAACGACATCTTCGCGAGAAGCTGTTGCAGTTCCTCGGGCTCAGTTGAGAAAACCTCTTCAGCAAAATAGTCGAAGATGTCGTGCTCCGATTGCCGCAGAACTTCAACCAGGTCAAGTGGCTGGGATTGCTCATCGCGCGAACTGATTACGGTTCGATGGGCGACCTGCCTGACCAATTGCAAGGCAGTAATCCAACCGTGGGTGCGTTCGCGATATTCGGCGAGCTGCTGTGGCGTGAGTTCGAGATCGAAAACCTGGCGAAAGAGCTGTTGTGTCTCTTCGTCAGTAAAGAGTAAGTCTGAGCGATCGATAGTTGACAGCGGCGACTGCGCACGCAACCTGGCCAGCGCGAGAGGAGGCGTCTCGCGCGAGATGATGATCACGTGCAGCACGTCAGGCAAATAAGCGACCAGCCGGTCGAGAAATGTGTGCACCGGAGTGTCGAGACCCAGGTGGTGGTAATCATCCAGGATTAGGATTAGCTGCTGATCGACACGCTCCAGCACCTGAGTCAAGAACACGTCAACCGCTCGTTCTGCTTGCTTAGCTGGCTCGCCGGCAGCTTCTTGAAGGTAAGAGGACATGGCCTGTCCAAAGCCAGGCACTATCTGCTGGATTCCAAAACTCACGTAGCCAAGAAACACGGATGGGTCCGCGTCAGTATGATCCAACTGATACCAGACAAACTGACGCTTGTGCGTTCGGAGAAAATCCGCCACCAGAGTAGTTTTTCCCGAACCGGCGGGCGCGGTAACAAGCGTAACGGGTTGCTCGAGATTTGCGAGGAGTCGCTCAGTTAAACGAGGACGAGAAAGCAATGCAGGAGCAGGACGGGGCGGCAACAGTTTTGTCCGCAAAAAGAAACTGCGCTGTGGACCAGAAAGGTCGCCTACTGTCGGTGCCACTGGCGAGGGCTTTCCCTGATGGGTTTTGGCCATCACCTTCTGTCTCTTGGTCCTACTATGGTTTGCCGGCAAATTAACATGGCGAAATGGCCTCAAGCCACTATCGCCAGAAAGCTGCGGGAATCCACGAGCAGAGCGGGGTTTCCGGCCCAGCGGCGGAGTCCCCACAACTATAGTCCGAGTGGCGTGCAGTATCTCGGCTTGCGTGCCACCATCGGTCGGGAGCTCGGTAAGTGGGTTGGAAACACGAATAACATTTGCCGGGACACTCATTTGGCGCCTCGCTTAATCGTCCCCGGCTCACGTTCCTGTCCGCACGTACGCGTGCTCAGGAATTCGCTGTTCTGAGTTGCAGTAACGGAGGTAAACGCTTTACCGTTTGTATTCAAACTGTTCATCGCAAATGCCGGCCGATCCTTAGGGAAACGTTTTGCGGAAGATCGAAGGAAGTAGAGCACCGTATACCCTGCGCCACTTCCCGCGATCTAACCGCCTGGCGTTACTTTTGGTTGTGGATCTTTATGTTTCCACCGCTAAGAGTTCCGCCATTGGGGGTAAACCCCGTTCCGCTGATGTTGAAGGTGTCTCTACCCTTCCCGGGGTTGCCGTTGTCCTGCACCGTTACCTGGTAGGTACACGGCATACCGTTGTTGGTGCAGTTGCCCGAGAACGTCGCCGTATTACCAGAAATGCTGAATGTATCGA
>DATBRN010000184.1:0-6102 GCA_036560225.1 Pyrinomonadaceae bacterium | reverse complement strand
GCGAAGACCAGTTCGAAGACGTCTGCAAGGCATTCCCAGGTTTGTGGTCACGCGCGGCGGTGAATATTGCTTTATGCCGGGACTGCGAGCGTTACGTTGGCTGAGCAAGCCGGAAATCTAGAAACGGCTGTGACCAGAAATCTGTCCTACCGGATTCTCGCATGGCGAATCGGCATTCTTGCTTATGTGCTGATCACTGCCAGCCAAATACAGGGTCAGGTCAGGGGTGTGTACCCGGTCGGCATGAGCGCAACAAATTCAGGTGTCACGCCGCGAGCCGGATTCACCTACTCAAATCTCTTGGCGATTTACTCGCGCGACCAGTTCCGGGGTCCGAAGGGGGAAATCCTGGCAACTGGGAAGCAATCAGTCACCATGGATCTGAATTCAATCGTGTGGGTGAGCAAGCAAGAGCTCCTGGGCGGCGCGAAGTTTTCGCTCTCGGCGACCTTGCCGGTGGCCAATAACTCGCTAACTTCCGATGATGCCGGGCACATCAGCGGTGGGGAAGGACTTGCCGATTCGTATTATCAGCCTTTCATCCTTGGCTGGGACAAAAAGCGGGCCGCCGTGCGCGCTGTTTATGGGTTTCTGGCTCCCACAGGCCGCTTCAAAGCTAACGCACACGACAACGTTGGTTCCGGTTATTGGACCCACGTCGTGTCGTCAGGCCAAACCGTGTGGCTAACGCAAAACAAAAGCACAGCGATTTCCGCTTTTCAGATGTATGAGTTTCACACTTCGCAGGAGGGAACGCAGATACGACCAGGCCAGACGATGAATCTCGACTATTCCTTGACGCAGTTAATCACGCTTCGCAGCGATTTCGGTTTGCAAGTCGGGCTGGCCGGCTACAACCAGTGGCAGACCACCGATAAGACAGGACCCACGATCACTCCGGAACAGGCCGCCGCACACTACCGTGTAAATGCACTTGGGTTCGCAGCCAATTTCAACATGCCGGCGCGCGTCAGCGTTGGCGTCAAGTATTTCAAGGAGTTCCTGAATCGATCGACTTTCCAGGGCCACTCGTTTCAGCTTTCGGGCGCGATTAGCTTCTAACACGATACCGGTGAAATTAAGTTCAGGATTGAGGATCTAAGAATGAGGGACATGCTGATGCGCGCGTTGACGGATATTACCGACCGGGTAGGCGGGCCGATGACCTTTCGGGTCATTTTGCAACCAACCATGGCCGCGCTACTTGCCATCCGTGCCGGATTGAAAGATGCCCGGGAGGGTCGGCCTGCGTATTTCTGGACAATTCTTACCGATCCAGGCCAGCGTGCCGATCTGTTGCGCGAAGGATGGAAAGCCGTCGCGCGCGTGTTTTTTCTCGCGATCATCATGGACGTTATTTATCAATTGATTGTCCTGAAGTGGGTCTACCCGTTCGAGTTGATTTTGGTTGCGATTCTGTTGGCCGTAGTTCCTTACCTCTTCATCCGCGGTCCGGTAAACCGAATTGCGCGTCGCTTACGAAGCAAGCGTGAAGTCACGCAATGATGGCTACGGACCGTCCAGATACTTCAGAAGATGTTCGACGTTTTGGTAATTGGAGGCGGGCCGGCCGGAGTCGTTGCCGCGCTCCGCGCCGCCGATGCAGGTGCTAAGACCACACTGGTTACGCGTGACGAATTCGGCGGCATGGCCGCTAACGATGGACCAGTTCCGGTGCGCACGCTCGCCCATGCTGCCCGGTTGATACGAGACGCAGGCCAGCTTGGCAGATACGGAATCGTCGTCGGCGAACCGTCCCTTGACTTTCCTCGCCTATTAACCCGCGTGCGCGAAGTTGTCCGGGACGTCCAGGCGAACTCGACTTTTCGCGGTCAGATCGACTCGCTGGGCGTGACCGTTCATGAAAACGCCGGCAGCGCTCGACTCGTTGATGCGCACACTGTTGAAACCGCGAGTGGGCTGCGACTGAACGCCGGGAAAATCATAATTTGCACCGGCGGCATAAGCCGTCAGCTTACGGTTCCCGGATCCCAGTTCACCGCCACCCACAGCGATGCCTGGAAGTTAACCTCCGTTCCCCCATCGATATTGGTCCTCGGTGGAGGCGCGACCGGTCTGCAAGTGGCTTCGGTGTTCAATGCCTTCGGTTCAAAAATTCAACTCTTTCAAGCCGGTCCTCGTATCCTGCCGACTGAGGACGAAGAAGTATCAGCCGCCGTCGCCAACGCTTTTCGCGATTCAGGCGTGGTGGTGAGAGAGAACTTTGGGACCGTTGATTCATTCGAAAAGACATCAGCGGGTGTCAGGATGTGGTTTTCCAAAGAGGGCCGGCCAGAGAGCGTGGAAGCAACCCTGGTGGTAAGCGCGATCGGTTGGAAAGCAAATACAGCGGACCTGGAGCTCGTGAGCGCTGGAATCGAGACTGACGAACGGGGCTTCATTCGGGTTGACGAGTTTCTCAGGACATCGTCTCCAGATATCTTTGCCGCCGGCGACGTTACCGGTAAGCTGATGCTGGTGCCACAGGCAATTCAGCAAGGATTTGTCGCCGCAACCAATGCGGTTCGTGGTCCAACCATGGCGAATGCCGATCAAGTAGCTCCGATTGGCAGTTTCACTGATCCGGAATACGCGCAAGTGGGCTTAACCGAAGCGAAGGCCCGCGAAGGGCACGATATTGCTACGGCGATGATTCGCTTTGACTCGACCACCCGAACGATCATCGATGGCCGGACCTACGGCTTCTGCAAACTGATCGTGGACCGTCAAACACGCCTTATCCTTGGTTGTCATGTCGTTGGCGAACGGGCAGTCGACATCACCCAGGTTGCTGCCTTAGCAATCGCAGCGGGCATGCGCGTAGATGACCTGGCGCGGGTTCCGCTTTCATTTCCCACTTATGCCGGGGCGCTTGGTCGAGTCGCCGCCAAGATCACCCGCCAGCTCAATTTGGCGCTCGACTGGCAAGGCAGCCGGGTGGACGTAGTCTAAGAGACTTCACGAGGGGTTTATGAAGGCCGGTGCCACAAACGAAAAACGGCCGCTTTTGAAGACGGCCGTAGTGCTTGAATTGATTGGTCGGGGCGAGAGGATTCGAACCTCCGACCTCACGGTCCCGAATTTTGAGACGCGCAAAAACGGAAGTTTTTGCCTTTGAGAAAGTTGCAGCCACCGGGTTTCAATGGGGTTTTCGGATCCCTTCACATTCGCTCCCATCGCGTAGCGGTTGGATGCTGTGCATTTTGTCCACAAATTGGCCACACGATTTTCCGCGCTCTGTCGACTTGCACCGACCTCACGGTCCACGACCGTGTGGTCTATCAGCGAGTTTTTTCGCAAGTTCGCTGAGGTCAGTACGGGGAGCGGTAGCGACCGGGTAAGCAGGATCTGTGCACCGCCTCCATCGCCGTGATCTCACTTACGCGGTCGCTACCGCTCCCGGTACTGATGTTATGAAGCAAGCGCCTCCCCGAGAGTGTAAACTCACGGCCAGTCGCTCATCTGACATGAGACTGAAAGGAGGCGCTATGAACACAATATATATCGGCGTTGACTTTCATGCACGACAACAAACGATCTGTTATTTGAAAACTGAAACTGGCGAACTCGTCATTTCTGAACTAAAGCACCAGGACAAAGACGTAATAAGGGACTTTTATGCGAAGTTAACCCATCCCGTAGTTATTGGCCTGGAAGCAAGTGGCTACAGTACCTGGTTCGAAGCGATGCTCGAGCAACTGGGTTGCGAAGTGTGGCTCGGCGACGCCACCGAGATCCGACGCCGCGCTCGTTGGCGGCAGAAGAGCGATCGGCGCGATGCCGAACTCATTTGGGATTTGCTGGTCCACAATGAGTTTCCCCGCTTACACCAGCCGACGCCGAAGAGTCGCGAAGTGCTGCGCATGCTGCGTTACCGACAGAAGTTAATTAAGGTGCGCACCATGACTAAGAACAGCTTGCAAGCCATCGCGATGCAAGCCGGCCTGGCCAAAGGGCGGCAGTTGTTCACCACCACTGGCCAACAAGAGCTGCGCAGTGCTGCGATGTCACCGGCATTGCAATGGCAGCGCGAGCACTGGTCCGAATTGCTCAAGCCATTGAACCAACAGCTGTTGGAAACAATGGTCTGGTTCAAACAGCAAAGCAAAGACGACATCCAAATCAAGCGTTTGCGGACTCATCCGGGCATTGGTTTGCTGACCTCGCTTTGTCTGCTGCATACGCTGCAACCGGTCAGTCGCTTTCGTAATCAGCGGAAGGTGGTGGCTTACGCGGGCTTTGATCCAATGGTTCGTTCTTCGGCGGAACGGGCCATCTACCTGGGCATCAGCAAAGCCGGCTCGCGCATGCTTCGTTACCTAACGGTGGAAGCAGTGCACACTGCAGTCCGTTATGACGAGGACTTAAAACGTTTCTACAAACGACTGGCAGAGCGCCGCGGCCGTCCTAAAGCCAAAGTGGCCACTGCCAGAAAATTACTCATTCGCGCTTACATCATGCTGCGTGATGAGATCGACTATGCGGAATTTCGACGTCGAGCCGTCGCAGTCCGACTGGCCCGCCGAGGTCAAGGGCCATCAAATGTGCCAGAGGTACTGATTGGGCAGTCGGCCTCTCCAGGCGCTTAGCTGGCGCCGCTGCCCGCCTCGCCTGAGCTCGCTAAGGGCTCGCTCGGCGGGCAGCTCCGGAGAGAGCGAAGTAAACCTCATGGACGATGACCGCATAGATGATTGAGTGTGGCTTGGCCTTACTCAGTTGAGGACCGCCAACGGCGGTAAAAACTAAAACTAACAGTCTCATGTCAAAGAGCAAACAAAGGATTACTAAAACAGGCGCTCTGGCGTCGCGTTCGAGGTCTACTCAAAAAGTTCTTGACATCGAACCACGCTTCATAGATGACCTCATCCAGATGCGCTTCGTGCTAACGCAACGTCCATCGCATTACTGTCTGGTTGTACTGATCGTGGCATTCGAGAATTCAACTTGGAAGTCCAGCTCATATCAAAGTTGACCCCATCAACTGCGTCACATAGTCTTAAAGCCACAAATGAAAAATGTTCTTTCTCACTGCGTGACGGATAATCTCAATACGCATTCATGACAAAGTCTTCCGCAGGACGTTTCCTGAGTCTGCACCTTATCGCCGGCGTCATCGTCTTCGCCACGATGACACTGACGCTGGGCGAGATCTCTGAAGACATCATCAACAACGAGCCAATTACGGTCGCGGACGCCAGGCTCAGCGTCTGGTTGCACTCGCACGGGTCGCCCTTTCTGACGAGCGCCATGTTTGTGGCTACGTCGTTGGGCTCCAGAGTTGTGGTGACCGCTGTTGCAGTTATTCTCGGACTCTACTTCCTCCGGCGACGACGCTTCTACTGGGTGGCGGCACTGGCGTCATCGGTTGGGGGTGGCGCGCTGCTTAATAGATTCTTGAAGTATGTATTTCATCGCCCGCGACCGCACTTCGACGATCCGATTTTGCGGCTCACCAGTTACAGCTTTCCCAGTGGGCACACCATGATGGCCACGGTGCTCTATGGCGTCATAGCCGCATACCTGCTGTCAAAAACGCAGGACTGGCGCTGGCGCGCGCTCATTATTCTTTCGACAGGGTTGCTGATTGCGCTGGTAGCTTTTAGCCGGATGTATCTCGGCGCTCATTACTTGAGTGACGTACTGGGCGCAATGGCGGAAGGTCTTGCCTGGATGTCGCTTTGTTTGACCATAGTGTATTCGGTTTGGGAACGCCGCCACCGTAAGTGAGCCCGGAGCGCTAATTCTGTAGGGGGCAGCACTCCGTGGCCGCCCCTTCAGTAATTGCTACATCCTTCAAAAGTAAATGACATTGCGAGAAGGGGCGGCCAACAGTTGTTTGTTGTCAAGACATCCTTTACAGATCGTTATCAAGACATCCTTTACACTTTTATTTATCTAGTAGCGAGAAGAGAGGCGGCCACGGAGTGCCGCCCCTACAGGATTACGACACGTGAATCTCTTTCGCGTGCACCGAAAGTGAAAAAGGCTGGACCAATTACGGTCCAGCCTTTTCCATGTTGCCCCCCTCGGCCTTTAGAACAGGAACTTCAGACCGAACTGAATGATGCGAGGATCAAACGTTGTCGTAATCTGCCCGAAGAG
>DATBRN010000183.1:0-4693 GCA_036560225.1 Pyrinomonadaceae bacterium | reverse complement strand
TCCTCTGGCCCCCTTTCAGCCCAAACTAATGAGCTATTGCCGATCAATGCGGCAGTCATTGTGGCCGTACCGGCGGTCGCTAGCCCCCTCTTCACGAACGAGCGCCTGTTGATCGTGTTTATCCCTCCATCAAATATGTTTGGCATATGGCTTTCCTTTCCCGACTCGATGCTGAAAATCGAGCGGTTGGAGTGTACATGCAAGACCTGCGCGCCAAGAGGACCTTGGCGATAGAGCCTGAACACTGGAGAGCGTACGTCAGGTGTCAAGCATCGACTGTCACCAAATTGTTAGAAGTTTGTAAACAATTCTGGACACTCCATTCCCAGCAAAGCCGGCCTAAAGCCCATGGCTGGCACGGCTTCCGCGGGGTAGTTATGAACGTGATCATCGTCAGGCGCCAGTGCGCGCGGGGAGCAGAGGGCGAGAACGCAGGCAGGTGTTCAAGGAAATGTGAGGCCACGGTCATCGTTCAACCTTTTGGTTGCTTCAATGTCGAGGTCAGAGACGGGAATCTTTTCGGCGCGCTGCTCGGTCAGGATCCAAAGGGTTTTTCCCACTAGCGCATAGTTCTTAATCTCGCTGCGGTGTCCGTCGCGAAATGCCAGAATTTTAGTGGGCTGGTTTTCCGGCGGCGGCTGGCGTTGGGCTTCCGGCTCTGCCGGCTTGGCTGCTGACGCTTGCTTTTCGCGTAAGCTCTCCACTTCATCCCTCAGGCGATCAATCTTTTGAACCAACTCGTTCTCTCGCCCTTGCTCCGCCACGTAAGCTTGCTGATCGGCCGCATACGGTTGGTCAGCGTAAATTGGGTAATAGATTGGATATGGCAAAACCACCTGATTAAAAAAGATCGGATTGCGAAAGAAAAAGTGCCGGCAAAAGAAAGGATCAAAAAAGGGATTGGTGAAGCAGGCGTTTACGAAGGAAGGATTGACGTGCAGGTGGTGACGAAATGGAAACCGTTGGACCACGATTGGTCGCTGACCTGATGAGCGAAAAGGGATTCCGCCAGATCCGGGGACTACGGGGCCGTGCCCGCGGAACTGTGCAGCGTGCCGATGTGTCCGGCACCAGCTCGCATTCCGCCCATCTGACCTACGAGGCTTTGGCACAAGGCAGCGAACAAAACAGTGATCAGAGTGCGCCGGGCGAAAAGGGCCAAGAAGCGGGCTGTGTGGGAGTACCGTGCGAAGACGAAGACTGTAAACATGGCCTCCTCCGTCTTGCTTATTTGCTCGTTAAAGACTTTGATCTGGCAAGAATCTAGTTTGGTTGCATGACTCTTAGCGGTAGACCTGGTCTTCGTCATCTGCTGGCGATTCTTGTGTTTGCTCGAATGTCGAATTCGATCTTTAGCTCATCCTTTACCTTTACGGTTCCGCCCGCAATGCTGATCGGGGTCATTCCAAAATCTTTTTGCTTCAAAGTACAACTTCCCAGGTACCTCCCGTTCTCCTTCCGGACCTTGGCGATTACCGGGCGGTTCACCCCGTGCAGCGATAGCTTGCCTTTGACAAGAAGTTCATCTTGGCCCGCTGGCTCAACGCTTGTGGATTCAAAGGAGATTCGCGGGAAACGACTCGAATCCAACACCTCGGGGCCGAGCATTCGCTCTTGCACTTGCCGCCGTTTGTCTGTCGACAACTGAGGATCAAGAGCTTTCATTTGGCGCGCATCGATTACAAATTTCACACGCGATGCACCCTCGTCGATCGTGCCCTCAACAATAGGTGCTTCCACATCGTGATTATCCGCTAATCTGGAGAACAACCCTGATTTGTATGCGTAGACGTGCAGCTTCGATTGGGCGGTGTCGATCGAACGCACCTGAGCCGAAGCCACTGAGACCAGGCCAAGCTGGACGATCACTATCGTATTCAAGAGATATCTTTTGATTCTCATCAATGGAGCCCCCTCAGACTAGCAACTTGTGTACAGGAGGGCAGTACTGCCATGAAGGGCGGAATCCTGCGCCATCGCAATCGACATCGTTACCAGCGAGAGACGGGTTATCGACCCTATTCTTTCATTCACTTCGGCAACTATGGCAATCTCATCGGGCTCTCCCACACGTATCAAGTTACTGGCCGTGTCCTGTTGGGGCGTCGTTGTTCACTTCGTGAGACTCGATCGATTGGCGCAGCACGATATGCGATGAATCATTCAAGTCGGTGACGATCAGGAACCTGTCCGATGGCACACCCATAGACGCTCCAGCACCGCCAGAGAGGGTCTTTAGCGGACCGACGGTTTGAACGATTCCTGCTCCATCGGGATTAGTCTTCAAGACTGCCAGAGGTTCGAGTTTTCCGAAAGGCGCATGATCAGACTCCGCGAGGTACAGCTGGTATTGCGACTTAGGGGTCAGACCCTCCGCAGCAATTTGAAGAAGATCCACCAGGCCGAGCGAATTTACGGCCACCGATGCCTGTGCATCGGGCAATGCGGATCCTCCTGCTTGCAAGTGCAAACGTGCAGTATTGGCGGCTTCACCAAGTGGAGAGAGATTCTCAGCGCCAGATCCGTTTGGAACTGCGTTCGGCACGTACACCAGAGCTTGTGTCGTCTGTCCAATTGGAATGTTAGCGATCACGTTGTTGCTCACTGTGTCGATCGCGGCCGCCATGCTTCCATTCTCGAGAGCGACATACACTCTTGAACCGTCACCTGATGGCCAAATACCGTGCGGAAGACTGCCGACCGGTATAGTAGCAACCAGCTCCGGATTTGGACCTCTGCGAAACGCCTTTACCTCGTTTGTTCCGCCGATAGTGACGTAAGCAAACTTGCCATTGCGGTTGTTGGCAAAATTCACGTGGTTCGTAATTGGCCCTGTCTCAAGCACCGCCTTCTGTTCAAACGGCGGCTTGGCGCTGTAAATCTGCACTTTGCCTGCGTCCTTTAGTGTGATCCAGACTTCATCGTTTTCCGGACTTACAGCGATGTTTGGGCAAAACGGGCTCGCCTGCGGCACACGCTTGAGAATTTTGTGCGATGCCACGTCAAGTACGGTCAGCTCTGGAGTGAAACTGGAACAGACAAACGCATACTGTCCGTCCGGGCCAAACATAGTCATGCCTGGACCATTGGCCATTTCAATGCGACGGATTTCCTTCATCTGTATTGGGTCGATGACCGAGACGTAGTCTTCGCCGCGCACGGTCACCCATAATTCGCTTCCGTCATGCGTGAAAAATGGTTCGTGTGGCGACCGTCCCACGTAGACTGTTCCCTTCACCTTGTTCGTCGCCGTGTCGATCAGCGTTACCGCATTCGAGCCGACCGACACAACAGCAAGTGTCTTCGAATCGGGCGAGTAACCGAGACCATGCACGAGCAGCTGGCCTGTGTAGAGCGGGCTGAGAGCACCAGGCACCGGGTTGCCAAGCCTGATCACGCCGACCAGCTTGTTCGCGGAAGGGTCAATGACAGAAACCGTGTTTGAAGTCTGGTCGGCGGCGTAAACCCGATCGTGGCTCGAGATCGGAACGTCCGCCCGGCCCCAAGGCGCTTGTTGCGCGAACGCGCCGGATAGTAGACAGAAGAGTGGTAACCAACGAGGTATTTTCATGCTAGTTCTCCTTTCTCGCCTGAAAACCGAGTTGCTTTCTTATTTGTGAGGCTCGTGCTGCTTGAGCCACAGTTGCATCAACTCAATTTCCGATTGCTGGTCGGCAATAATCTCTTGCGCCAGTCTGCGCATTTCCGGATCCTTGCCATGCATAAGTTCGGTTTTGGCCATATCGATTGCCGCCTGATGATGCGGGAGCATCAATCTGACAAAATCAACGTCACTGTCTCCTGACGGATCTATCGATTCCATGTCGATGTGCATTTTTTCCATGCTCGCCATCAATTTGGGCCAATCGTCTTTCCCAACAACGCTGTTGTCACTGTGCTGGTGAGCACCTTGCTGTTGAGCCGGCAAACCGCCCGGAGAGATCAGGGCTAACAGAATCGCAAGCGACCAAGGCCACTTTTTCACTTTGGCTTTGTACTGCATATATGTTGATGTGTTTGCCATGCTTCAACCTCCTCCTAATCTCTGCGAATGTTTTTTGTCTGTCTCTCGAGTGCCGAGTGTGTAGCGAACGATGGCCTCTCAATTGGCAGACGCTGTCTGATCACACATCCCTTGTTGACTTACCTTGTGGTGCACGATTCGCATCTTCACGGTGTCGCCCGGGAAGTCCAGGTACATCAGGCGTTTCTCAAGGCGAACCGGGACAGAATTGTTTGGGGACAGTGCAGAAGGCAAATCATCGAGTTCGGTCTCGTAGCGCCCAACGTAGACGAAGGTCGGATTCCTCCGGTCGCCAGATTCAGCGGATGATGGCCGGTCGTCATTCCCACTATCCCTTGGTTGTGCGACTGGGTTTCAAGTTCTCTGAGGACTTCGGGCATGAAGTCCCGAACATGCCGAGCAGTGGTCTTACCGGATGCAGCCTCAATCCGCAGAAGTGTCTCTTGCACGAGTTGCAGGCATTCATCAGTGCTCACAGTTTGATCGTCTGTGGCACTCATTAGACGCTCGCCAGCTGCGCGAGCCTGGCGACGGCGCGATTTATCGAGAATCAGCCCCGCATAGTGCTCGACATTCGTCACTCGTGCGAGCCCAGCGTCAACCTGCTGGCTAAGACCGGTAACGTAAGCAACGCTGCCCACTGATTCGAGTTGCCCTCTCGCAATTAGC
>DATBRN010000182.1:0-9918 GCA_036560225.1 Pyrinomonadaceae bacterium | reverse complement strand
GCTCCTCCTGGAGATACTCTTTTGCCATTGGCCCGGAGATATACTCGGTAGCGCCGGCTTGTTTGCTCAGGTCTACCAGCCTTTCCGTTTTTCCCGTACCCGGATTGTAATCCATTGACCACGATATCTTTGTCCTGATGCCGAGTATTTCACAAATTGCGCTCAAGAAAAGATAGTTGACCCGGGACAAGAATTTTTCCTCCGAGTTCAAATATAGATTCTCGAAAACCTCCCGGTACATCGCAAAATATCTGGCTTTAGAATAATTGTGAACGACAGTCGCCCAGTGGGTTTTGCCCCAGTTGGGATCGCTGATGGTGGTATCTTTTATCTTCTGAAAGTACTTGCCCTTTACTTCGACGGGTATCGTTAGCCAGATCGGGCCCTTGGGGGTCTTGATGATATTCCTGTTTCGCCAGTCTCTTCTGGTGTACTGCATGTCGTCAAACAAAATAAACTCGTCGACAAGATTGATAAGATCAAAATATCCTCTCCATGGTATGTAATTGGACTGTACGATGGCTATCTTTTTTTGCATGCGAGATTCATGATAGCTTGCGTTTGCCCTCTCTGGACAACTATGAAATCGGCCGGCTGTCCCGGGCTGTTAACTTCGGAATGCCAATTGCGAAGGCATCTGTATCTGTCTCTGGACTTCAGTGGCGACCCGAGTACAAAATATAGAGGTCAACCTGAACGGGAATTATCCGATCAACGCTACGGGACCAGCCATCGTTGCATTGAGGAAATGAATGGCTGAAACCACCGCTTGCCAAGCGCCGGTTCTGCTGGCTGAGGTTACCTGAATATGGAGTACTTATAGCAGCTACCTCCCTTGACGTACGAGCGCGGGCTTTAATAGACTCCTTTAACTTCAGACTCATCCGGTGAAATTCAACAATGAGGCGGGTTGGGCAATAAGTGGCGCGCGTTTTCTTTCGCGGCATTATGGCGCGTACAGTGACCTGATGTATAAGTGTGCCTAATCATTTTGCAAACAATTTAAGCGATGTCTCACAATAGGTAAAGATGGCGGAAGCGTTCGCATTACCCGAAAACCCCCTGGTCGTAATAGAGCCCGCCAAGTCGTGGTCTCCCATTGACTGGGCCGATATCTTCGCGCACCGCGAGCTGCTTTACTTCCTTGCCTGGCGTGACCTGAAAGTGCGCTACAAGCAGACGGTACTCGGAGTGGCCTGGGCAATCCTGCAGCCGATCTTCATGATGCTCATCTTTACTTTATTGTTCGGACGGCTTGCCGGTCTCAGTTCAAAACTCAGCGTGCCTTATCCGCTTTTTGCCTTGGCCGGATTGGTGCCCTGGACATTCTTTGCCACGGCCGTAAGCACGAGCGGAAATAGCGTCGTATCCAACACCAACCTGATCACGAAGGTTTACTTTCCGCGAATACTTATCCCCATTGCCTCAGTAGCCGCCGCGTTTGTTGACTTCGCACTGTCGTTCGTCGTCCTATTGGCGATGATGTTGTACTACCGCGTTGGGCCGAGATCGGGCATCCTCATGATTCCGCCGCTGGTGTTGTTGACGTTTCTATTCGCTCTCGGCGTAGGGATGTTATTCGCCGCCCTGAACGTCAAGTATCGCGACATGCGTTTCGTGTTGCCGTTCCTCATCCAGCTCTGGCTATTCGTCTCCGCCGTAATTGTGCCCATGAGCGTACTGCCGCAGAAGTGGCGTTGGGCAATAGCTCTTAATCCAATGTCAGGCATCATCGAGGGCTACCGCGCAGCACTGTTCGGACAGCCCTTCGATTGGAAGGCGCTCGGTGTTGCTGCCGCCATAACCTGCGCCATGCTCGTCTATTCGGCCTACTCTTTCCGGCGAATGGAAAAAAATTTCGCCGACGTTATCTGAGCCGAAGATGTCCCCAGTCATAAAAGTTGAACACTTGAGCAAGAAGTACCGGATAGGCGCGTCGCAAGCGCCCTATTCGACGCTGCGTGAGACGCTGGTCGGTGCCGTACGCGCACCCCTGGCGGCACTGCGACGGAAGGCGAGCGAGCTGCCGGAATTCTGGGCGGTCAAAGACGTTAGCTTCGAAGTAAATGCCGGCGATGCGATCGGGATTATCGGGCGCAACGGCGCCGGCAAATCAACCTTGCTAAAGCTGCTGGCACGAATCACCGAGCCAACTGCGGGACGAATAGAACTCTATGGCCGTACGGCGAGTCTCCTTGAAGTAGGAACCGGCTTTCACCCGGAACTAACCGGGAGGGAAAACATCCTTCTCAACGGGGCGATCCTCGGTATGCGCCGTGAAGAGATCAAGCGCAAGTTCGACGAGATCGTTGCCTTCGCGGAAGTCGAAAAGTTTATTGATACGCCGGTTAAGCACTATTCCTCCGGGATGTACCTGCGGCTCGCATTCGCCGTCGCTGCCCACTTGGAACCGGAGATACTTCTGGTGGACGAGGTGCTGGCGGTTGGCGATGCCCGCTTTCAACGTAAATGCTTGGACAAGATGCAGGAAGTAGGACAGCAGGGACGAACTGTGCTCTTTGTCTCACATAACATGCCGGCCGTCACGCGCCTTTGTGAGCGTACGATCCTGCTGGGAGAAGGACAGGTTATCTGCGACGGCCCTTCGCATGAGGTAGTCGGAGTCTATCTCAACTCCGGGCTGGGAACGACTGCCTGCCGAGAGTGGCCCGATATGAGCAAAGCGCCGGGCAACGACATCGTGCGCCTGCGAGCGGTACGCGTTCACGCGCAGAATGGTGAGGTAAGTGGGGCGATAGACATAAGGGAGCCCATTGGCATTGACATGGACTTCGAAGTGCTGCGTTCCGGGACCGTACTCGTTCCAAACTTTCACTTCTATAACGAGGAAGGTATCTACGTTTTTATCGCGCACGACTGTGACCCGGTGTGGCGCCACAAACCACGTCCGCAGGGAAAATACACCAGTACGGCCTGGGTACCGGGTAACCTGCTAGCCGAGGGTTCGCTTATCGTTGGCGCGGCTGTGAGCACGCACAACCCATTGATCGTTCATTTCTACGAGCGCGACGCGGTCGCATTTCAAGTAATAGACGGGCTAGCAGGCGATTCAGCGCGCGGTGATTACGGTGGGGCAATGCCGGGCGTAGTCAGACCGCTGCTACGTTGGGAGACCGTCTATACGCCGCAGGAGGAGCACGAACAGATTCCGCTCACGGAGGCCTCTGTATGAAGGTAGTGATTCTAGCCGGCGGGTTAGGAACCCGGCTCACAGAGGAAACCACGGTGAGACCGAAGCCGATGGTTGAGATCGGGGGACACCCGCTCCTCTGGCATATCATGAAACACTATAGCCACTACGGCTTTAAAGAGTTTTACATTGCGCTTGGCTACCGGGGCGATGTCATCAAGCGCTTTTTCCTGGACTACTTCAACCTGAGCCGAAATATGACCGTCGACCTCGCGAGCGGCAAGGTCGAAACGCACGACCAGGAGTGTGAGCACTGGGTAGTGCACCTGGTTGACACCGGTTTGGAGACGCAAACCGGCGGCAGAATCAAGCGCCTGGAGCCATTCCTCAAGGACACGCCTTTCATGGTGACGTACGGCGATGGCCTGTGCAACATTGATCTGGGTGAACTGCTGAAATTCCACCGCACGCATGGACGCATCGCCACTGTGACAGCAGTGCGCCCCCCGGCGCGCTTCGGCGGTCTCATATTTGAGGGCGAGATGGTCACAGAATTTACCGAGAAACCGCAAATCGGGGAGGGCTGGATCAACGGGGGATTCCTCATGTTCGAGCCGGCGCTCTTTGATTATCTTCAAAACGATCAGACCGTCCTCGAGTCAGGCGCACTCGAGCGTCTCGCTGCCGATCAGCAGTTGATGGCTTTCCGGCATGACGACTTCTGGCAGTGTATGGACACCTTGCGCGATAAGAATTTGCTCGAAGCTCTCTGGCATGAACACCGCGCGCCGTGGAAGCTTTGGGACTAAGAGATCGACGAAAAGTAAAACGAAAGTCATGCACCTAGACAACGCCAAACAGTCATCAGCAGAGTCCCGAGGTACATCCTTCTGGCTCGACCGTCCCACGTTCGTGACCGGTGCCACCGGTCTGATCGGTGGTTCGCTAGTCCAGCGGCTGGTAGACGCCGGCGCCGACTTAGTCTGCCTGGTGCGCGACTGGGTTCCGCAGTCACCTTTGGTAAGCGGCGGGTTGCTGGAAAAGGTCAAGGTGGTGCGCGGTGACGTGAACGACCAGGAATTAATGGAACGCGCGCTGGGCGAGTATGAGGTTGAAACAGTCATACACCTCGCCGCTCAAACAATAGTGGGAATCGCAAACCGCAATCCAATCTCAACCTTTGAAACTAACATTCGAGGAACGTGGTCTTTGTTAGAAGCCTGTCGTCGCAGTCCGACTGTGCGGCAAATTGTTGTTGCTTCTTCCGATAAAGCTTATGGCGACCATGAGAATCTGCCCTATACCGAGGACGCTCCATTGCAGGGACATCATCCCTACGATGTCAGTAAGTCTTGTGCTGATTTGCTGACACAGGCCTATGGCGTGACATATGGATTGCCAGTGGCGATAACGCGTTGCGGCAACTTCTACGGTGGTGGCGATCTAAACTGGAACCGCATTGTACCCGGCACAATTCGCTCGGTGTTACGCGGGCAGCGACCAGTTATCCGCTCAGACGGCAAATACATACGCGACTACTTTTACGCCGAAGACGGCGCGGCGGCCAATATGATTTTGGCTGAGAAGCTGGCGGAGAATCCAGATCTGCGAGGACAAGCCTTTAACTTCTCAAATGAAGTTCAGGTAACCGTGCTCGAACTGGTTGAGAAGATCTTGCAAATGATGAACTCGACTCTCACACCTGACGTGAGGAACCAAGCGACCAACGAGATTCGTCACCAATATTTGAGCGCGGAGAAGTCACGGCGTGTTCTCGGCTGGCGGCCGCTCTTCACGCTTGATGAGGGATTGAGACCCACTATTGACTGGTACAAAGATTTCCTTGGGGTAGTCAATGGTTGATGTTGAGGCAAGCGTTCCCTGCCGTTCCTGCGGCCAGCCTGGTTTGATTCCCTTCCTCTCTCTGGGCCGAACCGCATTAGCCAATGCTCTCTTGACTGCCGAGCAACTGAGCGAACCTGAAGCAACGTATCCATTGGATCTTGCCCTATGCCCGTGCTGCTCCCTGGTCCAAATCACCGAAACGGTACCGCCGGAAAAGCTCTTTCGCGAATATTTCTACCTCTCCTCCTTTTCGGACACAATGGTTAAGCATGGACAGGAGATCGCGAACCAACTGATAACTTCAAGGCAACTTGGAACTTCCAGCCTTGTAGTCGAAGTCGCCAGCAATGACGGCTACCTTTTGCAGTTCTATGAACGCGCGGGTGTACCGGTGCTCGGGATTGAACCAGCAGCCAATATTGCGGCAATTGCTCAAGCTGAGCGTAACATCCCGACGATCTGTGATTTTTTTGGGGAGCAACTGGCTCGGCAGTTGAGCGCTGAAGGAAAACACGCCGACGTGATTCACGCCAACAACGTACTGGCCCATGTAGCGGACTTAAACGGAGTAGTTCAGGGATTAGCGGAGTTGTTAAAGACTGATGGCCTCGCGGTCATCGAAGTTCCCTACATTAAGGACATGATTGATCGTTGCGAGTTTGACACGATTTATCATGAGCATCTTTGCTACTTCTCGCTGACAGCGCTCAATAATCTGTTTCATCGTCATGGCCTGATAATTCGGGACGTCGAGCGTTTGCCGATTCATGGTGGCACGCTGCGTATATTCGCCGTAGTTGAAAAAGGCCAAGGTGAATCGCCCGACACGACTGAGACGAATTCGGGATTGAGAGTCGCTCAACTACTTCTGGAAGAAGCAGACTGGGGTGTAAGCCTACTTGATACCTATGATGGGTTCGGAAAAAAGATTGAGCGTCTAAGACATGACCTTGTAACGCTATTGAGAGAGCTAAAGGCGCGGGGAAAACGCATTGCGGTCTACGGTGCTTCGGCTAAAGGCACCACACTTTTGCACTACTTTGGCCTTGGCAAGGAAACGTTCGATTTTGTGGTTGACCGCAGCACCGTCAAACAAGGCCGCTACACGCCGGGAACACATTTGAGGATCGGCGCCCCGGAGATGCTACTAACGGAGTTGCCAGACTATGTTCTCCTGCTGACATGGAATTTCGCCGAGGAGATCCTGGAACAGCAACAGGAATACCGTAACCGCGGTGGGCGCTTCATCATTCCGATTCCTGAAGTGAAAATCGTCTAAAGCCGACTAAAGTTTCGGCGCTGCGCATATGAAGTTTGTTGAAACAAGACTAAAAGAGGCATTTATCGTTGAAGTGGAAAGGTTCGAGGACGAGCGCGGTTACTTCGCACGGAACTGGTCCCATAGGGAGTTCGAGGCCGCCGGTCTCGACACCAAGCTGGTCGAATGCAATACCTCTTTCAATCGAAGGAAGGGTACGCTCCGCGGAATGCATTACCAGGAAGCGCCACACCAGCAAGTGAAACTCGTGCGTTGCATTCGCGGGGCAATTTACGACGTGATTATTGATTTACGCCCTGCGTCACCGACGTTCAAGCAATGGCTTAGTGTCGAGTTGACTGCCGAGAACGCGCGAATGCTCTATGTACCGGCGGGCTTTGCACACGGGTTCCAGACGCTCGCCGACGACACTGAAGTCGCATACCAAATGTCATCGTATTTCGAACCGGCGAGTGGACGGGGCGTGCGCTGGAACGACCCTGCATTCGGAATAGCGTGGCCAGAAACTGACCGACGCATCATCATCGCCAGAGATCTCGAGTATCCCGACTTTCGATAATGAAAAAGGTTCTCCTTACCGGCGCTAGTGGATTTATCGGGAGGCACTGTCTAACGCTTCTGCAAGCGAAGGACTACGAGGTCCACGCAGTTTCCACGAAGCCCGTCGTCCCCGTCATCAATGAGACGGGTTCGAACGTTTACTGGCACCAAGCCGATTTGCTTAATCCTCAAAGCACGGAAGAGCTGCTTGCGGAGGTTAGACCTAGTCATCTCCTGCATCTCGCCTGGTATACGGTGCCGAGAGAGTATTGGACCTCGACGGAAAATTTGAGTTGGGTGCAGGGCTCCCTGGCTCTCTTTCAGTCGTTTGTGAAATATGGCGGTGAGCGCGCTGTAGTCGCAGGGACATGCGCGGAATATGATTGGGGTAGTGACTGTTGTTCTGAGACCACTACAGCGCTGGCCCCCACAACGCTCTATGGAAGCTGCAAGCATGCGCTACAACTGATCCTCTCGGCCTTCGCAGCTCAGCAGGGATTGAGTCTTGCCTGGGGACGAATCTTCTTTCTTTACGGCCCCAATGAGGATCCGGCACGTCTGGTGGCGAGCGTTATTCAGTCTTTACTAAAAGGCCAGATTGCGCGTTGTACGAGTGGACAACAGGTGCGGGACTTCCTCTACATAAAGGATGTTGCTGATGCTTTTGTTTCCTTATTGGTGAGTCCGGCGACTGGTCCAATCAATATTGCCTCGGGCGTGCCTGTGACGCTCAGAGCAGTTGTGGAGGAGATTGGGCGACAATTTGGTCGGCCTGACTTGATTCAGTTTGGAGCGTTGCCTGATAGGGCTAACGACCCAGCCTGTCTGGTTGCCGACATTACCCGATTGCGCGAAGAGCTGGGGTGGCGACCAAATTATGAATTGACGGTGGGCTTGGCGCGCACGATCGAGTGGTGGAAAAAGGAATTTGAAATAGCGAGTCGCGGTAAAATAAAATGAGGATTACGATCGATACAGAAGCCAAGAAAATGTTTCGCGAAGAGGCCGACGAGCGCGTCGAGTTGCCATTGTATTCTAAAGAAGCATTCGAGCTGATCTCTCAGCTATGGCTCAAGGTGGGATGGAATGAGAAATACCCCTACACCTTCAGCTGGCTGGGCCGTCCCATTATCCAATTGCCGGAGGACATGATCCGCACACAAGAGGTGCTCTTCCGCGTAAAGCCAGACGTTATTATCGAAACCGGAGTGGCCCATGGTGGCTCGCTGATCTATTACGCCAGCTTGTGCAAAGTTATGGAACGGGGTCGCGTGATCGGTATCGATATAGAAATTCGTCCGCATAACAGACAAGCTATTGAAGCGCATGAACTGAGCCCCTTGATCACGTTGATTGAGGGCAGCTCGACGGCGCCGGACGTCGTGCAGCAGGCGCACTCGCTTGTAAAGCCGGGGGAAAGGGTGCTTGTTATCCTGGATTCAAATCATACGAAGCAGCATGTTGCCGCTGAACTTGAAGCGTATAGTGATCTGGTTACGCCGGGTTCTTATATTGTGGCGACAGACGGCAGCATGAAGGACTTGTACGATGTCCCACGTGGACGCCGTGAATGGAAGGTGGATCATCCGACTGCTGCGGCTGCCGAGTTTGTTGCCGGCCATCCGGAATTTGTGTTGGAACAACCGGCGTGGCCTTTCAACGAAAGTGATCTAACTGACAACGTGACGCATTGGCCGGGTGCTTGGCTGAGAAAGACTCTTTAAAAATGGGCCGGGTTTCTGCCGTTAAGCAAGGTTTTGAGAATAGTCTGTGGGACAAGAGGTCGGTTCTTACGGTTGGCAAAATGGTAAATAACGAGCCACTAGTCACTATCGGGATGCCAACTTAAAACCGCGCCGCCGAGCTCAGGCGCGCAATTGAGTCTGCGCTGGCCCAGGATTATCGCCAATCATCCCAATGTTAGCATTGCTGCTTCAGCTTTCAGCGATATTGTGTGGCACTCCACTATCTATTCAAAGGATGGAATATTCAGCCGCCTAATCACTTGGGTGTAAGGTGTTTGCGCTGGTAGCAAGACGGGGTGGCCTTTCTTTCAGACCGGTGACTCGCGAAATCGCCTTCATCGTAATGACAAAATTGTTGCCGGCCGGTATGTTCAACAAGATTCGCAATCGGCGAAGACGGCGTCGGGCTGAGGTCGATGAATAGAAAATATGGATTTCAAAGAAACAATACTTAAGGGCGCATTCGTTATTGAAGGCAAAAGGTTCGACGATGACCGAGGTTTCTTTGTGCAAGACTGGTCGGCGAGACAATTTGCAGCCGCTGGTCTCGACGCCATAATGGTAGAATGCAACAGCGCATTCAATCGCCTCAAGGGCACGTTACGAGGAATGCACTATCAAATAGCTCCACACGAGCAGGTGAAGCTTGTCCGTTGCATCCGTGGAGCCCTGTATGACGTCATTATTGATCTGCGACCAGGCTCTCCAACGTTCAAACAATGGGTGAGCGTTGAACTAACTGGCGAAGACGCGAAGGCCCTGTACGTGCCGCCAAACTTCGCCCATGGCTTTCAAACGCTACGGGACAACACCGTGGCTTCATATCACACGTCGTCGTATTACCAGCAGTCTAGTGAGCGGGGTGTCCGCTGGGATGACCCAGCCTTCAACATAACGTGGCCGCAAACCGAGTCTCGTATCATCATCGCGAGAGATCGCGAGTATCCCGATTTTGAAAAATAAACGAGAGCTCTCAACTGGGAACAGAAGATTCAGTCGCTCGCGCGAAGGGAGAAGGTGGCGCTCTGCGGGCGGGCGCGAAAGGCGTCACGTTTGCAAATATGGTAGATCCTGGGCGATGCTGGATCGACTACATCGTTGACCTGAATCCTTCGAAGCAGGTAACTTCGTGCCGGGCACAGGCCACTCGATCGTGAGCTATCAAGACTTGATTGAACGCGGCGTGACGGCCGCCATTTTGATGAACCCAAACTACCGGGCTGAGAATCTGGCTTTGTTGCAGCAGGCGCACCTCAATGTGCGACTGATCGAAAAGATATGACACTGATTGTTGCACGATGGATAGAGCGGGCGGCGTGATTTCAGAACAACCTGCCTGGCCTTTCAACGAGAGCGAG
>DATBRN010000181.1:0-9059 GCA_036560225.1 Pyrinomonadaceae bacterium | reverse complement strand
CCCAAGCTCTAAGAGACAGCAGACGTAAGTTGTTGATTTGATTGGTAGCGGGGGGCGCGATCGAACCGCCGACCTTGGAGTTATGAATCAATAACCATTGCTACGGAGTTTCATCACCCAATCGAGTCGCTCATGTGGCTCATATGCTATATGTACTGGATGAAGTCTGGCAGAAGTCTGGCAAGGAATGAACCCCAAGGCCTGAAGGCTTCAAGCGCTTGTCGCATTGCGAACGCGGCTCTGCTTATTTCTTTAATTGACTGACGTTAACAGAGGTTGCAGCCACCGCGATTTTTCGATGATCTTATACGCTTCTATGTGGAGTTTGATGCTACACGTGCAGATTTATCCGTAGCTATGTCACAACGGCGTCACAAGCGAAAATCAATTCGCCACTGTAAATCGAACAACGGATTTTAAGTCCTGACCGGACGGTGTCGTCATAATTAGTCAGGTAAACAAACCAAGAAACAACGGCCGCTCAGTTGCGCGGGCGGTTTCGTGAGGGTGCTGAAGTTCGCTCTCCGATCTTCACGCTACTGAGGCCCGCGATCACAGATTTAGAATTCCACAAATTTGCTACAACAGAAATGTTGCTCGCTTCAAAGCCAACCGCATTTAGAGTTTTTGCTTAGTAGTGGTGAGCCGAGCAGGACTCGAACCTGCGACCCACCGGTTAAAAGTCTCAACCGGCTTATATTGCTTTGTTTTTTCCTCTGTCAATTCAATGAGGTTTTATCTACTATTTTGACTGGTTTTATAGGGCTTGTGCTGTTCTGTTTGAATCAGTAGGCACACAAGCCGCCACACAAAATGTTTTTTATACGTGAGCTTTCGTTAGACGCAAGAAGCTTCCCGCCTATGAACAATGACGCTGAAATTCGGAGTCGAGTTTTGTCAGTCTTGTACAAACAGTACTTCTTGTCTACTGACACCTACGACCTGAACTGCTTACTTGCGGAAGAGGCGTGGGATGCCAGGCGGTTTGAGAACGTCGTTGACCGCTTGGAAGACGAAGGCCTTATCAAACCGATGATGATGGGAGGGCTGTATTATGAACTGGATGTGCGTGGAATAATGGAAGCCGAAGAGTCGGGCATCGCTCCTCAAGGACTCAAAGAGGCGAACGAGAAAGCTCGCACCCACATGCTCGTAATGTTGGCTGAAGTGTTTGATGAGCAGGGAAGTTTATACGGGGTTGCGAATTCAGAGCTATACCAAAAAACAGGTCTTGAGCACGTTCAGGCGACCGCTAATCTTCTTGTGTTGCACGATCTCTACCTGGCGGAACCATTCGCAAACGCGCTTACGAAGATAACGTCCAGAGGTCTGGATGTTGTCGATGAATATAAGGAGCGCCGATCAATCGCTGATGAATTTGAAAGACTTTTTGAATTAAATCCACAGCCTAGAGGACGTGCGCTACAAAAACTAATCGCGAGGCTCGTTGAGAAGTCTGGCTGGGGACAGGATGAAGGCGTCAGAACGTCCAATGAGGAAATGGATGTAATTCTATTTCGCGAGCGCGAGTATTACTTGTTAGAAAGTAAGTGGGAAAAAGATCCTGTAGAGGCCAACGTAATTCGCGAGCTCTTTGGCAAGTTGGAAAATAGAATCGATGTTCGCGGCATGGTTGTTTCAATGTCTGGCTTTTCAGATGGTGCAGTCAAGCAGGTCTATGACTATATCGGCAAGAGAGTCATCTTGCTCTTTGGTGAGCAAGACGTCAAATACTTGATCTATCAGAAAATCAAATTTGATGAACTGCTGAACGCGAAGTATAAAGCACTGATTACAACAAAGAAGGTTGAATTTTGTTAAGAGGCTCTAGCGCCTCACGCTCTTTCTGCTTTGCTATCCGCTGAAGATCGATCTCGATCATCTTCTTAAGCTCGGCCAATAGAACGGTTGCCCGAGTCCGTTGGGGGACCGCAAACCCTTTAGCAGGAAGATAAACAGTACATCGCTGCCTGCACAAGCTCTTTTGCGCGCCTGGTCTTCACGAGCATCTGCACGATTGTGCAAGTGCCAGTTCCCACGGTGCCGCGAGAGCAGGATCATTTCGCCTGCATTCGTAGACTGTGAACCGAGAAATTTTAGCCGCCCGAGTAGCTACTAACGGAGCCTGTTCTTTCAAGCGCCGTTAAGCATGCTTTCTGCCAGACTATTTTCATTGCTCCTCCTCAAACTGCCCCCCCGGCTTCTACTTCAGAAAATGAACGGGCTCAGCTACGGCGAAGGTTGGAATCAGAACAGCGCAAGTCGGATCAGTTCCTGATACGAATGGCTCACTAGCCTGAAACGACAATCTGATTGTCAACTGATTTCACGCCTCGAACCGCCTTTACTATCTGTTCAGCCTTCGCTTTTGTAGCCTCCGAATTGACGGTTCCAGTCAAGACTGCTCGGGCTCCACTGATGGTTATGGAAACTGTAGTCATATCCGGCTCGTCATTAAGCCTTGTTGTCGCAACTTCCTGCATGTTTGCATCATCGCTCGCGATGTCTCTCTGGGTCGGCTGTTTAAACCTCATACTGAGAAACCGTCTCCGGCGAAACAGCGCGTGGTAGACGATCATGAACACTACGGCGCCAACCGCTGCTACGAGGAGGCTATAAAGATCCAGACCCGGACCACCGGGCTTCCCAAGCAGATTAGATAGAAAACCGCTAACGAATGCCCCGACAATGCCTATTAGGCAGTCGCGAACCAGACCGCGACCCGTCTTGTTGAGAATTTTACTGCCGATGAAACCGGTCACCAGACCGATCACAATCCAGGCGACAAAAGACAATGTCGAACTTTCCTGGCGGTTCAATATGGGCATACCCGTTCTGTTAGTGATACTGACTAACCTGTTACTGATACTGAGTAAATAGAGAACGACGGCGATAGCCGTGATCGCGAGAATCCCAATTATGACTATCGTGCTCCTTGAAGGACCAGATTCTCGCGGGCCTCTCTGTGTTCTTTCGGTTACCACCTCGCTTCCCTCGCCAGGGCTATTGACTACGACATGCTTTTGGACTCTTTTTTCATTGGAGTCCATAGACTTGTCCTCCTGTTATTACGTGTTTAGGAAACCGGCGCTAGATCACCGCGCTTCCGTTTGACTTCCACCTGCAATCAACCGCTTGTGGTTACCTTATACCAAGGAGCCGTCTCGGCGAAACAGCGCGTGATTGATGATCATTGAACACTCCAGCGCCCACCAATGATACGAGTAGGCTAAAAATCCAGACCCGTAAATCCGAAAAATCGGGAGTCAGCCTACGGAATCGGTAGAAATCGGGATCAGGCCTGCGATTCTGCGATCTTGCTTGACGCTAAGCGGCGATAAGATTTCCTCGGTCAGCATTTGCATTATCAACCGCAAAGACTAATTACACGTCCATGCCGAGAGGTTCGGAACATTGATGAATGAAAAATCGCAGAATCGCAGGCCTGGCCCCGGCTTCCCGAATGTTTTCCGGCCATAGTTTTTGTGTCGGCCCTGCGGGCCTAAAACTCGTTGAAAGCTACCTTCCCGACCTGACGGTCGGGATCGGGAGATAGGGAGAAGCCTGGCGGCGCCCCCCCACACCACCCGGCATACGGGTCCGTACCGGGCGGTTCGCAAAGACACAACAGTTCACGAACGCGCTAAAGAGTAGAGGCCAAGCGCCCGAAAATAGGCATTAGGCAAGAGGCGACTCAGCGCTTGGCTGCGGCTAGCCGCGCCAGGGACCGAGATGCACTGCGCGCCACGCTTGTCGCGGCTCAATCCCGTGACGCCGCAGAATGCGATAGCGTCGTCGCGGTTTTTGCCACGCGCGCCACACGTAGCGCCGCAGTCTTCGTCGCACCCAGCCGTCGAGTTCACGCAGTGGTGCCAGCCACTCAGTGCGACTGTAGTAACCAGCCGGGACGCCACCTTTTCGGCCTTGCGGTTGTGGCAGGACACCAACCACAATGGCGTATCGGAGCCGGGTGAGTTGCATACGCTTCCCTGAGAACAATAGATCTCGACTTCACAGAGTCAAAGCGGACGGACCGCTACGGAAACCGTTTCCGCTACCGCGCGAAGGTGAGCGACGCAAACGGAAATCAGCTCGGGCGTTGGGCATGGGATGTGTTTTTGATTCCTAGCAGGTAGGTCCAGCTCTGGAAGTGATTCGTGTTTGCAATGGGCGCCACGCTTGTGCTGGGCCACGCCAGCTCCCTGCGAAGCCTGCTTGACCTCGGTGCAACTCAGTTCGATCTCATGGGCGTTCACTAGCTTCACCCTAAAGTGGAGGCAGTTGCAGTTAGAGTACTCCTCCTCGGTTCAAGCGCAGCGCTTGCTCTACTGTTTCCAGTAGGACCGTGTGGGCCAAGCTGGGCCGCGCTGCCTACATCCTTTCACACGTCAATCGGCTGTAGCATCGCCGCACGTCGGCTCCAACCAATCGTCATAAATTCTATCTGATTTGGAATTATTGGCTAGCCTCATTCGCATCCACTTCTGTATGCATTCGCATCCTCTTCTAGAACTCACACGAGATGATTGATTTAGTTTCCCCCTCTCCGGGCCGATTGTGCCACGAGAGCCCGCCCGCACAACTCTCCGCAAAGCCTCCGAGTGCTCCACTCCGTTCCGCCCCTCCGTGCGTTCGTTATGGGGAGAGAAAGAAGGGGTGGTGAGCAAAGTAAGCAAGCTGACGTTTTTGCGGACCTTCGTTACTTCGCGAACTTGTTAATGGAAAGATCAGAGGTGTCCTTACTTGAAGTTAACAACGTGCCTTTATCTTCCGTCTTATAACGGAAACAAGATATCCAGCCGCAGCCTCAGGGGGCGTGAGGGCGAGTGGACATTTCCAGGACGACAGCAAACAACAAGCATTCGGATAACAAGCATTTTCACTTGACAGAAGCATCGCACCGGAGTAGATTCCGCCCATTCTCAGTCTGTTCTTAATTTAGCCTCGCAACCTCGCTCGAAGACATATATGTATTCTCGATTAACCTCTCGCAAGTCTCACTAATGAAAGATCTTCTTTAAAAATTGTTTTCCCCTCGGCACACGCATCCTGTCGCCCGTTAATTAGGGTTAATGCATGCGCAAGGCTCGCTTTCTAAGAGACGAGGTTCGGTGTGGCGTCGCCATTGCTTCTTATCGAGACCCGCTCAAACGCAATTAGAGATTATGTCGACAATCTGTTGCCACGCCCGAGTCTCACTTGGACGACTCTCGATTGGGACAGACTTGATCTCGACCGATTAGCAGTGTGTAGAGTCCCAATGATTTGTGCTGTTGCAGTACCACTCCTTCCGCAAGCAATGAATCTGTTCCAATGGTTGGGAGAAAACACCTTAGCAAGTCCCATACTTGCAATTGTTCCCCGGACAGTCGACGAAGAGACCCTCGATGCTGTTTCTGAATCGAGCACCGATTTCATGTTATGGCCCTTCCATAAAGGCGAGTTACGCCATAGGCTGCAGCGAATCTTAGGAGATGGTGCGCAGGAAATGGCGTTCGAGTCGGCACATCAGCGACTGATGGAAGAAATGGGAATGGAACAGTTTATTGGTAACCACCCGGTTTTCGAAGAAGCTATCCGCCAAATTCCCCTGATTGCTAAGAGTGACCTTCCAGTACTTATCGCGGGGCCGACTGGCACTGGAAAAGAGTTATGCGCTCGTGCGATCCATCATTTAAGTAAACGCAGGAGTTATCCATTTATAGCTTTGGATTGTGGAGCAATACCCGACCATCTGTTTGAAAACGAATTATTTGGTCATGTTCGCGGAGCTTTTACCGACGCCCATTCGGAACAAAAGGGACTTGCAAGCATGGCGAATGGAGGAACTCTCTTTCTTGACGAAATTGATGCTCTATCGTGGGGAGCGCAGTCCAAGCTGCTGCGCTTTCTTCAAGAACGTACTTATAGACCATTGGGCAGTGAACGTTTCTTAAAGGCGGAAGTCAATGTGATTGCCGCCACGAATCGCGACATAGAGCAATGTGTGCGAGACAAGCAGTTTCGTTCCGACTTGTATTTTCGACTGAACGTTTTGCGACTCGATCTCCCGCCCCTGATCAAACGTCCGACTGACATTCCGTTGCTGGCGCGACACTTTCTTCACGCGCAATGCAATCGCATGGGCACCAAGTTATTTACTCAAGCGGCCCTGCGAAAGCTTGAAGCATACGATTGGCCGGGAAATGTAAGAGAGCTGCTGAACGTGGTCCAACGTGCCGCGATACTGAGCGAGAATTCTTACATTCTTCCGTCTGACATCTCATTCTCCACTTCTGAACAACCTTCCGAACCATTGATTGAAGATTTTCGTCACGGTCGTAGCCGGGCAATTGAGGCTTTTGAAAAGCGTTACGTGCAGGAGTTGTTGCAGAAGCATCAGGGAAACGTAACCCGCGCAGCGGCCGAGGCCGGCAAAGAGCGGCGAGCATTCGGAAGGCTCAAGAAGAAGTATCAGATCGATTGTTAGCTACGAGGAAGCACAATAGAATAAATTCTTTCTTTGCGCCTTTGCGGGAAACCTCTCTTACGAAGGAATTCTCCCGCAAAGGCGCGAAGGCGCATAGAAAGAAAAGCGGGTCGATATCGTCCCAGCCACCGGGCCGATCGCAACCCACCTCCCATCACCTCACTAATCCCGATCGCGTAAAAGTCCAATAACAACGCCACCATCGTCGTCACCACCTCGTGGCGCTGATCTTGCTTCCTCCTCGCCGTCGACTCTGGACCATTAAGGTGTCGTTACCAACGTCTCAAGAGAGTCAGAATCTGGCGAAGGAGATCCTCGCCTACTTCTTGCGGAATCCGCAGTGCGCAGACGATCTCCATGGCATCACTCGATGGCGTCTGCTTGATCAAATGATTCATCACGCTTTGCAAGACACTCGCGCTGCTCTCGATCTGTTGGTTAACCAGGGTTACCTGACAGCGGACTCCCCCACGGGCTCGGAGCCTACATTTCGCCTCAACGATGAAAAACGGAACGAGGCTTTGCGTTTTGTGAAAGACAAAACAAAGGCTGAGAGCGAGTAACAGCTCGCTTCAAGCGCAAAAATGTATTTGGTAATCGATCGACTAGTTGAAGCACTGACCTCGGGTTCAGGTCCGATTCTGTCTGCTGATCGCCTGGGTCCTAAGAAGCCTGCGGCAAGTGGAGAGGTCCCCGCTTTCGTGCTCAGTTTAAAGCTCGATCAGTCCAAAGGTGCTGGTCTCGGTCGTTTTGTTCGCGCGGGAGACAGCATTGTCCAGTCAACCAACATTATCGAGGTCGCTCCTTCGCTTGATACTTTCTCGCAGAATTTGAAGTTTCTACGCATTGCACCGCTGCCGCTGAAGAAAAATCCCAGTTCGACAACCACTGCCTTCAGCGGCAGCGATCTTCAGATTAAAAATGTCACCCAGCAGAACAATCAAATCAACTACACCTTCACCGACAAACCAATCCAGGCGACTGACTACACCGTCAAGACTGCAACTGCGGAAGTTGTCTTCGGCAGCCCGCAAACGATCGGCGACAAACTCGAGGTAACTCATTGGACCGTCACTTGGCGCGACGAAATTCTCGGCGACACCTTTCGCGGCCAGGTGGCGATAGAGATCTGGGCTAACAATGTCAACCAGTCGAGAGATCTGTCTCGCAGGCTGCAAGACAAACTGAAGTCTGATCGGTCTCTGTTGCGCGGTAAAGGATTTGTTGATTTGAAGCCACTCACGTTGCGGCCCGCGGAAAATCTCGCGCACGTTCCGGTCGTTGGCTCCGCATTTCCAGTCTGGATTCAGATGTTGGAATACGCATTTACGTTTGAAGCCGAGGACGGTGGGGAATTGAGCAGTGGCATTCCCATCAAGCGAATCGACGTGGATATGGACGATTTTATTGTGGAGCAGTTTTCCGTTCCGTGACTCGTGCATGAGAACA
Source organism: Pyrinomonadaceae bacterium (assembly GCA_036560225.1). Lineage (GTDB taxonomy): Bacteria > Acidobacteriota > Blastocatellia > Pyrinomonadales > Pyrinomonadaceae > PSRF01. Next base: position 1,141 of record DATBRN010000181.1, on the reverse strand, counting down.
GAGGAATGAAACCATGGCTGAAGTAATCACCGAGACAATTCTTCCAGGAACTTACATTGAAGTACGCGCGGAAGGGCTTTTGACTATCGGCGCGATACCCACCGGAAACATCGGAATCCTTGGGACCGCCGAAATGGGAAGTTCGCGTATCGAGAATCTCAGCAGTTATGAAGAGGGCCGCGCGCGATTTGGCGAACCCGGAGAATGGGATCCCAACAATCCGGAAGGCAATTTGAATCTCGTCAGGGCGCTCAAGCTGCTATTCGATAACGGCGCCAGCACGGTTTACGCGCAGCGAGTCTTTGACGAGGCGAGTGCCAGGGCCGCCACGTTCTCGATCGCAAACGAGAGCGATGCTCCCGTACTAACCCTGAGAGCTAAAACTCCAGGCACTGCAGGGAACCGTTTGCAAATTCGGATCGAGCCTGGTGAGGCTCAGGAGAACATCAGTAATGAACTGATCATGCGGAGCAACGGAACGTTGGCTTTGTCCGCGCAGGAAGTGCTGGTGCCGGCAAATGGAAACGGTGATGGAGCGGCCCAGGCAAGCATTGGCAACGTGACCGTGCGCGAACAAGGCATTGTCACCAAGTACCAGCTCAAATCTTCTCCCGCTTCTTCTCAAGTAGTCCAGATAAATCCTTCGAATCGAACTCTTACCTTCAGTTCGCTACCTACGTCGGCAGCTGAGATTCGCGCAAGCTATTGGGTGCCTCAGAAGAGCCTGCGAAAGGTAACGATCCGACTCGGGAATCTACAGGAAGTCTATGTTGTTCCCAGTATCTCTTACCTGGCGCAGCGCCTGCGTGATGAAAGAAATCCATCGAGATTGGTTGAAGTGGTCGAAACAACCGGACAGGGCCTGCCGAAAGTGACGACGAGATTCGAAGCGTTTTCCGGAGGCGCCAATGGTACCGTTTCGAAGACCCTTTATCAGACCGCCCTGGAGAAGCTCATCGATCAGGACGTGCAGATTCTCGTCGTTGCGGGCATGAGTTTTTCCGAGATCAAGTCGGACGTTCTCGGACATGTGGAGAAAACGGAAAACCTGGGCCGCGAGCGCATCGCGGTAATCGGCGCCGACAGCAATGAGGTTGAAAAAATTCTCGACAATTCGAATGAGGTCGCAGATAAGCGTGTA
>DATBRN010000180.1:0-31419 GCA_036560225.1 Pyrinomonadaceae bacterium | reverse complement strand
CGGCTCATCTGATTCTTCAACGTTCAGTTGTCCAGTGCCTCGTATCAATATGCCAAACCGAAGTTGCAATGGGTGCCGGTAACCAAGCTTGACTCTTCGGCCGGTCGCTACCGCTTCCGGTACCGATGTTGATTTCCATCGTGCCGGGCCAAAACTGCGGCATGAGTGAGACTCCGGAAGCAAACTGCATCAGTAAAATTCGGCAACATAGCTTTAAGTAGATTTGGAATAAGAAAATGGTTAAAACAAATTCTCGAGGGCGGGCCGTGCTTGCAGCCTTATTATTTCTGCTCAGCTCTCTAACCGTGACTGCTCAAACTCCAACTCCATCACCAACTGCTTCGCAATCACCAGAGGAGTTGCAGGTGCCAGCCATCGCTCCCGAGTTTCGTCCGGCTCAGAAACCTCTGCCTGAACTTGGTCGGATCGGCGTGGACATGGATCGGCAAAAACCGCTAAGTCTGCGCGAGGCGCTGGCCATGGCGCTGGAAAACAACAAGGACATCGAAGTCGCTCGGCAAAACGTTAAGATTGCTGAGTTTGATCTGACGGCTGCGCGCGGTGTTTACGACCCGCGTCTCAGCTCATCTGCTTACTACGAACGCATTAAGAATCCAATTTCGAGTTTTCTCACCGGCGGATCGAATGGCACCACAACCTCCAGTGACTACACTGGAACCGCCCGGTTCGAAGGACAAACCCCTCGGTTTGGAGGCAACTATCGCCTGGACTTCTCTTCCGTTCGGCTGACCACCAACAATCAGTTTGTGCCGCTCAGCCCGCAATTTCCGACAGCATTGACGCTCAACTATACCCAGCCTTTGTTTAGAGGTTTGCACTTTGATAACAGTCGGCGGCAGATTGAAATCGCCAAAAAGAACCTATCACTGACGGATGCGCAATTTCGGCAACGAGCAATAGAAACCATAACCAACGTGCAGCGCGCCTACTGGGACCTGGTGTTCGCGCTCAGAAACTTGCAGGTCCAAAGGGATGCCCTGCGCGATTCGCGGGCGCAGTTGGAACACAACCAACGGCTGGTTTCCGAGGGCGCATTGGCGCCTATCGACGTGGTCGCAGCTGAGGCGCAAGTGGCGGGTTTTGAGCAAACCCTTTTCAGCTCGCTGGAAGAAGTTTCCCGAGCCGAAAACAATTTGAAGAACCTGATCGCAGTGAATCGCGAGGCTGACCTTTGGAATCTCTCAATCGTGCCCACTGATTCGGTCGATCTGGAGCCACCGCAAATCTCTTTGCCAGAAGCCTTGACAGCCGCGCTGGCCAACCGGCCTGAGCTGCAGCAGTCAAATGTTGTTCGGGAGATCAATCAAATAGATCAGAGGTATTTCCGCGAGCAGACCAAACCGGCAGTCGATCTGGTCGGCAGTTACGGCATGGTCGGTCTTGCGGGTTTTCAGAGTGGAGCGGGAAATCCGTTCATCAGTGTCTCGAGTCTTGAACTTCGAGATAAGGTGGACCAGCTACTCGCTCGGGCTGGACTACCGCTATTGACACCGCAGCCGCCACAGGCACTATCACCTTTCTTGATTGGCGGCTATGACCAGTCGCTGCAAAATCTCTTTAGCAATCGCTTCAATAATTTTCGCGTCGGCGTCCAGATCAATTTGCCGCTGAGAAACCGCACAGCAGAGGCGCAGTTAGGGCGTTCGCTTGTTGAAGGGCAACGCATCGCGACCCAGCGGGAACAACTTGAGCAGTCGATTCAGGTTGATGTGCGGAATGCATTGCAAGTGGTACGCAGCGCTGAAGCGCGATTGCGCTCCGCCGTCATCGCGCGACAGGCAAGCGAGCAGCAGTATCAGAGCGAGCAAAGAAAACTCGATGCTGGACAATCAACTGTCTTTCTGGTGCTCGAACGTCAAACTGCCTTGACAACTGCGCGCGCAAATGAGTTGCGCGCACAAACCGATCTCAACAAAGCAATCGCGGAATTACAAAGGGCCACCGGCAATTCGCTGACAAGCAACAACATTGTCGTGCGCGACCGCTGATTCAGCTTGACTACAATGAATCTGAGATTTGAGATCTGAGATCTCAAAATCTAAAGCCAGACCTGACGAGAGAGACCTGTCTGGGGAGAGATCTGTAAAACGAGGAGACGAAGTGGACGAAAAGCAACTCCTTGAAACCTGGGAGATTCACAACCGCATCAATCTCTATCTGCTCGATGCCACGGAGCCTGCGGCGCTCACCAGTCTGTCAGCGTCGAAGGGACGCACTGCCGGCGAACAGTTTGCGCACCTTCACAACGTCCGGCTTATGTGGCTAAAGTCGGCTGCGCCTGATTTATTGAAGGGCTTGTTGAAGGTTGAGAAGGAGCGAGCCGCCGATAAGAGAATTCTGCGCAAATCACTAACGGACTCCGGCGAAGCCATCACGTCGCTGCTGGGACGAGCCGTACGTGAAGGCGGCAACGTGAAGGGCTTCAAGCCTCACGTGTTTGCTTTCCTGGGTTACCTGATTTCACACGAGTCGCATCATCGTGGCCAAATCATTCTGACGCTAAAGCAGTCAGGCAACCTGCTCGACAAAAAGATTCTCTACGGACTTTGGGAATGGGGCGTGCGATGAGGAGCAGACGGCAGGAGCAGGCGGCAGGAGCAGGGTTGGAATTTTTCGCTTTTCAATGACGACTGAAAAATGTGAAATGACAAATGAAAAATTTTCCATATCTCATTTCACATTTCTCATTTGTCATTGAAATCTGACCACCTCTCCTAGCGACTGCTCCTGCCGACTGCTGCTTCTTCTTGTCACTAGCCTACCTTCTTCAGAATAATAAGGCGTTAGGTGAGGAACAGACAGCAGGGCAGACGCAGGAGGATCGAACATGGAATCTGGTGATTTGTTCTGCGATGACAAATGAAAAATGTGAAATGACAAATGGAAAATCTTTCATTTCTCATTTCACATTTCTCATTTGTCATTGAAATCCCACCAGCTCTCCTGCCGACTGCTCCTAGCGACTGCTCCTGCCGTCTGCTCCTTTTTTCCCGCTAGCCCACCCTCTCCAGAATAATTAGTCCTCCCCAGCAAGCTCCGATAATGATAATCGCCGCAAGGATGTACCACGTAATCAATTTAGCCTTACACGCGGGACAGCGCGTCCTGGCCCAGCCGGCGCCTCTGCCACAACTTGGACATTTCATACTGTTGTCCCCGAATCGAGATCTTTGAGAAACTAGCAGGGATGCTAGCGGACGGGCGGTACTTTAACATATCGCGGCAAACTCGTCTGTTTCTCAATTCAATCGCGCCATCAGGGTTTTCCTTATCGTGCTATTGCTTCGTAGGCGACGAACCAATCGGCGTTCCCGGTCTACGTAGATTTATCCACAACGGAAAATGATCTGATAGTTTTATCGTCCGGTCTATTCCGTTGCTGGTTGACTCAAGATTTCGCAGCCAAATCCAGTCGAGCTTTAGATCAATCGGAATAAACAATGCGCGTCGATAGAAGGTCGGCTGGTCGTCGAAGGGAGTGTGAAAATTCTCAGCAGCGAAGAGTTTGAAGGTTTCGGCGACAGCGGCGGGCTCCCAAGTATTCAAGTCACCGAGGACAACAACCGGCATGTCTTTGCTGTAACGAGCCAGGTCGTTTAGTACGGCCTTCATCTGTTGAAGCTTGCAGCCTACCGGTATTCGTGTTTCCGAATGGACGGAATAAACCCGCACGTTTGCCGTTCCGAGCTTTACTGTCGCTCCAAGCGCCACTCTTCGCCTGCCGCCGGGTCCTTTATGAGGCAACACCAGACGGCGCGCATCAGTCAGGGGATACGCACTCAAAATGGCGACGCCTGTTTCTTCTTCCTTCTCGTTTTTCGGGGGCGGCGGCGCCGCCCAGGCGTAGTACATGCCTAATTCCTCAGCGAGCATCGCAGCTGAATTTCTGTTGCCGCTGCGTTTCTTGTTTCGGTCCACCTCCTGTAACCCTAGAATCACAGCGCCGCCAATTTCCGGGTCATCTCTCAGAAGCTGTGCTAGCTGGTGAAGGTCTTCTCCACTACGCCAGCGTATGTTGTATGAAACAATCTTGATGTCTGGAGCCGAATTAGTCGCAGCTTGTGTTTTAGGCGGACGTCCTATCTCCAGCAAGTGCGATTGACAATCAACCTCAGGACTTACGGGGTTTTCAGCGAACTTGGCTGAATGGGAATCTGAAGCAGGAAAGGAGGAGGCAAGCGGCAATCCAACAGTTAGTAACGCGACGAAAAACTTTCGCATAGTCAAAATTCTAGATGAACCTGCTTGCTTAAAATTCCAATCTCAACCCGTCAAAAGCCGCGATCGTTTCACCGGGCCAGTGTTCTTTAGCTTCTCCGGCAAGATCGATGCCATCCCACTCTGAATAAAGATGGCTTAGCACCAACTTTTCAGGACGGCACATTCTCGCCAGCTCCATCGCGTCCGCTAATTCCAGATGCGTCTTCACTGGCTTGTTTTTGCGAAAAGAACATTCCATGAGCAACATGCTGGCGCCGGCGGCAAATTCTATAAGCTCGTCGGTGTATCCGGTGTCGGATGTGTAGACCAGAACACTGCCGCTTTTATCTTTCAGTCGGATGGCAAGGCTTTCTCTTGTATGAGGCGTCGAGAGGGTCATTGAGTTAATTCCCGGCAACAGTTCAAATTCTTCCCCGGGCTCTACCTCTTTCAACTCCACCGGAAATGGTTGTCTGAGCAAGCGGTAGTCATTTGCCTGATCGATTTCCTCAAGGATTTTAATAAACCCAACCGGGCCGTACACCTTAAGTGGATGGCGCCGTTGCTGAGTCTGCGGAGCGCCACGCGTTCCAAAAAGAAAGGGTGCGAGTCCACCGATGTGATCGAGGTGAAAATGGCTAAGCCAGATTGCGTGGATATTTACCCAATCGAGTTCCTCGCTGGCCATGCGGTGCGGCGTGTCAGCACTGATGTCCAGCAGTACGGTTCCACTTTCAGTCTCCAGCCAGTAGCCGGCCGCCGCGCGGGTAGCGTGTGGAACTGAGGTGCCTGAACCCAGAACGATGAGCTTCATACCTAACAGTAAAGCAAACTGTCAGTTTGCGTTGTGTGGCCCAAGAGTCAAGGGAGAGTAAAGGAACCAGCAATAGTTTGCGCGAGTAGACCCCAAGAATCAAAGCTGAGTGGGAATGAACCGCCGCAAACTAACAGTTTGCTTTACCTTGATACACTTGACCAAAGGCGCGGCCTCAGTTAAACCTCAACACGATGGACGAATCACAATTCGAACTGGACGCACTGGCGATTTTCTCCCATCCCGATGATGCTGAACTCTCCGTCGCTGGTACGTTGCTCCGATTGAAGTCTCTTGGCTATCGCACCGGGGTGCTGGACATGAGTCACGGTGAGATGGCCACACGCGGTACGCCCGAAATGCGAGCCGAAGAATCTGTTGCGGCGGCTCGCATCATGAAGCTCGACTTGCGGCTTAACCTGGGACAACCGGATGGGCACGTCTGGCTGACTGAGGCAGCTCGAACCGCAGTCGTTCGCGTTCTGCGTTCGCACCAACCCAAAGTGTTGCTCACGACACATTGGGACGATCCTCATCCCGATCACGCCAACACTTGCCGGATCGTGCGTGAGGCCGCACGCCTGGCGACCATGGCGCGATACGACGAAGAGGGAAACCAAAAGCCCGTGCGAATGCCCGCTATTATGCACTCGCTTTTCTCAAGGCACGTGGTGCCATCGTTCATTGTTGATGTATCTGATTTCGTTAACGAGAAGATGGCAGCGATCAAAGCACATGCGTCACAGTTTTACCGGCCGGAGTCTAGCGAGCCCATGACGCGAATTAGCGACCCAGCCTTTCTCGATCAGATCGAGTATCGGATGCGCTACTTTGGCTCGCTCATTGGCGTAGCCGCAGGTGAACCATTCTTTGTGCGGGAAGCATTGAACGTCGACGACCCGATTGCGTTGTTGACAAGACCAATGAACATCTACTCGTGACGCCAAACGAGCGGGGGCAAGCCCACCTTCCCAACCCAGAGACTTCAGAGACCATTGGTTTCACCTTGGCTTGAGAGCCTTCAACTCTAATCAGAACGGCTCCAGTTGAAGACCTCAGGGTAGGGAAGGCGGGCTTGCCCCCCGCTCTTCGTTAGGAATGATGCACTCAGCGTAAAGAAGGTGGACTTGCTGCCGCTCTTACGGGCCGCGGAACGCTTTCTTTACTCTTTTCAGTAAGCAACGCCCTGGCGATAGCGATGAGAGCGGTAGCACGTGGAGCTTCACGCTCGAAGCTGCGCGCCAGTTCGATTGCCTGCGACGCATTCTCCTGGGCCAAAGTCCGAAAAACTCCATTGAGGTTGAAGTCGTCGACCGTGGAGGTTCGCAAGGAGGTCATGTTCTTACTTTGCAACTTAATTACAATCCGGCCGTCCTCACCGGTAAATCCTTCAGTGGAGTTCGAAGCTTTGGCAACTTCCAACATTGTCTCCCAGGCGCGCGCTCGATCGGCGATCAGAAATGCATTGGCAACCGCAACCAGAGCACTTGGTCGATCCGGATCAGAACCGTCAATTCGCCGAGCCTCGTCAGCCGCATCGGCGATGATTCCCAAAGCCTTCTCGCGATCCGCAGGCGGTAGAGTTTTGGCTAACTGCGTTAGTAACCAAACTCGCTGAATGTGTGTTAGTTCTCCGTTGCCTGCCAGGGTTAAGCCTTTCTCCAGATCCTTCTTCTCAACCGCGTTCATTGCCAGCGTCATATCGACATAGGGTCTCGCTTTCTTACGCAGTTCGGTATCGTCGATCTTTTCTGTGAAATCACGAGCTCGCATGTCACCCTTCTGCGCTGTTCGCGCGGCCAGTTGTAAATAGAGTGCATCGCGATCTTCCGAAGTCTTGGCGCGGTCAATTCGATCAAGTAGTGACTTTTCGACATCCTCAGGTTTCGGATCGGGAGCAATTCCGCGCTGCAGAGGGAATTCATCGTCGTCTTGAGGTACGTTTCGATTTGCACCTTGTGCCAGGACGGACATTTCATTGCGCAATTGGTCCGTGGTTTCTTTGGGGGCATATCGTTCAAAGAGCGGCAGCAGGCGGCGGATGATCAGGTATTTCCCTTGTAGACCAGTCGAGCTGCGATCCTGTTCCCTTAACGGGGACGGGCGCAAAAGTACGCTGGCGGCCGTGTTAAAGAACGCGCTGCGAAGTTCCGGTCCAACTTCGGGCGGTGGCATGCGTTGGTTCATTTGCGAAGTTGACTGGCCACCGTCGGGCTCAAAAGTTACGAACAGATGCGGCGTGAATAGATAGGAAGACAGCAGTGAAATAGTGTTGGGGTCTGATTTCAGATCAGTGCTCGCAAGGCTGAGCATTCTTTCATAGCGCTGGTCGGCGGCTGCCGGGTTCTTCTCCCTCAGGAACGAAAGAAAGTTAATTCCCTCCATCGTGGTCGTTCCAAGTGCAGGATCCGCAAACTGGAGCGCGCGCTCTACGTCGGTGTCCAGCAATTGATTCGCAAGTCGGAGCCGTTGTCTTAGGGCTGCAGATGTGTCGAATGGATCGGGTCGGCTCGGAGACGTTGCATCAGCGGTTTCCTGCTTGCGCGCTTCCTTAAGTTTGTCCAGGAGTTCTTCACCGAGAGCGCGATCGCGTTTGGCTGCGAGGCGCAAGACTTCAGCACGCAAATCAGGAGGCGCAGAAAGTGCAAAACTTCCCGTAGCTGCCAGTTGGCGCTGGCGCTCTTCGTCCATGCGACGCGCGGATTCCTGATCGGCATCCTCAGCCGCGTCCCATGCCTTGCGAAATAGCGCGCGCCCCTGTTCAGGGTCAGGCTCCCAGAGAGCATCTGCGATTCGCGATAGCGTGCGTGCCCGCAACTTCTGATCCGGAAAACTGCGGGCATCATTTGCCAGGGAAACTAGTAACGAAAGTGCCAACGCTTTTTGTTGGTCAGCTTTGGCCTTTGCGGTGGCAGAGTCGGTCTTGTTTTTGCCCGCCGACTTAACTGGGGCGACAACCGTTGGTTGCGGTGAAGCTGTCTTCTGGGAATCTTCCTGAGCGCCAACTTGAGACGCCACTGAAGAAAGAAGGAGGACCGCGGAAAGGGAAAGCAAACCGGGAAAGAAACGAAACACGTTGGGAGTCATCTCAGTTCTCCTGCGGAAGGTAGTGCGAGACAGGCTTTGACGAAAGACTATACGTTCGAGGCGAGGTTCAGTTCCCGAAAGATAAAGGATAACAGTCAGCACTCAACCTTTGCGTAACGCGGCGCACGTACCCTGGGACCGGAATACTGGGACCGCGGGCGTCTCGCCCGCACTGAGCGCAGCGAACAACGGATTCATTTAAGACTGCATGCAAATGCAAATGGCAAGACGCGATCGCGGTGTCTTGCGTGACGCACAGGTTGCTTGGCCCCATAAACCGGGCGCACCTCGATCCGTTGTTCGCTGCGCTCATTGCGGGCGAGACGCCCGCGGTCCCAGTGTAAGGGTCGCGCGTTCCTATAAGGCGGGCGCAGACCCCATCCGTTGTTCGCTGCGCTCAGTGCGGGCGAGACGCTCGCGGTCCCAGTGTAGTGAATGCGTGGCTCAGGCGGGGGCGGTGAAAAAATGGACCATCACACAGCGACGACTTCCAGTTCAGGATCAATTTCCTGTTTTAGCATCCCCTCGATTGCCATCAAGGTGCCGGTCAGCGAGCTCGGACAGCTGCCGCAGGCTCCCTGGTAGCGAATACTAAGCGTGTGGTCCTTCAGTCCCAGCACTTCAAGATAACCACCATCGCCCATCAGAGCCGGACGTACTCTCTCATCCAGGATGTCATTGATCTTTATGAGCCGCGGATCGTCACTAGTTGCCGCGGCTATCGCGCCACCCACCGCTGCTGCCGCCGCGGCCGGCGAGCTTACGGCTTCGGCAGCGCGAATAGGTACGGCTAAGACTGGAAGCAGGTCGTCCCAGTCGCCTTCATCATCTTTCTCGATTGTAATCATGCGGTCCATGTAGAACACGGAGACCACGTGGCCCACGTCGAATAACGACTTGGCTAGCGGGTCGTTTTCTGCCTGGTCCGCCGAACCATACTGGTGTGTTGTTCCATTGCTAATGGCTTCTCTAAGAATAAATTTAACCGCGTTTGGATTGGGTGTTTCTTCTATATCACTAATCTTAGGCATTATTTGAGCTCCGTTCCTCGACCTCTACGATAGCTAATTTGTTCGCTTTCCTACATTAGTCGTGAACATTATAACCACTTTGGAGGTGAAGTGCAGTCGCACAGAGTGGCCCGGATTCTTAGCCCGCAAAAACATGTAAAATGGTGGTCTATTCTGCAAGAAAGAACTATTGCCAAAGGGCGCAAGCGGGAATATACTCCGTCCCCTCACTTGCCCCCCTTACAGAAGGTGAGCCAAGTTGAGATGGAGGCAGGCGATTGCGAGGGTCGCCTGCCTCCGCTTTTTGGTTTGGTCATTGGTCCGTCGTCGGTGGATAGTTGATCGCCGATTACCCTCCTTCCGGCCGTGTGCGATAAACTCTGATCGATGAATAGAAGTATTGACTACTGACAACTGACCACGAGCCACTGGCTAATTTCAAAAATGAACATCGGCATCACGGTCTATCCAACTTATGGTGGGAGTGGCATCGTCGGCTCGGAGCTGGGAAAAGAACTGGCGGCGCGAGGCCACACGGTCCATTTCATAGCTTCCGCTTTACCTACCCGGCTAACGGAGTTAAATGAGCGTGTCCGCTTCCATGAAGTTGAAATGATGTCGTATCCGTTATTTGAGCATCAACCGTACACCCTTGCGCTTGCCACCAAGATGGCAACGGTGGCGGAATCGGAAAACCTGGATCTACTCCACGTCCACTATGCGATCCCGCATTCGATCAGCGCTATTCTCGCGCGCGAATCTCTTAAGCCGAAGCGTCATTTGCCCGTCATTACAACGCTCCATGGAACTGACATCACTCTGGTCGGCGCCGATCGTTCGTATCTCCCCATCACACGCTACGGTATTGTGCAATCAGATGGGGTCACCGCGATTTCGCACTACCTGAAGGAGGCGACGAAAGAGATTTTTCACTTTGACGACATCGAAGTTGTCCCAAATTTCATTTGCCAGACCGACTACGCGCGTCACCCGGTAGCAGAGTTGCGATCATCGCTGGCTCCCGAAGGCGAACCGCTGCTGGTCCACGTTTCAAATTTTCGTCCGGTGAAGCGTCCGGTTGACTGCGTCGAGATACTTGCGCGGGTGTTGAAGAAAGGAATCAGCACCCGGCTGGTGATGGTTGGCGATGGCAGCGAAAGGACCAACGTCGAACACCGGGCGCGTTGTCTGGGTGTTTACGACAAGTGCATCTTTGTTGGTAAGCAACCAAACATAGTTCACTACCTATCAGCTGCCGATGTTTTGCTGTTGCCGTCTGAGCAGGAATCTTTTGGTCTGGCGGCACTCGAAGCAATGGCCTGCGAAGTGCCGGTTATTGCTTCGCGGGTAGGCGGAGTTCCCGAAGTCGTCACCGATGGCGAGACGGGCTTCTTGAGCGAAGTGGGTGACGTGGAAAAGATGGCCGAGGATGCAGCGAGACTCTTAAGCGACGAAGAGTTCCGACGTGAGATGGGCCAGCGCGCGCGCGAGTCTGCCGTCTCGCGCTATCGCACCGATCTGGTAATCCCACGGTACATTGAGTTTTACGAACGGGTTCTCAAAAAGACACGGGTCGTTGGTCTTGGGTCTTAGTACTTAGGTTAGATCTTTAGACTTTGATCTCTCATATTCCAAGAGCAGGTGAAATGAGGTCGGTACCACCTCGCGGTAGCGGGTGGGTCGCTTGCGCATTTCATGGCAAGAGGCTGACGCTGCACCCACCCGCTACCGCGAGGTGGTACTGACTCCACGTCACATGAGTGTTCGACAACTAACGACCTAAGACCGCGACCCAAAGACCCAAGCTAATCTTTCCCATCTAAATGCATTCCATCATCATCGGCACTGCCGGCCATATCGATCACGGAAAGAGTTCACTTGTCCAAGCGGTGACTGGAAAGGATCCCGATCGTCTGCCGGAGGAAAAGCGGCGCGGCATTACCATCGACCTTGGTTTTGCAGACCTTGATCTCGGGGACGTGCGCGTTGGTTTCGTTGACGTACCTGGCCACGAGCGTTTCGTCAAAAACATGCTTGCCGGCGTGCACGGAATCGATGCCGTGGCGCTCGTTATTGCAGCGGACGAAGGTGTGATGCCGCAAACGCGGGAGCATTTTGACATCTGCCGGCTGCTCGAGGTGCGGCAGGGCCTGGTAGTCATTTCCAAAATCGATCTCGTTGAGGATGAACTGCTTTCCCTGGTGCGAGCTGAGGCGGAGGAGCTGGTTGCCGGATCGTTTCTCGAGGGAGCGCCGCTCGTCGCTGTAAGTACGCGCACCGGAGACGGCCTCGAGGAGTTTCGCGCGGCGCTCCGCCAAATTGCCAAGGGTGTGCCGGAACGTTCTTCTGACTTTGTTACTCGATTGCCAGTTGATCGTTCCTTCACCATGAAAGGCTTTGGCGCTGTAGTTACCGGCACCCTCGTATCGGGCGAGATTGTGGCGGGAGACGAACTTGAACTGCTTCCAGGAGGTCTTCGCGTGCGCGCCCGCGGAGTGCAAGTGCATGGAACTTCAGTTTCGCGCGCGCAATCCGGCGAACGGACGGCAGTGAACCTAGCTGGCGTTGATGCAGCCGACATCGAACGTGGCATGGTGCTCGCTCCGATTGGCCGATTACGTCCGTCGCAAATTATTGATGTTCGGCTCAGCGTTTTGGCTAGTGCACCTCGACCTATCCGTACTCGTTCCCGTCTGCGTATTCATATTGGTTCGGCAGAGGTGCTCGGTCGCGTCAGGGTACTTAACACTCAAAACGAGATTCCACCAGGCCAAACTGCTTTTGCGCAGATACGACTCGAGAGTCCGGTTGTGGCATTGCATAATGAGCGCTTTATTGTTCGCTCCTATTCACCAGCCGAGACCATCGCCGGAGGAGTGGTCCTGGATCCTCAGGCAACAAAACATCGCGGCAGGGAATTGGCGAAAACTGGTGAGCGCTTGCGTATCTTGTCTGACGGGCGACCTCACGAGAGACTCGCTGCGTTTGTAGTAGCGGCAGGTGATCAGGGATTAAGACACTCGGACCTAGTGGCGCGAACAGGTTGGAACGATGAAGTCGTTTCGCAGGTCGCGATCAGAGCACAGGAAACGGCGATAGTCGAAGTGGAAGGTATCTTCGTTGCAAAGGAAAATTTTGACAGGTTCGCTCAAACAGCTCTTGAAGCGGTGAAGCTTCACCACCAACGGGAACCACTGTCTCGCGGACTCGCACGCGAAACCCTGCGAGAGCGTCATTTCGCGCATGCCGCTCCTGAATTATTTCGCGCCATCATTGCACGTCTCGAAAAAACAGGCGCCTTGGTTGCCGACAAGGATCTGGTTCGCGCCCGTGAGCATGGCGTTGAACTATCAGCGGCCGACATTCAACTTCGCGAAAAAATAGCGAAGACTTACGAAGAAGCCGGACTGGAAGTGCCTTTGTTCAATCAAGTACTCGAAGCTGCTGGAGTCTCAACGACTCAACACGCGTACGGTCGGAAAATTCTTCAGTTACTTATCGACAATGGAACGCTTGTGCGTGTCCAAGGCGAGATGTTCTTTCATTCCCAGGCGCTCAAACGTTTGACGACCCAGTTGCGTCAATATGCGTCCGAACATGAACCGGAAAGACTGATTGACGTCGCAAAATTTAAAGACCTGGCGGGCGTTTCACGCAAGTATGCAATTCCTTTGCTTGAATACTTCGACAGCGAGCGCATAACCCGGCGCGCCGGTGACAAACGCATAATCCTGAAGTAGCGTGTCCAGCTCACTTTCATGTCGAAAGACGTCGTCATGAACCCCTAAGAGTTTGCAAATATCTGCGGCAACTGGCTTTGCGCTACCGCACACACAGGCTGGGTAGTTTGTTTCGGTATCACTCGCAGATTCCGCCCGGCGGCTGCTCTAATCGGCTGTTAACGGTCGTTTTTCTTCTAATCGAAACACTTGCGTTCCGCGATGCGCGGCGTTAACATGCAGGCACATTTAATCGGCTTTTTCCCATAAACCTTCATAGCGACTCATTTACCGGAGGGTAGACATGAAGATAAAGGAGCTGATAGCAGCGGTAGTGGGTTTAGCTGCAGCCGTGGGGTCGATCTATTACTTCTACAAGTTCGTGACTTTCAGTGAAGAGGGGGGCGGCCATTCCCTTGGCTGGATGGCATTGGGCTTGGCAGCGATCGCTTTCGTCTGCGGGTTAATCTACTTCCTCGGTCACGTGAATCAGGAAGAAGAGATCCACATCACTCAGTAGGCTGCGATGCCTCGGCGTTCTCGGCCGTTCGCGGAATATCTGCTTGCCGGCTGACAAAGCTGATTGTGCGTCGCCGTACTTATCATCAAAACCGAATTTGACGCCGTTTGTGCACAGGAGCGGTTTATGGGGTGCGCAAACGGCGCTTAGTTTGTCATCAATACCAACAAGAAACCTAGGAGAGGCGAATGTTCAGAGCATCAACCTTATTGCTTGCACAGATGGACACAACTTTTAATAAGCCGAGCTACTTTATCCCGGTGTTCCTCGGAATGTTCCTGCTCGGCGCTGTAGCGTGGTTAATAGCGGTGGTGCTCGGGTTCGCACGCTCGCGCGCGTTTGGTCCCTCGGCAAGATGGTTTTCGTTCGCAGCGGTTTGCTTGCTGCTGTTTCATATTCAAATTATTGCGGTTGGCTTTGGGGTAGTAACCAACGACACCAGCCTCGCATTGAGCGTCCTGACGTTCTTCAACTTATTCGTTATTCTCGGAGCCGTCTGCGCGATTATGGGCTTCATTAAGTTGACAAGCCCACGCTAGCGCCAGACTGCGTCCTGTGAGAGTCCCTGCCGATACCCGCCCGGGTGGTGGAAGCGGGCGAGTAGAGTCCTTTATTGAATGGTAAAACGACTTTTTTTGATCGCCGTGCTCGCAGTTGTGGGCGCGGCGGTTTTCTTAGTTACCCAGCGTAGCAATTCGTCTCACCGATTGAGTCCACAATCTTTCGTACAGACTCGTGGCAGTCGCTTCATGATCGATGGGCGACCATTTCGATTTGCGGGCGCCAACGTTTCTGTTATGTACCGCGATGAAGATCGCGAACGTATGCCGGAAACTCTGCGGCAGGCCGCGCAGGCAGGAATTCGAGTTGTGCGGGTGTGGGCTTCGGGTGAAGGTGGGCCGGGCGATATCGGGCCTGTCGCCGATCTGGCAGACTGGCCTCGTACGCATCCGTTGCGTTGGGCGCCGGGTAAATGGAATGAAGAAGCCCTGGTCCATCTCGACAACGTCATCGCAGAAGCCGCCCGCAACAAACTGTTGGTGCAACTCTGCCTGGTGAATTGGTGGCGCGATACGGGCGGCGTTACACAGTATCTGCGTTGGGCCGGCATTGCAGACGCCGCCGATGAGAAGTTTCGTTTTGGCATCAATCCTGAACGCGCAATGCTCTTTTATACAAACGACGAAACTCGCCGGCTATATCGTGAACATCTCGAGAAACTCACAACGCGGCGCAATACCATAACCGGCACCCTATATCGCGACGATCCGAATATTTTCGGCTGGGAACTGATGAATGAGGCTCAGGCGGTTACGAGCCGGTGGTCGGAACGCCGCGCCTGGATTGCCGAGATGAGCGCCTATCTAAAGTCGCTCGATCCGAACCACATAATTGCGCCAGGCGACTGGGGTTATCGAACGTCTGCTGAAAGGCGAGAGTGGATTGCGGATCATCAGCTGCCCAATATCGACTATTGCGATGTGCATAATTATCCGCGAGAGGATGCGGACAGTTTTGTTGATTCACCCAAGACGCTGGGCGAATTTATTGAGAATCGCGCGGCCGCGGCTTTTTTTCTGAAAAAGCCACTGGTGTTCGGGGAATTCGGAATGGGAGTCGAAGGTTACAAGGGTTTTTCTCAGGCAGAGTGGTATCGCGGCTACTTTGAAAGTAACGTTCAAGCGGGGGTGGGCGGTGCAATGTTCTGGATACTGACACCGGATCCCGGGCGCGGTTACGGTGTCACCTATACCACCAGTCGCGACCAGACCGTGCTTGCAGAGGTTACGCGCGCTTCGCGGATGTTTGGCTCGCTCGCGTCCGCTGATCCGCCTGAACGATTGCTCGACGCTTCACGAAATCTGGTGCCGCGACAGTTTGCCTGGACGCGTCCTCCAAACGATCCGGCCACACTGCCGCAAGTCATAGTTCGCGAAGACCGATCAATTCTCTATCGCTTCAAGCCACAGATGGCTGCCAGTGAACGATTCGAGAAGATTGGTGGTGGTCCAGGATACGTCTGGGGATTCGGAATCGGCCATCTTGAATACACAATACCCGCTCGCGAAGATCGTCGCCGCGTTAATCACCTGCTCGTTCGCGCGCACATTCAGCCGGTGCTTCCGATCGACGCCCAAAAAGAAAACATTAAGACGCGCGTGACGCTTTTTGTAAACGGGACAGACTGTGGATCACGACTAATCGCGGTAGAACCTGAAGGTCAGCCTCTGATTCAGGAGTGGCGAGTTGATCGGTTGCTGGTGCGGCTCCGCGCGATGCGTGGCCTAGCGATCAGTATCCGCTTCGCAGTCACATCCGAAGCGGATTGGCTCTACGGCGTTAACATCTCTAACTGGCCTGAAGGCTACGAGTCTCACGATGCTAAGCCGGTTGAAGTTGAAGTGCGACGATCAGAGAACTAGATCTAACACCGGTGTCTGACTCGCTTCATCTAATCTGCATGATGCTGTTAGTACAACTGGTAAGACTCCAGTGGCGGTAAATCGATCTTTGTTTTCCCAGCGCTGGTCAACGTTGCGCCCAGAGCTTCTTCGGCTTTGGCTTGCACGAGCTTGCCGATGTTCTTCGCATCGTCCGTGATCAGATCGTCGCTGGTAAGCGCGAGGCGCTTGAAGGTCGTAATTAAATCTTTGGCGGCGTTATAGTCACCATCGCGAACTGCATCTTGGAGTTTTTGATAAGGCTTAGTCAAGTCGGGAAGTTTGAACCAGTCCGAACGCTTTGTGCTTTGCGTGACAGTGAAGACCAAGTACGGATAGTCTTTGACTAACTCCCCGCTAGCCTTGTTTACCAATCGGAAATCCGTGGGCGTGACGTCCAGTTCGGAGACTATTGTCGTCTCCTTAGGCGCACGCATGACGACCCACCACCCTGTTGTTGGAGGATTGAGGTCTGTGGCAACGCCTATTTCCAGAATTGAGTCGCCTGATGTTCCGGTTATAGCCTCTATCCCTTTTTTAATTGGCTCAGCGAAGGGAAGTGCCGCACTAACAATACCCACCCCAGCCTGTGACGCCATGCTTTGCAGGACATCTAGGAAAGGGGCGGCAAGGTCAGCCTCTTTGACGGAAAACAACCCAAGCTCCAATCCAATCTGGCCACCGCGGTAGGGGATGGGTCCAAGCAATGTCTTATTGACTTGAATAACATGGTCGACATTCTGCGAATCAATATTGCGCAACTGCGAGGGCGTAGTTACCGTCTGAAACGAGCCATCCTTGCCGGAAAGGTGATCGATTGTAATGAAGCTGTGAACTACACCATAGAATTTCGTTGCCAGTTTGCGAACATTCACAACTCGCATTGAGCGCAAGGTGATGGTTAGGTAGGCTTCACCAGCAGAAAGCACATCATTTGACTTAGGGTCTTCCGGCACTTGATCATTTTTGAGCCGTTGGAAGACCCAATCTTCCGCACGCGTCTTGAATAACTTATTCCACCAACCCACAACTAATCTCCCATTTCGTTAAAGTTGGAGCGCGGTGTAGACAGAATGCGCCCAGATCCATTCGGCAAACTCGATTGCTTCTCCCAATCCCGTGCGACGATGACTGAAGCCGAGCACGTAGTCGTCATTGTTAACCAATGCGCTTCCTGAGTCGCCTGGGTTAGTGACTGGCTGAGTGTAGACCTTGGCTTGTTCACCGCGCGAGACAAGAGGTATTCCGATATCCACCTCAGTAATGAAAGTGCTTTGTTTTCTTGAAGAAAGGCCATCGAAGGTAACCGGCTCTTTTCGATATGGACTCTTGTTCATGAGCGGTCCTTTAGTCGCGGTGGCGTTCAGAAGAACTGATGGATCCATCTCAATGAAACAGCTATCGGTAATCAAATCGGCCCTGCGTATGACACCCTCTTCGCGACCGACATAAATCTTCTCACCCACAACGCAGGCAGCTCCGCGATCGTTCCACATATCGTAAATTGCTTCTGGCTCCGCAACCACACCGTGAAGAGAAGCGGTGACGCCAAAACGGCCCTCACGGTCGAGAGTAGCTACTCCCGCTGTTGAAATGGCCGGCGCGTCTCTAGTCAAGGCAACGCCCCATGCTGGAGAGCCGACTTTGTTGGTAGGTATGGTCGCAGGCATTGGAGCAAACATTACGCTAAATTCCTGATGCGATATCAGATCTTCGACCATAGAGGAACCGCTCTCGGCTAAGTTTTTTAGGAGCATCTCCTGGCCTACAAACGCGTCCGCTGTAAACGAGTCATCCTTCTGGAGTGAGTTCAATTCATGAAAGCGATAGTCCAGCCAACGCGAAGTAGCTTCCGGGATATCTTTCAATGTTACTTCGCCCGTTTGTAGTAGTTGCGTCAAAGGGACGGACCGACTTTCTTCTGGTTGCACTCTTGGTGACAATACCAGAAGGTCATAGCGCCTTTGGTTTCCGTCTAAATGCATCGTAAGGATTAGTCGTCCACCTTCCTCAATCGGGTTCCCAACGCCCGCTTGGTTCATAAACCGCCGAAAGGACTCGGATGAAGAAATCACCTGCCAAAAAATGCCGCTCAATACGGCTCTTGTGCGGCTCTCGTTGCCAATGATTTCTCTAAGTGCCTTAAACGACTGAGTGTAATCCATCCCCGGCAATAGTATTTCAAAACTGACGCCTGGAGTCCCGACTGCGTGACGACGTTCAGATGAAAGCAGTTTACCGGTTAGTTCGTTAAGGTTCATTGGTTTCGGTAGGCGCACTTGCATGTAGATTGCTACTTGAGGAACGCGGCATAGACCGGCTGTCTCGCAACCGGCAGCACATCAAATGGAACACTGACTCGTGAAGAGCTACGAGTTTCCGTCTTCGGGATGGGTCAGAGAGTTTCTACCCGAAAACCGGCTCTGCGAGGTGGCGAGACAATATTACAGATAGGAAGCTGCTTTCAAGTTTTATTCATCGATTTCGCTTCAAGTGGCGATCGAGAAAGTCTGCCGAGGCGTGATAGGCACGCAGCCAGTCATCATGTTTTAGAAAATCGTGTATCTCGTCCGGAAAGATAAGCTGCTCAAACTCCACTCCCTGATTTCTGAGTGCCTCAACCAAATGCACCGTCTCGCTGAATGGCACGTTGCGATCGTCGTCGCCATGAATTAACAGCACCGGTGATCGCCAGGTCTTGATCGACGATAGTGGAGACGATTCAAATGCCAGACGCGCGGCATCGGGTTTGGCCTGGGGATCGTAAGTCGGCACGAAGTTGCGTATCACAATATTCCAATCATGAACTCCGTGCATGTCTACACCAGCCGCGAACAGATCCGACGCTCGTGACAGTCCCATGGCTGTCAGGTAGCCGCCATAAGAACCGCCCCACAGTCCAATCCTTTGGGGATCCACATCCGGACGATTTCGCATGTAGATACCCGCGCCCATCACGTCGTTAAATTCGCTGCCACCCGTCGCCCCATACTTCAAAGCTTCGCGAAACGCCATGCCGTAGCCAATCCCGCTGCGATAGTTAACCGACAGGACAATGTAACCATGATTAGCAAGATACTGATTCATCGCATAGGCGTTCCGGTAGTAGTACATATAATGCCAGCCGAGAAGCATCTGGCGTCGTGACCCACCATGAAAAAATAGTACCGCCGGATGACGCTTAGTCTGGTCGGGGTTCGGGGGCAGAAATAGTTGCCCATGAATCTTCATGCCATCCGCGCTGTCGAGAATTACTTGCTGCGGCTCAACCAGCGAGTTCTCGGGAAACTCGGCCGGGATAGTTTCGGCGGCCAGATCGCGCACGCCTTCCGAGCCCATTTTGATCGCCGCACGCCCGGGACGTTTCGCATCTGAATGAAAGAAAGCGATTGCCTTTCCATCGCTGGTCGCAACCGGCGACCACTCGATTCCGTTTCCAAGTGGGGGATCCGTCAGTGCTGTAGCGGGTTTTCCCCCGCCCGTGGACACACGCCACAGATGCCTGCGATCGATATCGTCTTGATTGGAAGAATAAATGATCTCCTTTCCATCGGCGCTCACGGCTACGTGCTCAACTTCAAATTCCCCGGGTGTGAGCAGTAGTGCTTTGTTAACGCGCGCGTCCGCTGAAGACGAAACGGAATAGAGATGTGTCCATCCGTCTTTCTCCCAGGGAAAAACGATCCGATCATCCGCCGACCAGACCAGTTGATTATCCGCAACAATATTTCTCCAGACACTACCCACATCCTTGTCTGCCTTCCATATTTCTCGTCCGACGCCCGTCTGAGCATCGGCAACGCGAATCGACCACGGTTCGCCAGTGCGCCGGGGCGCAAAAGCCGCGGCCTCACGGGAAGCAGGAACACGAACAAAGGCGATTTGCTTACCATCGCGCGACCATACGGGTTCGTCGTCTCGATCGACGCTCGGATCGAGATACCGAACGGTCTTCGCGTTGAGATCATAAACACCAATGTAGCTGTGGTCTGCCCGACCGCTGACGAATGCCAGCGTGGAGCCGTCCGGGGACCAACGAAGTGAATTGCTTCGACCTTTCGATTGCACAAGTACAACCGGCTTCTGAGCTCCCTCAAGCGGTACGGACCAGATTTCGCGCTTGGAAATGTACGCCAGGGCGGAGCCTTTGGGTGATACGGCGGCTGAGTGTCCCTCAGCCAGTTGACGAGGGGCTTTGCCGTCCAATGTCACCATCCAAAGCAGTTGCTTTGGTTCTTCCGGCGCGCTGCGCGGATTCGGGCTTTCTCCGAAGTTGTCGAGGTCGCCACCGCGTGTATAAACAATCGCTTTCGCATCTGGGGTCCAAACTAGTTCGCCCAGGTCCTCGCCATCGTCCTCACTGTAGGACGTCAACTGCCTGCCTTTGTATTCCGGCGGGCTTGCGACCCAGATATTCCTTGCACCTTTTGCAATCTGAACCCAGGCGACGCTACCACCTGACGGCGCGGCCACCAGATGCGAAGGAAAGGGCGCACTCATTACTTGTTCGAGCGTGAACTGGGTTTGAGCTTGGGCAAGTGAGAACGCTGATAAGTGACAAAGAAATAGCGTGGCGATGAGAAGCTTTTTCAAGTTGGATCTCCTGTTTGCTAAATCAGTTTGGACAGAAGCCGTAGGATTTTTGCCTAGTGTCCTTCAACAGCAAGTCTCTGCGGAGGAACGTTTCTCGTCAGCGGCGTCAGGTGATGTGCGGCTTCGCTGATTGCCTCGAGCGAATTGTGGTCCAACACGTAGACTGAGGCAGAGGGCACGTTACCAAGTGAAACACGAAAGGCAGGGGTGCTCGACCGTTCGATCGTATCAAGCAGCTCGGCATTGCTGAAGTAGCGGCGGCCCCGTGCGTCGATCACGAAATCTCCTTCGCGTAGTTCCTGCAAGCGATTTGGATCGGAAAGATTAACGGAAACGAGATCCGGGCGGTTGGCGCGTTGTGCATAGTAAGAGGTCAGACCCGGGGTCTCGCTTGCCACTCTTGTTCCTGGCGTGGCGCGGCCGGCTATCTCAATCATCACATCACGAATACTCGCGTCGTAAAACTCATCGTGCGGGAAATAGTAACCGGTTTTGGCGGTACCGCCACCCAAGTCGTTTGTAAAAAGTCGAAAGTGGGGCGCCACATTCGCCGATGTCCTGATTGAAGCCAGGATCATTATGGCCGTAAGAGCTATGCGCGAGTAAGTGCGCGGCCATTCTGTCACGAGCAAAGCGGAGAGTCGTTGACCGGTCCAGCGACCAACAGCTTGCACTCCAATTGCTGACGTGATGAGCACGGCCGGAAGCACAGTTGTGAAGTAACGAGTAAACTTTCCGCCCCCAAAACTGAACGCCATCATCCACAAGAACATCCACACCAGCATGAATAAACGTCCGTCGCCAGTTTTGCGCCGTAGAAGCATAACGAAGCCCACCAGGAACCCTGCGACAGTTAATAAAGGCAACTTGATAAGTAGGAAGAGGTGGTAAAAATACCAGGGGATTCCATGCAGATAGTCAGTAAACCGGTGCGGATAGACCTTCCCCATGAATTCATAACCAGCATGGCCGATGAGCTTCTGGCCGGCGAATTGACTCATCTGGTGCCACGTCGCCGGGAGCAGAATGGTCGGGTTTAGAATTACGAACACGATTCCCATGAGACCGTAAAACTTCAGCAACCGTATCTTCCCCAAACGCCAACGCGTCTCCGGCAATCTCTGGAACAATAAATAGTAGCTAGCGCTGACCGCCAGCAATGGGAACAAATATTTCGACGCCAGCATCGCGCCAAATGCTGCAGCTGAAGCCCAGTAAAATTTTTCAGGGTTGCGGTGCGGTTCACTTTCTGCGACACGTTGTCCTCGCAGCCAGAGGAAGTTGGCAAGCAGAAAGAAGAACGATACGAACGTGTCCTCTTTCGCGAGCCGGTTGAATCCGATGGCCATTGGATCGAAAGCCCACAACGCTGCCGCGATCAATCCGATTTCAGCACCGAACAGTTCGGCCGCTAACAGATAAATAAGAATGGAGGTGAGTGCGCCGAAGATAGTGCTCGGCAGACGAAGAGCGGTTTCGGGTGAAATTGGCCTGTGTCCGCCAAGAGAAGGAATGCTATTCCATTTGTCAGCCAGGACGACGCTGCCGGTCATCAGCGCTTTCATTAGCAGCGGATGCTCGCTGTTCGCTGACGTCAATCCGTGTTCACGATAGTCCGCGACTGCCTGAAGCTTGTTCAGTTCGTCTTCGCTCAAACCTTCGGCGCTCAGGCTTGACACGCGGAAACCAAAACCGACGATAACCAGTACGGCGAGACTTGCAACGAGCAAATTCGTGCTTATCGAAACCAGACCTCGATCCGTAAAGAGGTCGGGTCTCAGACCTGCGGTGACTATTGCGTCAGCTCTACTAGCCAATACTTCTGGTCCTTACAAGTTGCTGTTGTTTTACTTACGATGCCGGTCACACACTAAATAAAGGCATCCGGCAAAAGGCGCAAGCGTAACGCGATTCAAACAGCCACGCAACCTATGGAAAAAAAGACAGTGTCCTAATTTGCGGTTTTTCTCTGTGCGCCTCCGTGTTTTCTGTGTAACAAGTCCGGAGAATCTCTTTTTTAGTCTTATTGGTTGCGGGCCCCTAAAACCGGTAGCAATTCCTCTTAACGCTTGCAATTCGGCGGAAAATCGGCGAATATTCGCGAGTTTGAACCCTTGATTTCGCAGCGGCTGGCGCTTTTTTACCCGAGACGGTCGATTCATCCGATAAATTCGTTTGTTGGGAACTATTCTTTCTAGACTTGGACTTAACTATCCGCCGCGCAGTTCTTGCGCGCTCGCCTAAATCCGGAGAGGAAACAACATGGCAGAAATTCAGGAGAACCTCGATGCGGGAACTTCCGCCCAACCGTTCCGCATAGATCAGAAGCTTCACCAGATACTCTACAAAGCGGAAGCACATCCCAAGCTTGAACCGATGCCCGAAGAAGCATTACCGGAACCGGTTTACCCCCAGAAACCCAATCCGGTTCCTATGACTCGCAGGGAATACCAAAAGTTCAATGCGATCCGGACTTGGAAGACTTGGGGCTCTCCTTATTTCAAGTCGCGATGGCATCGCGGTGAACTGCGCCCGATCATTCCGTACCTCTTTACCGAATGGAAATGCAATCTCGACTGCCACTATTGCTGGTCCTATAACAACGCTGTTAAGGGCATGACCGAAGACGTTGCCAAACGCTCGATCGATTGGCTCCATTCGATAGGCGCCCGCGT
Source organism: Pyrinomonadaceae bacterium (assembly GCA_036560225.1). Classification (GTDB taxonomy): domain Bacteria; phylum Acidobacteriota; class Blastocatellia; order Pyrinomonadales; family Pyrinomonadaceae; genus PSRF01. The sequence goes on along the minus strand of DATBRN010000180.1, from coordinate 8,339 downwards.
GTTGGCGTTGATGGGTGGCGAGCCTCTGCTGCGGCCGAAGTTCATCCACAAGATTGTTGACTACAGTGCGAAGCGAGACATCTTCGTTTATTTGCCGACCAATGGTCGCTTGATGAAACCTGATGTGATCGACCGCCTTGGCGATGCCGGTATCGCGACCTTTAATCTGGCGGTAGATTCGGTCAAGGAGCGCAAGTCTTTGCCGAAAGCGCTGGAGCCCATTCGGTCTTACTTCGACTACCTCGTCAAGCGGCAGCATCACTATGGCTATTCGGTCATGTTTAATATCAACATCTGCCATAACAACATGGACGATGTTAAGGAGCTTACGGAGATAGCTCACGACAACGGCATCGCCACTGACTACCACGTCAACGAAACGCCGATGACCGAGCAGACCCACTTCAAGCACCTGAACGAGAATCGAACTTATCTGACTCCTGACGATTGGCCGAAGGTTGATGCTCTGCTCGACTACCTTCAGGACCTGCGCGTCAACCATGGCTACAAGATGGCGAACCCGACGCAGCACATGGAAGACATGAAACAGCTGATGCGCGGACAGGTTCCACCTTGGCAGTGCCGCGCGGGGCAGAACTCGCTGATCATTCGCACTGATGGTTCGCTCGCGCCGTGCTTCCCGATGTATTCAGCTACGCACGATTGGGGTACTGTAGGCGATCACAAGTTTGATGTGAAGCAGTTGGACGAGATGAAAGTAGAATGCACCAAGCACTGCCTCTCGACGTGCAACTACATTCTCGGCTATTGCTATGACAACATGCGCGTCATCACCTGGGGTCTCAAACAGGCGATGCATGGATTCAAAGGAGCCAGCAACGGCTTCTAATGAGCGCAATCAAAGTAAACAGAAAACCGGAGTCATCCCTTCAAGGCTCCGGTTTCTTTTTTGCAAAAACTACGCTCGTTTAGAGAGCGCACTTGTGCGCCTGTGGCGGCGGACAAGTCCGCTTTCTAAACGGAACGTGGGACGTCGGCTCCAAGAAGTCCCAGTCAAATCAAACAACTCTTCCGCCCCGCATTGTAAGTATGCCGACTACGATATTAATGGCCACGCCGATGGCAATCGCGATCCAATACTGTCGTTGATCATCGATTGCGGACTTGTAGCGGATTACAGTGGCGATGCCGAGCGGACCCCAGATGGTTATTGAGGAAACCAGGCCTGGTCCATAACTGAGAGTAATGAGAGCGGTGACAATGTGGGTAATTGCATTAGCCACGACAACTGTCCCTAGAATAACCAGCATCATTGGAAGAAACTTGAGCCGTCGTGCCAGAATCACGCCTATTGTTACCAGGATAAGTCCTACGCTCTGTGCTGCCAGAAACCGCGTCGTTGACATGTGCACGCCTCTGAGCCGGAGGATGTAGGCTGGGTATCCCTCGCCGCCCCAGTATTCTTCTGCGATATGGATCAAATAACTGAGCGGAAAGAGCCACGACCAAAAGACAGTGGTCCGGTCGTAGATTCCCAGGGAGAAGTTTGCTTGAGTTGTCATTGTTGGATGGTTATGGATTGATTTAAGAAGTGTGACTGTTATATCAGAGATGTCAATATTTGGAGTGCGCTGAGAAGCTGATTCAGCAATACTCTCAAGCATTCGACTCTAAATGAACTCCAAACCGTACGCGCCATCTACCAACCAGCCAATGCCAAGCTTGGCGCGGCGCCTGGGCCTCTTTGACGCCACCATGATTGTAATGGGTGGCATCATCGGTTCCGGCATCTTCATGAATCCCTATGTCGTCGCCCGTCAGGTCACAACGCCATTCTTGATTCTTTTCGCCTGGGCTTTAGGTGGACTCATAGCGCTGACTGCCGCGTTCATCTGGGCAGAGCTGGCGGCACTTCGGCCTGAAGTCGGTGGCCAATATGCATATCTTCGCGAAGCATATCATCCGTTGGTGGCGTTTCTTTACGGTTGGGGACTATTACTCGTTATCCAAACCGGCGGTATGGCGGCAGTCGCGGTCACTTTCGCTCGTTACTTTCTGGAATTGACCAATCTGCAAGTGGCTGATTGGCTTGTTGCCCTTCTGGCGCTCGGTAGCTTGACTGTAATCAACTGTCTGGGTGTTCGCGCCGGCGGAACGGTGCAAAGCTTTCTGATGGTACTCAAGATTATTGCGATCTTCGGGCTAATCTTGTGTGGTCTATTCCTCGCTGGGCAGTCGAGATCAGGAGTTGCTCCTGGCGGCCTGCTTGATCGTCCGGTGTCCTTTAGTCTGCTGACTGCGATAGGAGCGGCGATGGTGCCGGTGTTATTTGCGTACGGCGGCTGGCAGACCGCCAGCTTCGTTTCAGGAGAGATAAGAGAGCCACGAAAGAACTTGCCACGTGCACTGATCATTGGCGTCACAGGGGTTGTCATCCTCTACTTGGCAGTAAACTTCGTTTGTGTTCGTGCTCTTGGAGTCTCAGGTCTGGCTAACACCGAAACGCCCGCTTCGGATGTAATGCGGCTCGCTCTCGGTCCGGCCGGTGCGCGCGCAATTGCCGCCGGCATTGCCATCTCAACGCTCGGCTTCCTCAGCCAGGGAATGTTAACTGCTCCGCGCGTGTACTTCGCGATGGCCGATGACAGACTCTTCTTCAAGAGCGTGGCATGGTTACACCCGAAGACACGCGTTCCCATCATTGCCATTGCTTTGCAGGGTGTATTGGCAATGATCATCGCGCGTTCCGGCCGTTATGATCAGATCCTCAACTATGTGGTTTCCGTGGACTTCATATTCTTTGGCGCGACGGCCCTCTGCATTTTTGTGTTCCGGCGGCGGAAAACAGCCGAGAATACTCGGGCGCCGGAGAATCTTTCTCCAGGCACGACTGTGCCCGGTCATCCTGTAACTACCGCGCTTTTTGTTGCCGTCTGTTGGCTGGTAGTGATCAATACTGTCTATCGCTACCCGGAAAACACTTTGATAGGCCTGGCAATATTGTTGGCTGGAATACCGGCCTTTCTTTTCTGGCGTTGGAGAAACACAAAATGAACGCTGCCTCGGATAAGCGAAGTGAAGTCAGGGCTTCCGAGTACATGCATTGGGCCAAGACGCGCTCCCGCGCGCGTTTCAACCTCGCCACCAGTGGTCTTGCGAATCTGAAGTTAGCGGACTTACAGGTCTCGCTCGACGATCTCGAGATTACGGGAGAAACAGGCTACGGTTACCCGCCTCTCGTACATTCACTAGCTAACAGATACCGGGTCAACGCTGAATGTGTCGTGACGGCAGCCGGGACGTCGTTCGCTAATCATCTCGCTATGGCCGCGCTAATCAGGCCCGGCGACGAGATCCTGCTCGAAAGTCCTGCCTATGAACCACTGTTAGCGCTTGCTCACTATCTTGGCGCCGATGTGAAACGGTTTCCGCGCAGGTTTGCGGACGGCTTCAGTATTTCGCCGGCTGAAATTGAGAGAAACCTGAGCGCGCGCACCCGCCTAATTGTAATAACGAACTTCCACAATCCGAGCGGAGTTCTGACCGATGATGAAACGCTGAGGGCCGTTGGCGAATTGGCCATCAGGAGAAACACTCGTGTCCTGGTTGATGAAGTTTATCTCCAGATGCTTTTCGCCGAGCCGCCGCCCACCGCCTTTCATCTGGGAAATCAATTTATCGTGACGAGCAGCCTGACGAAAGCGTTTGGTCTAAGCGGGCTGCGTTGCGGATGGATTCTCGCCGAGCCGGAACTCGCCAGGCGCATGTGGCTGCTGAACGACCTTTTTGCTTCCACCCCCGTGCATGCGGGCGAACGCCTCAGCGTCGTAGCACTTGAGCAACTGACGGATATTGCCCGGCACGCTCAGACGCGGTTAGACAAGAATCGTGAGCTGCTAAATCAGTTTCTCGACAGCCGAAATGATCTGGAGGCAATAAGACCCCCTTTTGGATCGGTCATGTTTCCCAGAGTGAGACAGGGAACCGCAGAGAGGCTCTGCGTTTTGCTGAGAGAGAAGTATGAAACGTCAGTTGTGCCGGGGCAGTTCTTTGAGATGCCTGACCATTTCCGCGTCGGCTTGGGTGGTGACACTGAAACGCTGGCGCATGGACTGGAACGATTAGCCAGTGCACTCGATGAGTTGGGAACCCAGAAGGTACGGTAACTTGCGGGTCAGGAAGGACAGCTCAAGTCCAGCCCATTCGCAGCTAAGGAAGGACAGCTCAACTACAGCCAATTTGCAGGTAGGGAAGGGTGGCTTGCCCCCGCCGGAGCGCCAGCGGCGCGACAGTTTTTATTTCAGCTCTCAATTTAGCAGTTTAACTATAGTTAGTGAAATTGCGTTGCATAATTCAAAACCAGTCGCGCCCTTGGCGCTCCAGCGGGGGGCAAGCCACCCTTCCTTACCTGCAAATTGGCTGGAGTTGAGCTGTCATTCCTAACCTGCAAATAGTTTGGAGTTGAGCAGTCCTTTCAAGCTGCAAATTGGCTGGAGTTGAGCTGTCCTTCGAAGCAGCAGCTTCGCTACTGCTCGCGCTTCTGTACGGCTGCAAGTTTCAGCCAGAAGTACAAGCCATCTGCTGCCTCTATGCCGGCAGCTTCAGGGGTAATCCGGATCGGCGTGCCGTTGGGCCAATTACTCTTCCGCATTCTTCCGCCACCAATTCCTTGGAAGTAAACTTTGCCGTTTGTCTGCTTCTTTCCGGTTTGGGGCGCGAGCACGAAATACTCAATCTCGAGGTCCTGCGAATTCACAATGATAGTTCCGTTCTGGAAACTATCGATGTCAAACTTCATTAGAATTACAAACGCTTCTTTTTCAGCTTTTGCACGCTCGACGGCCCGGCTTTCTTTAGTATCTCCAATTGATGTGGCCTCGATGTTTTCATACTGATTCAGATGTTTGACGAAGCTGGCGAGAATCTGGTCCTCAGTATGAAGGTGTTTTGAGGTTGGCTGTCTTGCCACCAAGAGCCGCACTTTCGATGAAAACTCGCCCGGCGCTGGTGGTTTAGCTGAGTTAAGAGCTGGGCTCTCGCCTGGAGTGGCTGACGCGGCTGGCGTGGAGGTTGCGGGTGACGGAGGTTTGGCTGCGTGACGACCGGACTGCGCCTCTGCCTCCAACGCATCCAGCGTCACGCCAAACAGGACGAGGACAAGCGCAAAGCCCCATTGTTTGCGACCTTGGCGTTTGAAATGGGGAAACAAACTCATAGTGTCGGGATCGCAATTTGGAGTGCGGTAACCTGTTACCGCTTTGGTCATCGGCGGCCTGGCGCCGCAGTCTTACTGGAATTGTTGCAAAACATGGTTGCGTTAGCTGTGCCAGGTCACCGCACCCCAAAAGTATTACCGCTGGATGGTGGCTTAGAAGCGCGTGGCGCCGTACTGGGTTGCGTGCCAATTTCAAAAAACATTCCGGGATATTTGTTCTATTTCGCGGACAAACCGTAAAGTCTAATCGCATTCTCCCGCAGCACCATCTGCGCCAGCTTAACTGCCTGATCACGAGTAATTTCGTGATCATTCATCATTCCGGTCAGCGCCAACGCCAGCGCCTCGCGTGCGGTAGTGTTTGAGAGCCAGGCGACCTCCGGCCAATCCACTTCCGGACCAAACGAAAAAGCGTCTGTACCGAAGAGGATCTTATCCGGATAGGCCTCGAGCCAGTTTCGCAGCACCTCGCTTAGCTCGCGAGGGTAGATCAAAAACGTTTGCGCGGAAAAATCTGCATAGACATTCGGCTTGCTCAGGAGTGACGCAGTCTCTTTGGTAAACGGATAACCGCCGTGAATGATTACGAAGTTCGTTTTTCTGAGCGACGGATCGTTGAATACCGATTCAAGCAGTAGCGGATTACTGCCGCTTTGTCTATAAAACGCTCCCGCTCCGCCGATGGCATGGATATGCACAGCCAGACCAAGCCGGCCAGCCTCACGCGCGACATAGCGAAAGAGAAAATCCTGGAGCGTCTTATAGTCGGCAGCAGAAGGCTCGCCGCCTCGGAAGTAGCGGGCATAAATGCGCCGCGCGTCACCTATTTCAGCCTCATCAAAGTCGAGCTTACGCAGGTAGGCTGCTTCAAACTTTACCGCGAGCGCGCCTTCACGCTTCTGCGCTTCCAGCGTCGCGCTCACGACCTTTGCGAGATAAGCATCCAGCGAGGGTGGCAAAGCGCTCAAACCAGCGCTCGCGAGATAGCGCTTGAGCAGACGCTCTTCACCAGGGTAGAAACCGCGATAGTCCGGATTCGATCTCTTTGCTGTCTCATTACTGAGAGGAAAGATCAGGGCATCGACAAATGATACCCATCGAAACCGCGGCGCCGCCAAACCGCGGCCCATCGCCACACGGTTAGCAAACATAGTTTCGATGCCAAGTTGATCGAGGGCCCAAACAGGAAACTTCTCGCCTTGTTCTCCGGCGACGCGCTGCTTTATCTGAAGCAGCTCGCGCACGTGGGCCTGGCTCATGTCAGTGTGTTTATAACCATAAAGGTCCCGCCACGCGTTTATGAATTCTGGATTGGAGGTATTCAGACGAACCGGCAATGGAATGGGTCCGATCGCGTCAAGTGGCAACGCATCGAATTCGTCGTCAGGCTTCTCGCCCGTCGCAACGTAGCGCAATGGGTGAGCGTGGTTGTCAATAGCTTTGATCCTGGATATCGCTGCAGTTAATTCACGATCAGCTGTCGTTTGTGCAGCAACATGGATTCCGAACAGAATGACGAAAAGTAGCAGAGGAAGTTGGAGGTAGTTTCTCATTGCTTCCTGGATCTCAATTAATGAATCTGGCTCGAGAGAAAGCGAATAGCTTCACGTGCGTAGTAAGTCAGAATAATATCTGCGCCGGCGCGCTTTATGCTGGTAAGGGTCTCCATCACTACGCGCTGCTCATCGATCCAACCGTTTTGCGCCGCGGCCTTGATCATCGCGTACTCTCCTGAGACGTGATAGGCGGCTGTCGGTAAATCAAATTCCTCGCGCAACGACTTTAGAATGTCCAGATAACAGGTCGCGGGCTTTACCATCAGGATGTCGGCGCCCTCCACGTAGTCGAGGTCAGCTTCACGCATGGCCTCGCGCATATTGGGAGGGTCCATCTGGTATGCACGACGGTCTCCAAAAGCCGGGGCACTGTCCGCAGCCTCGCGAAACGGACCGTAGAACCCTGACGCGTATTTCACCGCATAAGCCAGGATCGCAACGTGATCAAAGCCGGCGTCGTCAAGCGCGTCGCGAATCGCGCCGACTTGTCCATCCATCATTGCGGAAGGCGCAACCACGTCGGCGCCCGCTTCAGCCTGACTCACGGCAGTTCGGGCCAGGAGCTCAAGCGATGGGTCGTTGAGTACTTCGCCATCGCTCACGACACCGCAGTGTCCGTGTGATGTGTATTCGCAAAGACACGTGTCGGTCATAATCACCAGATCAGGCGCGGCGGTTCGCACTGCACGCACCGCTTGTTGAACGATTCCTTTTGCGTGGTAGGCGCCCGTGCCGGCTTCATCTTTCGTTTCCGGGAGACCAAAAAGGATCACTCCCTTAATCCCAAGCTCGCTGGCCTCGGCAGCTTCCCTGGCAATTTCGTCGACGGAGAGGTTGTGCACGCCTGGCATCGACGGAATCTCGCGGCGCACTTTCTCACCAGGACAGGCAAACAATGGAAGTACGAAATCCTCGGGCGCCAGGCGAGTTTCGCGTACCAGCGTCCGCAGGTTCTCATTTCTTCTCAGGCGACGAGGGCGATGAAGGAGATCTGACATGAATGTCCTTAATGAAGACCGGTTTAGAGTTTGTTGGGAGTGGAATGATACCTGTCAGCGAATTAGGTAAGCAAACTGTTTTGAGGCGGGATGGCCGGGCGTGCTTGTAAAGCAAACTGTTAGTTTGCGTTGGTGCGTGGTGGCACAAGACCGGCTTCTAAAGTGGGATCCGCAAACTAACAGTTTGCTTTACAGTCACCAGCGATGGTACGCAGGGTGGCCGGGCTTGACCGCCACGAACGTGCCGCGGCAGGTTGCAGTCACCTTGTCGTGCGCAATCAGCTCGCCTTCCACAATCGCACGGTCGTCTGTCGATTCAACAACGCGCGCAACCAGGTGGATTGGTTTATCGGTCGGCGTTGGCCGCAACAGTTTGATTGCGTAATCGGCGGTTACCGTGCAGGGCGGATGGTCCATACCGAGTCGCTTCATCAGGTGATACGCCGCGGTCCAGTTACAATGGCAGTCGAGCAGCGTGCCGATTATTCCGCCGCTGAGCACACCCGGAAAGGCTTCCTGATAGGTCTCTGCTTGCAAATCAGCAACCACTTCCTCGCCCTGCGGGAAGCTGCGGATGTGCAGACCCCTTTCATTTGCCGGACCACAACC
>DATBRN010000179.1:0-3766 GCA_036560225.1 Pyrinomonadaceae bacterium | reverse complement strand
GGCGAAGGGGCGCAAGCAGTTTCACAAACTGGAAGTGCGCGTGAAGCGCCCTGGCCTGACCGTGCGCACGCGTTCCGGTTTTTATGGCATCGCAACCGAGGCGGTACGATCGTCTCACCGGACGGCTCAAGAGCAACTTCTCGCGGCGCTTACTTCTCCGTTTGCGTCCGGCGGGCTCGATCTGCGACTGACCTCGGTCTTTCTTAACGATCTCACCTACGGCTCCTTTGTGCGCTCGCTGATTTACGTAAACGGAAACAGCCTGACCTTCACTGACGCGCCCGAAGGAGCGCACAAAGCAAGCGTGGATGTCGCGGCCGTAACCTTTGACGATGCGGGACTGGTAGTCGATCAGCGATTCCGAACAGAGACGGTCGTGGTCCGTGGCAATGAGTACGCTGCGGCGCGGCGCGACGGCCTTACATTCGGCATCAACTTGCCAGTCACAAAACCCGGCGCTTTTCAGTTGCGCATAGCGGTACGCGACGTGGCAACCGAGCGCGTCGGCTCGGCTAATCAATTCATCGAAGTCCCAAACTTGAGTAAGAACCGGCTTACGCTTTCCGGTCTCTATCTTGCTGGTAATGAGGCTCAGACCAGGAGCGCTGCCGCGGCAATGGCAACCAGCCACAACGTTGGCTCTGCCGACAATAACGAGGGAGAACTTGGCACGCAAGACCCCAACACTGGTCCAGCCGTCCGCAGATTTCGCCCGGGAATGGTTATCGATTACGGCTACGAGGCGTATAACCTTCGGCTTGACCGCGCGACCGGTCGCCCCCAATTACAAACACAAGTCCGCCTGTTCCGAGAAAACCAGCAGGTGTTTGCAAGTCAGGTACTAAACGTCGCTGGACAGCCGAACGTAAAACGCGTGGTCGCCATGGCCCACTTGAAACTTGGCCAAAACTTGAAGCCCGGAGATTACGTCCTGCAAGTAATCGTCACCGACGTAGCGGACAAAGGAAAGCAACGGGTTGCTTCGCAGTGGATTACATTCGAGATTGATTAAAGATCGGCTGTCCCTGCGTAAAACATTGCTGCCTTGAGTCTAAGATTTATGATATATCCCGAAGCAATCTCCCAAATTGGAGCGTATGACATGAAACAAGATCGCATCTCGTTCGCCACCAGATCGCTTGTCCTTTTCGCTCTCGCATCCGCTTTTCTCTGCGCCACTGGCAGTACCCTTCGGGCACAGCGGGGACAGCCAGACTTAACCGTTCGCGAGCACCAAATGAGCGCTCTCGAGCGGGAGAAAACGCGCAAGCGTGAACCGACTGAACTATTGGCTGAAGTCAACGAAGACATGGGCCGGCTTAAGACGCTAAACCAGGAGATTTCGGCACAGGCTGCCGCAACGGATCAAGAGCTCAACTACAAATCAATCGTCGATAACCTCACCGAGATTAACAAGCGTTCTAAGCGTCTGGGCTCTGATCTCGCGTTGCCGCCGGCAGAGAAGGAAGAGAAACGAAATGTCGATAAGGACGTTGGGAAGGACGCGCTACAGCCGGCGCTGCTTGAACTCAACAAACTGCTGGACAGCTTCTTGAACAATTCAATCTTTACTGACACCGGAGCCGTTGATCTGCACCTGGCCGCTAAGGCAAGAGCCGACCTCGACGACATCATTGCGCTCAGCGAAAGGCTCCGGAAGAGCGCCGACAAACGGAGCAAAGGCAGTGGCAAGACGCCATCAGAAAAGAAATCTCCATAGCGACACCCGAGTGCGGGAGATGCCAGATAACTAAAAGGCCGCAAGTTTTCTGGCTTGCGGCCTTTCGCTTTTGCTATGACGAATTCGCCTAGCTGGGACTAAAGTCAAGCAGGTGGCCTAACTTTTCCTTCTTGGTTCTGAGGTAGTCCTCGGCGTGGTCAGGCTGCTCAACTTGTATCGACACTCGCTCGACAATTCTTAACCCAGCTTCCTCAAGGGCGCGAAGCTTAAGCGGGTTGTTTGAGATAACTCGTACCTGGCAAAGCCCGAGATCGAAAAGAACTTCAGCGCATTGCCTGTACTCACGCAGATCCACCGCCAGGCCCAGTTGCTCATTTGCTTCTACCGTATCCGCGCCTTTGTCCTGTAGCGCATAGGCGCGAATTTTGTTAATGATGCCGATACCCCTGCCCTCCTGCAGTTGATAAACTACAGCGCCGCGTCCCTCCTGTTCGATCATCTGCATCGTTCGGTGAAGCTGGGGCCCACAGTCACATTTCGTCGATCCAAATACGTCGCCGGTCAGACACTGCGAATGAATGCGGACAAGCGTCGGCGTATCGCGGCGCATTTCACCCTTAAACAGGGCTACAAACTCTTCATCGCTTACAAGCGAACGATAACCAGCAATCTGAAAGTCGCCCCATTCTGTGGGGAGGGTGGCGACTGCTACGCGCTCGACGGAGAGGTTCTCTTGAGCCTCTACGCACGCGCCTGTACGTTGTTCTTTCAACCGAGTCTCCCTTTCGAACAAAAAATCTCGCGGTGCCCGTTAATTAAGTTCCAGCCTGTAATTTTATAGGAGGAAGGTCACGAGCGCTACAGGAGCGGCCTCTTAGAGAGCATTCTCGCTGTTTTGCCGAACAAATGACCGCTATGCATTGCTACTACTATGCCTGCGGGATAAGATACTTGGTGTTTACCACCGGTTAACGTGGGTAAGTCTTGTATTTGTGGTCACTTTCGTTAGCTAAATTGATGCCCAACCAAGGTTTTGATGAAGAGGGAGTCGGCGCTGTTCAAGTGCGTACGGCTGCCCGGGACACGAAGCCTCCTCAGAAGGAGCGCCGGCCGGCGCTAGTCTTTCTGCGTGGAGAGTTGATGGCCGTGCCCATCCCGCTCGAGCGAGACGCAGTGGTAATTGGCCGGGCTATCGAAGCTGATGTCCGCCTCAACGATTCTCGTGCATCCCGTCTCCACGCCCGTATCACCCGCGAACCCGATCCAGAAACTGGTGCCCCCGCTTATCGCATCACTGATCTTGGCTCCACCAATGGCACCTTGGTTAATGGCGAGTTGATTACAGATGCAATACTCGACGATGGGGATAAGATCGTCATTGGTGATCATCTCTTTCGCTTCGATCTGCTGGATGAGATTGATCGTGAATTTCAGCAACAGATCCATCGGCTCATCGCGCATGACGAACTGACGGGACTGCTTACTAGCAAGTCGTTCTTTTCAGAACTCCGGCGCGAGGCTGCGCGGGCAGAGGCTGAGTCGCGCCCTTTTTGCGTACTAATGATGGATCTGGACCTGTTCAAAGACGTGAACGACACTTATGGCCATCTTGTAGGTAGCAGGACGCTGGAAGAAACTGGCCGGGTTATTAAGGAGGCGTTGCGAGCAGGAGACGTTGCCGCCCGTTTTGGCGGTGAGGAGTTTGCAGCGTTCTTGCTCGACGCTAACTATGCTCAGGGTCTAGTTGCCGCTGAGCGGGTCCGCGTGGCCGTGGCTGAGAAGCAGTTTCCCGCCTCTCGTATGGACTCGCCCAGCATTCAAACTACCCACAGCATTACAATCAGCATTGGCGTGGCTGCGTATCCCGATGATGCCACCGATCCACTCCACTTGGTGGAGCTCGCTGATTCTGCGCTTTATCGAGCCAAAAGAGGCGGTCGCAATCAAGTTTGTGCGTATCGCTCATCCCTGGCACTGACTGAGGGGCCATTGCCTCCCAGGCGCACTCAATAAGCAACTCCGCCATCCGAATTTCCGTCCCAAACCATCTCTTTATGAAACGCCGAGCCTGAACCTGCGTGTAAC
>DATBRN010000178.1:0-6976 GCA_036560225.1 Pyrinomonadaceae bacterium | reverse complement strand
TCGATGCCGTTCCAGCCGGTTGGCGCATCCTCGACATTGGACCAGAGTCAGTAAAGCGCTTCACGCAATATCTGCGCACAGCGCGCACCGTCGTTTGGAACGGACCGATGGGAGTCTTCGAATTGGAGCCTTTTGCAACCGGAACGTTTGCCATCGCCCGCGCGCTGGCCGAGTTGTCTGGCGCAACGACCATCATTGGCGGTGGCGATTCCGCGGCGGCAGTCGAGCGTGCCGGCGTGACGGATCGGATGACGCATATCTCGACAGGAGGCGGTGCTTCTTTGGAGTTTCTTGAGGGCAAGGAACTCCCGGGCGTCGCCGTCCTCGAGGACCGAAACAAATCATCAGCAAGGGGAAGGGGAACACTCTAAGAAGCCCTCTATCAGAACCCATATACGTTTCATCTGCTCTGTCCGAACGCAGTGCTCAGACCACAAAATACTTCAACGATGCGTCCCTCGCTGAAGTCATTACTTTGAATACTGCCGGCACTCACGGACGCATCGCTTTGGAGAAAGAAATGCCAAATCGAGAACTGCTCAACTTAGACAAGAATTTTTAACCGCAAGCGTACAATACGCGTACATCGAAGACCCTGAAACGGCCCAATCCATCCTAAGTCGTCCCAAATAACGTACGGCACAAGCTTTTCACCCTCAGTAACATCCCTTGATTTCAAACCACTTCGGGGAATCGGTAAGCGGCCCTGAAAAGGCCGGCGTCGGCGGTTCGATTCCGTCCCTGGCCACCAATCCATTCCATAACTTAGCAAGCCAAAAAGAGCGGAAGAATGTTGCTGCAGGTAAGTGAGCGTCGTCAGTCGACAAGTCTCTCTAATGCGGCCATCACGGCCGAGGTACGCGTCTCGACGCCGAGTTTTATGTAGATATTCTCTGCATGCTTCTGGGCAGTTCTGAGACTGACGGAGCAGATATCGGCTATCTCCCCGTCGGTCTTACCCTTGCCCATCCAAAACAGCACTTCGGACTCGCGCGGGGTCAGCCCTAGAGAACAGAAATCGCTTTTCGTCCGCTCAACCTTTTCCTCGAAGACAAGCGTAAGCTGTCTCGCCTGAGTATCAAAAGTTAATCTAATTATCAGTTCAGAAAACTCTTTTTTTACGCTGTAGAGTTCAGCTGGCGCAGGATAATCAGGTCCATCCACACTGTTCGCCTGATTTTGGATATGCCTTCGCAGGTCATCCGGCAGGCGGCCGGGAACGCAATCAGGGAAGTAAATTTGTAAGAGCCTCTCAGCAATATCATTAATAAACAGAATGTCTCCGTTTAAATTGAGAGCGGCTATGCCGCGACTCACTATTTTGAGCAAATACTTTCGCTCGCTATCGACTCTAGCGAGGGCTTGTGCGTTTGCAAAAGCAGTTCTCAAGTGGGGAGTAATCACCTTGAGCATTTCAAGCTCGCGGTCCGTAAAATCTAAGCCCGGCCGATGAATGCTGCAGGTGACGAGGGATGTGGGCGAAACTCGCATAGCGCTCGTCATTTGAGCTTCGCCGTCGAAGTCTCTATAGAATTCGTTGTAAAGCTTTGTTTTGTGAAAACTAGCAAGTGATAAGTAATCACTCGTTCGAAAGGTTTGCTCCTTCGCGGTAAGAATCGCCTCGCGGTAATACGGATGCTCATGAACCAATTCGCCCAGTAACCGCACGCTTTCTTCCGATACTGTTCCAGGCGGTGAATACCAGTAGTAACCGGTGTATTCGCCTTCGGTGTCAAAGCCATCGAACGCTGTCATCTCGTTGGGGATCAACGACAAGATGCACTGCAAACTGCGATCGGCGAGCGTTTCCATACCAATACCCGAATGGAGCAACTCGATCGCGTGCAAGATCTGCATGAGATCGGTATTCGCGAGAATCGAGATGTGGAGACACCGCCTTCTGGGATAGGCCCGCTTTCGTAGTACGTAAGATTACGTATGGGTGAGAGCGAGTGCTTATAGTACTTTCCAGGAGGTAAAGCAAGGCTACACGGAGATAGTCAAATCATTTCGGTTGACTGAGGCACTCAGAGACCGTCGTTGTGGTCCAAGCGATTCGCATCGGCGGCCTTCGTTTTTTAGTCTCAGATCTTTCAGATCGAATCACGGCTACGAACAATTCAATGAAAATCCGAAGGAGGATACTTGTATAACAAGAAACCCAATCTCACGACAGTAACTCGTCGCTTCGTTCCAAATGCTCGACGCCTTACTGCTGTGCTTGTGTATTCGATCATTATAACGGTGGCAGCTTCAATGTTCTCCCATGTTGCGTTTGCTATCGGGAAGGGTGGCTGCCCGGCACTTACACCTGCGCCAACCAGTGACACGAAGTGTTACGCTGCGCTGCCAGGATGTTTGGACATCACATTCGGAACCAATGGCGTAGTCATAAGCGATCCCTCAGTGGGTGAGATCGGCGGCAACCAGGCAACAGGAGTGTTAGTACAGCCTGATGGCAAGATTATTGTCACCGGAACGACGAGCGGCGGAGTCAACACAGACGGTGATTTCGTTGTGCTTCGCTATAACATCGACGGCATTCTCGACACGAGCTTTGGCGATCCAGACCCTCTTAGTCCATTTTTGAGGCTCGGGTATGTTAGAACTAAATTCACTTCGCTCACCGACCTAAGCTGGACATCCCTCCTGCAACCCGACGGCAAGATAGTTGTGGCCGGCCAAGCCTATAACTCGAGCGGGGTCATCGCATGGGCCGTCGCCCGCTACAATAGCGACGGAATTCTCGATGCGAGTTTCGGCAGCGGCGGCAAGCAAATACTAAATATTAGTTCCGCCTCCTCGTCCGTCCAGGGCATGGCAATTCAGTCAGACGGCAAGTTGGTCCTGGTCGGGGACCCAGACTTCAGCATCATGCGTCTCAACCAGGACGGCTCGCCTGACGTCAGCTTCGGCTCGGGTGGCAAGGTGACAGCAAACCCTGGCAGCCAAGGGCGCTCAGCTGGAAGAGCTTATGCCGTTGCCATTCAAAGAATACCGGCGGCGACAGGTGAGGAGAGGATCGTCGTAGGAGGCTGGGGAAATTCATCTGTTTTCGCCCTGATGCGCTTCAGGCCAAACGGAGCCGTTGACAGCACCTTCGGCAGTAGTGGGCGCGCTAACACGAGCTTCTTTGGATTTGGAGATCAGATCAGAGCGCTGGCCATTGATCAAGCCAATCGGATAGTGGCCGCAGGTCTCACTAATACCGCAAGCTCCAACTGTGGGCTGTACGTTGCGGATTTCGCGGTCGCCCGTTTTACGCAAAATGGGACAATCGACAACAGCTTCTCGAGCGACGGCAGAGTCTCAACCGATGTGTACGGTGGCTATGAGAGAGCCGATGGACTCTTGTTACAACCTGACGGGAAAATTGTGATCACTGGATCGACCAACAGCAGTGTGGAAGACTTCGCATTAGTGCGCTACAACGATAATGGAACGCCTGACTCTTCGTTCGGCATTTTGGGTACGGGTGTAGTCACCACTGATATTAGCCCCGAAGATTGGGGTTATGGCATTGCGCAACAGCCTTGGGACGGTAAGATTGTGGTGGCGGGTTACTCGCGTTTTGCACACAGAAACATGACGGTCTTGCGCTACTGGCCATAACGGATCTACAAGTGATCATGACGGCGCTGGAAGGCTGTTCACTCAGCGCCTTCTTCAAGACGAAGTAATAACCGGAAGTTCAAGGCATAGCACCTGGTCGGCTCACTGAACTCAGACCGTCGTCGCGGATCAGCTTTTCCGCCACGGCGGTCTTTTCAATTGTGACGCAAAGATATTCTGAAGAGGTTTTTTTGGCTTGGTTGGTTCTCCGCACATCGAACGCCACACGCCGGGCGATCAGTAAGAGGCCCTGAAAAGGCCGGCGTCGGTGGTTCGATTCCGTCCCTGGCCACCACTCCTGTTAACAACTTAGCGATAAGCAAAAAGTGTGTAGGGATTTCTCGCGCGAACACGTACGTGAACATAGGTTGCTTTGAATTTCACTTTTGCCCACTCAGACGGCTGGGCTGGTCGAACCTCCTCGCCAGCCTGACATTCGCGCGGCTAATCCATCCACTGGCTTTCGGATGTGCTTCCGTCAGTTCCGATACCATTACGGGAACAGGAAGCGAGCCTGAACCACCCAAGTAGGTAATGGGCCTGGGACATCACCGTGCGTCTCACCATCCGCGTGGTATGCAAGATGGAGTTCAACCGGCTGATCCAAAAAGCATGGTCCAATGGGCCCACCAAAGATGGAAAGATTCTTTGCGGGAGTGATCACAGAAAGCTGACCCTCGCCGGCTTCACTTGCGGTGAAGAAGTTCGCTGGCTCGACTGGCCCAAGTGTGCTTCCGCCAATGAGGCGTGGGGGTGGCATCGGATTTGGGAGAACTAGCCAGCCGCTATACGTTCCATTGGGTATCAGATCCTTGAAATGTAGCACGCTGTGCGTGCCTGCATTGATGCACTTGACTGCAGCCCTTCCACTCGCTGCCATGTACTCGCCGAGTGTTAGTTGGTGACCGTCTGGGGCTAGAAGCGGGCCGCATGAAGCAGGGGCCGTGCCTTGGCCGCCGCGATTGTGATTAAGCAATAGCGCGCTGAGAGGAGTCATCGCCGTAATCATTCCCGGACCATCCATAGTTGGGCTACACATACCGGTTCGAACATCGCCCAGATTGATAAGCAGGTTGTCATTGCGAATAGGGGCTTGTGTTGGGGAAAATGCCGTCGATGTGAGGGCGGCTGCCAAAACGATCAAGCCACACCAAAAACCATGTTTTCTCATATGTCTCCTAATTAGGGCTGCCTGAGTCTTAAAGTTGAAGCGTACCTTTCGCCCGCCAAACTGGCTTAAGTTAGCTTTTGCCGAAATGCCTATCCGCGCTCGATTTGCGGTGACTGAGATACTAGCAAGGTGGTCAAGAGGTCGATTCTAAAAGATCTTCTTGATCCAAGGGTGAACACTGATTCAGTAAGAAAGTCATCATCGTCGTCCACGTAAACAACGCACGGAAGTGGCTTCCAGATTGCTGGGCAGCCCTTGAAAGTGTGCCAACTTGGTAACCACTTTCCCGGTTGTTCAGAAAGAAAACGAAGTCGCTTTCGGCCCAACCTCCATGCGCATGTGAGCGCCAGCACGGTGCTGGGTGGACGAAGCACACTTAACCCAAACTGAACCTTATTATTTACTTCACTGAGCCTCGGCTCAGATGCCCCCCTAAGAACATGAAGTCTGGTGGAAAAAAACTTGCCAGGCGAGCATGTGGATAGTGAGCGGTGTATACACCTGCGGGGATGACAAGTCAAGAGTTTCTGTTCTACTCGATTCGCGGTTGCCAAAGTATTCGTGATCGTTTCGCCGTGAATGACTGGTCCAACTCAGAAGCCAGGTATTCTCGCGACACCTTGATCGCTCCCCTGTAACACCTAAGTATTTCACTAATGCTAACGCGGCCCTGAAAAGGCCGGCGTCGGAGGTTCGATTCCGTCCCTGGCCACCAAGCCTTTCAACTAATTAGCGACAGCAAAAAAGCTTGTAAAATTTCTCGCGCTTACAATACGCGTACATCGATTAGCCAAATTAGCCTCGGAGGTTGGTTTCACATTCCCTACGCGGTGTTGTTGATTCCGGCGATTTGTTTTCGCGCCAACCTGACATAGCGCTCCCTCAACTTGATACTCGAGTGGCCCAGGATCTTTGCGAACTCGGAGAGTCTCCACTATTCGACTCGATTTCGTTACCTATAAACCTATAAGAGATTCTGTGCAAGACCCTTTGAGACCTTGGGGTTATGAATTCCAGAGAAGGACTTGCACCGTCCCGCAGCCGTCGGCATCGATGGGTATATTCATCGTTTTCATATCAATTGTTCTCCTGGAGTTATTACTAAGGTCAGGGTCAGCTCGACCGCCTTGCAAATCAGCTGCGCTCTCTCTATCAACTCAAACGACACTGAATACGTAGACCTCGGTAGTTGGACGGTAGTGCGGATTTGGGGGCGGTAACTGTCATTTTTGACAGTAAGGGAGGCTTGCCTAAACTGGTCTGAATCATCGAGCACAGACAACTTATCGGGAGAGCACCGCAAATTCCTTCCGAGATTTTTTCGGTTGCCATGAGACTCGGGACGCAAAACTTTTGTTCAGAGTGGTCCAGATTTGCGGTTAATCATCTAATGCTTTCGCTCGTGCCTACACTACGGTCGGATTCGGGTGCGACCCTCACGTGACTTGAGAAATACGTTATTCATCTCCACCGCGATGAAATTCGAATTAAAGGTGTTGAGCGCGTGCAGCCCGAAGTCAGACAGACTCAGTACTGCTCGAAATCACCAGCTCAGCAGCGAGCTCTTTTTTCTCGACTTTGATTATGTAGTGCGATTCACTGATCTCTAAACTATCAAAACTAACGATCCAGCAAGACGGAAAAGAACTCAGGCTAGGGGGATGACCTTCCGGAAGCTTTTTTGTACTGGCGCTGTCAAAACTGACAGTTATGGCTTGCCTGTTAGGCTGCTAGACTCGGGCTAAATTTGAGAGGATTGAACATCGCTACCCTGAGCCTTCTTAGTGGCCCTCGCGCCGAATGAGACAAAAGCGAATCAAGGATGAGATTTGGATATAGCTGCCAAGGGTGTGGCTGCACAGTTGTGGACAGGCCGCTGAGTGGCGCGCGTCCACGGTCGACAAGACTTCGATGGCCCAGTGAGATCGAGGTGAATTGAAACTAATGAACAACGAAAGGACTCGACCGATGAAAGCAAAACACGCCCGTAAGCTCATAATAGGCGCACTGCTATGCGCGGGACTGGCCGGAAGCCTGGTCTGGATGCGAGTCGGGGCTCAACAGCAAATGCCAACGGATGCCGGCACGCTCGACAAAGCGACCGCAGAAAAATCTTTCCCCAACAAGCCGCCATACTCGCCCTACGCGGGCCGAAATTTTCCTACACGGCCGCTCTTCGGCGACACGCACCTG
>DATBRN010000177.1:0-12667 GCA_036560225.1 Pyrinomonadaceae bacterium | reverse complement strand
AAGGATTATCTGGTTAACACGCGCGGCATCGATGCTGGTCGACTGGTAACAGTTGACGGTGGTTGCCGGTCTGACCTGTCGGTCGAACTCTGGATTGTGCCAACCGGCGCAACACCACCGGCCGCTAGCACTGAGAACATTGTTTCGCCTTGTCCGGAGTGTAAGAAAGCCGCGCCGCGAAGGCGACCTCGTAGTCGCGGTCGTGGTCGAATGGACGAGGATTAACAACAAACCAGCTCGTGTCGCTTAAACAATGACGCGAACATTCCGAAGCGGGCGATTGCCTCAAAAAAGGGAGGCAGCGCCCGCTTCTCCTTTGGTTACAACGAGGTTATAAAACGTCGTCACCCTGGCGTGGTACCAGATTTGCTGAAAGTTTCCGGGATACAAACGCCCAAGTTTGTATTAAACTTAAGACGGTGTCTCGCTAGCTCTTTATTAAGAGGAAGTTAACTTAAGAAATATGAAAACCCGACTGCTAAAACTCGTTCTTCTCATCTCCCTTTTGCTCCTTGTTCCCTTCCGGTTTAGTGCACTGGTGAGTGCATTCGGGGCGTCCTCGGATTCCTCCGTCGACAGCCTGGCCGACCCGGGCAAATATTCTGACGATTGGCGTGCTAACGGCCCTCCAGGAGGCGATGTGCGCAGTCTCGTCGTTGACCCGAATAATCCTGACCGTTTCTATCTGGGAACTCTTGACGGGCAGATCTATACCTCAGCGGACGGTGGAAAGAATTGGGAGCTGCTCTACAACTTTAACAAGCCCAAGCTTTTTGTCGATCACATAATTGTCGACCCGCGTGACTCAGCGACTCTTTACGTTGCCGCCCATCGGCACACGGAATCGGGAGGGTTTTTCAAGTCAACTGACGGTGGACATAAGTGGCGCGAAAGTCCGGAGTTGAAGAATGAAGCGTTGCATTCGCTTACCCAGGCCGACTCCAATCCGAATGTGCTGATCGCCGGCACATTCAACGGCATCTTCCGTTCAGAGAATTCGGGGGATTCGTGGACGCAGTTGCCCACCTCCACCACGCCCGGGCTGCTTCATGTGGAGTCGCTCGCGATTGATCCCCGGACCACTAAAACCATCTACGCCGGCACCTGGCACCTGCCATATAAATCCACCGACGGCGGACAAAGTTGGAAGAGCATCACGAACGGGATCATCGACGATTCAGATATTTTTGCGATCGACATCGATCCACGCGATCCGAATCACATTATCGCCTCTGCCTGTAGTGGAATCTACGAAACCAGCAACGCCGGTGATAGTTGGGTCAAAGTTCAGGGAATTCCTTCTCAGTCGAGACGCACCCGAGCCATCGTTCAGCATCCGTCGATCCCCGGTCTCGTTTTTGCCGGAACGACCGAAGGATTCTGGCGATCGGAACGCGGTGGCAAAGCCGACTCCTGGATGGTGACCACTTCGAGACAACTCGAAATAAATTCGATTGCGGTCCACCCCTCGCGACCGCAAACAATTTACATTGGGACCAACAACTACGGCGTGATGGTTTCCAACGACGGTGGGAAGAACTTCATGCCTACCAACGGTGGATACAGTGGAAGGTTTGCCAATGTGATTCTGGTGGATCGCGAGACGCCCAGTCGGATCTATGCTGCGACGATAAACACGACCACTGGCGGTGGCTTTCTTTTTGTCAGCACCGACAATGGTGAAACGTGGCGGCCGTCAATGCGCAATATGCCTAATCGTCTGATCACGTATGCCATCTTGCAGGATGCGCGCGACGCCAACACTATCTATCTCGGCACCAACCTCGGCGTCTATCGCTCACTCGATCGAGGGGCTTCATGGGCGCCCGTATGGACGGAGACGAAACCCGTTGTGCCAAAGGGCCGATCGGGCAAAAAGAAGACTACCGCTGCCGGTGCTTCTCAACCCATCACGACAATAAAGCCCGACGAGACGGTCCGGCGAGCGCAGCAGGCTTTAAATGCTGCTGGTTATAGCGTTGGCGTGCCAGATGGGCGTGCCGGAAAACAAACGCTTAGCGCTGTCAGGAAATACCAGGCCGACCGCCACCTGCCTTTGAGTGGGAAACTCGACGCTATCACGCTGAAGTCAATGGGAATAGCCGCGATTGAAGGTGATTCCGGGGAATCAATCGTACTTTCCGAGGCGGTTAACGCGCTGATGCAGACTTCGGACGCTACCACCCAGCAGCCCGTATTTCTAGCGGCAACCAATCTCGGCCTGTACCGCAGCGTGGATCCGACCATAGGTTGGCAAAAACTGCCTTACGGCGCCAGCTTCGATAGTAGAACCAGTTCTATTTCGGTAGACCCTCAACATCCGGAGACGATTTTTGTTGGTACTGCTTCTGCGGGCGTCCTGGTTTCGCGTGACGCCGGAAAGTCGTGGCAGCAAGTATCCGGTATCCCAAGCGATGCACCAGTGAATACGATTGTTCAAGATCTGCAGCAGCCAAACCGGATCTACGTAGGCACAAAGCAATCTTTCTACTTGTCGCGTGATGGAGGAGCGAGCTGGAACCGGCGGGGAGGCAATCTTCCGTTCGGTGACTTCACGAGCATTCTGATCAACCCGCGCAACAGCGAGGAGATCTTTGTCGGCAATGCTTATCAAACCGGCGAGATTGGTGGCGGCGTGTATCGGTCAGTCAATGGAGGGACAAACTGGGCCCGCATTGATCCAAAAGAACATCGGCTACCGAGCCAACGGATTTGGGCGCTCGCTCTCGATTCGCGAGATCAAAATACGCTATTCGTGGGATCCCATTCAGCCGGGGTTTATGTTGTTCCGCGCGGTCCGATAAGTGTATCTGCGGCCAGTCGCTGATCAATTGCGCCTAAATCTGGTTATCACTTTAGCCCCAAGGACTTATACATCTGCTATAGGTATAGCAGCACCTTGACATGCGCTTATTGCGACGTGTACATTGCGAACCTACCCGGTAAGCGACTGGTGATGGTCGGACCAAGCGGGTGACTACGGGCGCGGCGGAAATCGAAACAAATAATACCTCCTTTTCCAATTCTAAACGGCTCGCATTCCTCGCAAGCTCAACTCCGATTCTATCGCC
This sequence comes from Pyrinomonadaceae bacterium, assembly GCA_036560225.1. Taxonomy (GTDB): domain Bacteria; phylum Acidobacteriota; class Blastocatellia; order Pyrinomonadales; family Pyrinomonadaceae; genus PSRF01. The sequence goes on along the minus strand of DATBRN010000177.1, from coordinate 9,596 downwards.
AAGGTCAACGAAGCAAGTGCCGTTCATAAGCACGGTACTTTGGCTACGTCGGTTACAGGAATCAGCAAGGCTTGCAGGGCAAGTGAATGCGAGACATGAACCAGGGGTGGTGAATTTTGCGGGAGTGGTACAGGAGTCTGCATGGCTAGTGAAGAATCGAAGTTAAATAACCAACAAGTAGGCGACGATAAAGTCGCTTCCAACGAGCAGAAAAGCTCACCAGCTATAACACCCGAACCGCCGGTAAAGGATAAGAGTCCTTCGGCGGCTATGAACTCCGATGACGACGACGAGCCACGCGCCACGGGTGACGTTGACTTCGGACAATTGCTCGACCAGTTTGAGCAGGAACAAGCCACGTTACAAGAAGGCGAAGTGGTTCGCGGCATTGTGGTGGGAATCAGCGAGCGGGGCGTCGTGATTGATTTCGGGTACAAGTCTGAAGGTATCGTTAACCCAGCTGAATTCACCGAAAACGGTGTGCTGGCCGTAAAAGCCGGCGACGAAGTCGATGTACTCGTAAAAAACATGGAAACGGCAGACGGCCTGCCGATACTGTCACGCGCCGATGCCGTGCGCATGAAGGCCTGGGACGAGCTGGAAAAGGCCTACCGCGATGGCACCAACATCAAGGGACGTGTGATCGAGCGCATCAAGGGCGGTCTGCGCGTTGACATCGATGGCATTGGTGCATTTTTGCCCGGATCACAGGTCGATGTTCGTCCGGTTCGCAATCTGGATTCGCTTCGGAATCAGGAGATCGAAGCCAAAGTCATCAAACTCAATCGCAAGCGCTCGAACGTTGTCTTGTCGCGCAAGGCCGTCATTGAAGAAGAGAACGCGGGACGGAAGGGACAAACGCTTGGGCACATCGAAGAAGACATCGTAGTGGAAGGTCAGATCAAGAACCTGACTGACTATGGCGCTTTCGTAGATCTTGGCGGAGTTGATGGGCTACTACATGTAACCGACATGTCCTGGGGTCGTCTGCAAAACCCCAGCGAACTTTTTCGGGTAGGCGACACCATTCAGGTGAAAGTACTCAAATTTGATCGCGAACGGGAACGCGTTTCGCTGGGTTACAAACAACTATTACCGGATCCATGGTCCAGCGTCGAAGAACGATTTCCGGTCGGCGCGCGCGTCCCGGGACGAATTGCCAGCGTTGCTGATTACGGCGCATTCGTCGAGCTTGAGAATGGGGTCGAAGGACTGGTTCACGTTTCGGAAATGAGCTGGTCAAAACGCGTGAAGCATCCTAGTAAACTGGTGAATCCAGGCGACGAAGTTGAAGTCGAAGTCCTGAGTGTGGATCCGAAGGCCCGCCGGATTAGCCTGGGGATGAAACAGATTCAGGATAATCCCTGGCAGACTTTGCATGAACGCTATCAGGTAGGTACACGCGTCCATGGTCGCGTGAGAAACCTGACTGATTTTGGTGCGTTCATCGAAATCGAGGACGGGGTCGATGGCCTTGTTCACGTGTCGGATATCTCCTGGTCTCGGCGGATCAAACATCCGAGCGAGGTGTTGAAGAAGGGCCAGGAAATTGATGCCATCATCACGAGCATCGATGCGGAGAATCGACGGCTTTCGCTTTCGATTAAGGACCTCGAGCCCAACGCCTGGGATCGGTTTGTTACCGATCACCATCCAGGAGACATTGTGCGCGGTAAGATTGCGCGCTTCGCAAACTTCGGCGCCTTCGTTGAGCTGGACGACAATCTGGAAGGTCTCTGCCATATTTCGGAACTCTCAGAAGACCGGGTCGAAAAGCCTGAGGATGTAGTTCAATTGGGCCAGGAGATGGATTTCAAGATCCTCAGGATCGACGCAGAGAATAAGAAGATAGGCCTCTCGGCCCGGGCTGTGGGCAGAGATGAACCGATTGTGGATACAAAGGTTTACTCATCGCAAGTAGGCAGCGGGATGGCGTCTCTCGGAGAGTTGGCCGATTTCGGTCTTGGCAAATCTGAGCCTGAGACGAAGTCTGTTCCGGAAGCTAAGTCTGAACTGGCGCCAGAGGGCAAATCTGAAACAGCGCCTCAGGGCAAAGCTGAACCAAAATCGGAGAGTCAGTCGTCAACGGAACCTGTGAAGGAACCTGAGCCTGAGCCCGCGCCTGTGAGTGAACCAAATAGTGCGCCTGAGCCTGTAAGCGAGCCTGGTTCTGCGGCGGTAGCTGCTGCGGAGTCTAATAGTGCACCGGAAGCCGGCGGCGAAGCCAGGTCTGAAAAGGAACCGAAATAGGTCTGAAACTTAGAGGCCTCTGGACAACCTCAGACTCGAAATTTTTGTTTTCTCGTCTTAGTTGGCCCACTGATTTCTGAATCTTGCCCGGCGTGATTGTTTTCTGATAGTGTACGAAGTTGAACACACCTCGCCGCTTTCAAGACGCACGATGGACTATCGCTTTGCTACTCATTTCCAGGGCTAGAGCCATCATTCTCATCAGAGGTGTTGCATGACAAAAGCAGAACTCGTAGAGGATGTCGCGGAAGCGGCGGAACTTACCAAAAAAGATGCCGAGCGATTAGTCGAGATTGTTTTTGAAAGCATCATTGAGACCCTCAATCAGGGTGAGAAGATTGAGCTTCGCGGCTTCGGCAGTTTTCGGGTGCGCGAAAGAGGCGCCCGCCGTGGTAGAAATCCCAAAACAGGCGATCCAGTTAGCATTCCCGCCAAACGCGTGCCTTACTTCAAACCAGGTAAGGAACTCAAAGAGCTAATCAACGAGCATAGCGCGCAACCGTCATCTACTTCAGAAAACGGTGCGAGTGCTGCTTCCGACGAATCGCGCCAACCCCCAATAATGTAGGGAGCCGAAAGGGCCCAGAGGATTTCAAGAGTGGACACGCTGTGGAGTCCCTGGCGCTATGAATACCTCGCTTCCGGTGAGGCTGCGAAGAAGGAAACCAACGGTTGCATTTTTTGTAAGCTCCGCGATGAAACCGACAAAGACGAAACGAATTTCATCATCCACCGTGCTTCTTACAACTTTATCGTTCTAAATCGCTACCCTTACATTAGCGGACACCTGCTTATCGTTCCCTACGAGCATGTCGGCGAGCTTGACGCCGCCACCAAGGAAACCACCAACGAGTTAATGGAGTTGACGAAGCGCAGTCAAACGGCGCTTCGAGATGCCTACCAACCAACTGGCTTCAATATTGGCATGAACCTGGGGCGCAGCGCGGGGGCCGGGATTGTCGACCATATCCATATCCACATACTGCCGCGCTGGGTAGGCGACACAAATTTCATGTCCACTGTCGGCGATACGCGGGTTATTCCGGAAGATCTCTCGACTACGTACGAGAAGCTGCGCACCAGGTTCTAGGGCGAGCGTTTGGACGGCTGCTTGAGGAAGAACCATTTATCATTTCTCATTTCACATTTCTCATTTGTCATTGGATCGCGCAGCGTCGATTTAGAAAGCGCAACCAAGACGGGTCCACTAGTTTATCTATGCGCTTTTTGGATAGGACTCTTTGGTGCAGCGGAAGGCGGACAAGTCCGCTTTCTAAACAATGCGCGCGATTAATTCCTGGTGATGACAAATGAGAAATGTCAAATGAAAAATGAAAAATGAAAACGACGCGCCCGTTCCGATTGCGCTCGTCAAGCATCCCCACTAACGTTTGACCACCTTGCGGGTGATAGCTTCGTCTTCAACTTCGCCGGATTTGTTTATGGGAACGTCCGAGGCTCGGCTGTAGGTAACGCCACGCTCCTCACTGTCGATTTCTGGAGAGGGTAACCGGGTGAGAGGGCCCGTGACATTAGGTGGATTGAAGCCCGGATAGTCTATGCGGGCATGATAGATGGCAGTTAGGGCACTGATAATAGCCTCGCGAATTCTGGTTATCTGCTGCAGCGTCAAGTCGCATTCATCGAGTTGTCCGTCGCTAATTACTGCCTCGACAATCTTAACTACGATCGCACGAATGTTCTCCGGATCGGGACGAGCCAGGGAGCGAGCTGCGGCCTCACAGGAATCCGCCAACATCATTATCGCCGATTCTTTGAATTGGGGTTTCGGCCCCGGATAACGGAAATCCTTTTCGTCAATTACTTCACCGGGTTTTGCCTGACTTTGCGCTTTGCGGAAAAAGAAGTGCAAGGTGCGGGTGCCATGATGCTGCGGAATGAAGTCGGCTATTTTCCTGGGCAGATTGATTTCTTTCGCGAGCTTAACACCATACGTGACGTGGCTGGTGATAATCCGCGCGCTTTGAGACGGGCGCATATGATCGTGGGGATTCTCGCCTTGCTGGTTCTCAACAAAATACTCGGGCGCGGCGACCTTGCCGATATCGTGATAGAGTGCGCCAATGCGCGCCAGTAGCGGATTTGCTCCAACCGCGCGACATGCGTCTTCTGCTAGTTGTCCCACCGCATGCGAATGTTGATTCGTTCCCGGCGCTCGTAGTGCTAACTGGCCCAATACTGGTAAGTCAGCGTTCGAGAGCTCGAGCAGCTTGACGTCAGTCAAAATACCGAAGAACGATTCGTTTATGGGCAGGCCGCCAGCAGCAAAAATTGCTGTCAGAAGGCCACCTGCAAAACCACAACCGGCCGCCAACAGAATCGCCTTCAACGTGAATGGTTGTTCCGCATAAGCGATGATCCCGAATGCCATCACGGCATTAATAAAGCCCACAAAAAGGCCCGCAAGGGTGACGGATTGTCGTTCGCGATACCTGGCAATTCCATAAACAGCGGCTGAACAGGAGATCATTGCGTAAAGAGATTGCTGGATTCCGGTGGGCGCGAGCATACCGGCAATCAAGGCGGTTACGATCCCGGTCAAAAACGCTAACTGAGTATCGACCAGCATAACAACCAACAGTGATGCGGCCGCGAAGGGGATTGCAAAGTTCCAGAAGTTAGGATCGTTGAAAGGGGAACTCTTCATTCCGTTAGCTACGCTATCGCTAAGCGTAAAGCCCACTCGCATTAATACGGTCTCAACAACGATTGCCGAACCGACAAGGAAAAATGCTCTGGTCTTCGACAGCGACAAGGCAGACGCCGTACTTCTGTGTTCGGTAAACTTCCAGACGGCCCAATAAATCGCAAAGACGATGATTAATAGACCGAGCATATTGTGCCAGGGACGGCCCGCATGTCCGGTGGTTTTCAAGGCTGCAAGCTGCGCCAGCATTGCCGGAGTGACGGTGTCGCCTTCCCGCGCAATTACCTGATTCCGTTTGAGCGAGACTATGACCGAGGGGATCTTGTTGGCGTCTGCTTCTTGCGCCGTAGCTGTGGCTGTTTGATCAAGCACCACGTTCGGCCTGAGAAGAGGTAATACTGCAGCAACCACAGCCGACTTGTGCTCCGGGGACCAACCCGGAAGGTTGAGTTTCCTGACAAACTCCTGTCGCGCTGAGCTTAGCGAGAACATTTGCGTTCGAGGCGCAGGAATTATCATTTGCGCTGACGGATTGCGAACATCAACTAAGACGATTTCCCGATTCAAACGCTCAGCTTCAGCGTCGTCGTAAATATACTCATCGCCGACGTCCCGAATGAGTGCTGTCAACCGGTTCAAATCCTCTTCGTTGAAGTTATGGGAAGCAATCGCTCGTGCAACACTGTTTCCTCCATCACCGCTCCAGGTCAGGGTCTTGCCCGGCGTTTTGGATTCGGCCTGATTCTTTAGATCTTCCCAGGCGGCGCGAAAACTCCGGGCAGAACTCTCGGCACGAGTGGAATCGAAGTTAAAAATGGGCCGCGTGGCCTCCCGCGCTGCGTTGCGACGCTTCTCTGTTTCTACAATGTCGACGACGCTGACATCAGCACGCGCTACTACAGTGCCTCTGAAGACCTCACCTTCGCGGTAATCCTGTGACAGCCCGGACGAGTAGTTGCTGAGCAGCAGAACAGTAGTTATGGCTACAAGTAAGCCGAAGCCAACAAGAAAACGAGTGCGCGGTTGAAATACCTTGAAAGGCTTGAGGAGGTACTGCACCGCCGCGTCGCGCGCGCGGCTGGATGGAGTTGTGAATCGAGGGCGTCGGGCCATCTTAGTTATGCAATTCGGAACATTCGACTCGTGTCGACTGTCTTCTCACCGCCGGGTAAGCCAAGGTCCTGCGAGATAATTTGTCCGACTTGCTCCAGCAGTGGCGGTAGCGTTCCTTCGTCTATGGCGGATATTGCCACTACCGGGCGATCGCCGCCCTGGGCCAGGTGCCTGGAAATCGCTTGCAGCGTTTCAGCGTCCACAAGATCTGCTTTGTTCAAAGCCAGGATTGTAGGAATTTGCGCAATTTGAAGTGCTTCCAGGATTTTTTCCACCGATTGAATCTGCTGCGACCAGCGCGGATTCGAAACGTCTACGAGGTGGATAAGCAGCCGGCTATCGCCGATCTCTTCCAACGTCGCGCGAAATGCGGAAAGGAGACCCGGTGGTAAGTCGCGAATAAAACCGACGGTATCGTTAATTATCACTTCTTGCTCTCGAGGAAGGCGCAACCGTCGCGAGGTCGGATCGAGGGTGGCAAACATTCGCTGTTCCGCGCGGACGTCACTATTTGTCAGCACGTTCAAGAGCGTCGATTTGCCTGCATTTGTATAGCCGACGATTGAAATCACGGGAAGCTGGTTTCTGGTGCGCACTTTTCTGCGTTCGTGACGGCGCAGCCGCTGGGTTTCGATCTCTTTTTCAAGGCGGTTAATGCGATCGCGAACGCGGCGACGGTCCATCTCGAGTTTCGTTTCACCGGGACCTCGACCGCCGATGCCGCCGGCAAGGCGCGAGAACGCCGAGTCCTGGCCAGCGATCAGCCGCGGCAGTAGATACTTCAGTTGCGCCAGTTCCACCTGGATCTTGCCCTCGCTCGATTGAGCTCGCTGCGCAAAAATATCGAGGATGAGTTGGGAACGATCGATGATCTTCAGGTCTGTCGCTTCCGAAAGAGATCTGACTTGCGCCGGCGTCAGCTCCCGATCGAAAACAAGCATGTCCGCGCCCAACTGAAGCGAGCGAATGAGCAGCTCGTCAAGCTTGCCTCGTCCGAGCACTGTTCGAGGATCGATAGCCTGCCGTCTTTGAATGATCTCATCCTGCACCACAATTCCAGCAGAACTCGCTAGCTCGTGCAACTCAGCCATCGACTCTTCGGCGTCTGCGAGCGGCCCGGTGGTAACACCGACGAGAATGGTGCGGTCCTTGAGCGCGTCGTGCCGTGAGACACGGCGGTTTCGCGCCATCTCTTCTTCCAGCGATTCAATCAGCGCAAGAAAGTCGATGTCGATCTGCGAAGCGATCTTTGGCGTCAGAAAGGCATAAGGCTTCTGATTATTTGTGTTCTGATGGTCGACTGCGGCCATGGGCAGCAAGTGTGCGGCGCTAACGATGCCCGGAAGGCCATCGTCGGGATTAACATCGATAGCCACCATCAAATCAAGACGCAAGAGCGCCAGGTCGGTAAGGTCATCCTGAGTCAAACCTTCGCCACGGAGGTGAGTATGCACACAGCGAAGACCGCGGAAGCGATCCACGGCGACACGAATGCGTTTGAAATCCGGGAGTTCGATACGCCGGTTATCACCAACCATCACGTATTCAACGTGGCCACTGCGATCGATAAGCGCACCGATCTGCCGGCGGGTTTCGTGTGAAAGCTCCGCCAGCTGACGTGCGAATTCCGGGGTGACTATTTGATGCGAAGCTATCCGCCTCGTGTAGAGTTTTTCTATGCGGCGAAGTTGATTGGGCTTTAGGCCCGTGGTATTTCCGATTACGTCCTTGATCGTTCTTACCCTCCGTGGTTACGGTTTATCAAAGCGGGCCTGAGCCCGGAATATTCCAGGTAGGGCGCGGGAATTTCATTTTGTTTCGGGCTGAAATTACAGGGGGAGTGAAGCGAGCAGTGGGTGTCCGACGCCAGGGAACTACTTTGGATGTTGCTCTGCGATATCGCTTCGCTTAGTCGCTTGAGCATTACAATAATTTGATTGACTGCCTTTCCTACGCCCAAGAACAAACCTCAACAAATTCGTTAGGAAGTCGCAGTTGTCGGTCATTATACCATAGTAAAGAGAAGGTAAAGGGGAAAGCCACGCTTTCGCCACCCCCTCTCGTTTAGAAAGCGGACTTGTCCGCCCCATCCCTTCTCGTTTAGAAAGCGGACTTGTCCGCCCCACCCCTTCTCGTTTAGAAAGCGGACTTGTCCGCCCCACGCGGGGGGACACAAGTGTCCTATCCAAACGGCGCGCGGAGATCTACCGCGCAGCTTTCGCTCGTTTAGAAAGCGGACTTGTCTGCCCCACGTGGTGGGACACAAGTGTCCTATCCAAACGGCGTGCGGAGCCCTACCGCGCAGCTTTCGCTCGTTTAGAAAGGGGACTTGTCCGCCCCACGTGGGGGGACACAAGTGTCCTATCTAAACGTGGTTGGATACTTACCGCGTTAGACACCATCTTAGAGCGCATCGTATGATGACAAGCTTTCGCAAGATCAGAGAAGGGCGAGTCTCAAGCAAGTCAATCGCCTCCCATTACCCGATAGATGACCAACCAGCCAAAGATTCTTCGGATTGATCCAAAGCTGTCAATTCCCGGAGGAGAAGTGACGATTGATTGCGAAGGGTTCGATACAAGCGACCCCAGGCTCTGCACCGTCTGGTTCAGAGATGAGCGCGCACCGATTGTCGCTTTATCACCGAGGCGAGTGCTGGCAATCGTACCGGAGTTGAAGCAGAGCGGCCCGACTGAGGTCAGCATTGAAAGTCGTGGGAAACGCAGTGCACCGGTGAGTATTACAGTTGCTAAACGCCTGGCTGAGGATCTGCATCCGGTTGCCAATCCAGCTTTCGATCCAGATGACGGTTCACTTTTTGTGACTCGCTCGGGCTCGCGCGGTGAACAACTGCCCGTTACTCTCTTCCGCATCGATGTTAACGGCGAAGTCACCGAGTTTTCAGGAGACATCACAAATCCGACCGGAATCGCATTTGACAGCACCGGACAGATGTTCGTTAGCAGCAGAATGGACGGAACCGTCTATCGCATTACACCGTTCAAGGAAGCAGTTCCCTTTGCGACGAATCTTGGAATAGCAACGGGCATTACATTCGATCATTCGGACACAATGTATGTCGGAGATCGCACCGGGACAATCTACAAGGTGAACGGCATTGGGGAAGAAATTGCCTGGGCACAACTGGAAGCGTCAGTGTCGGCTTTCCACCTGGCCGTTGGTCCAAACGACTCCCTGTATGTGACCGGGCCAACGGTTGCAAGTTTTGATTCGGTGATGCGTATTGATGCTGATGGCCAAGTCGGCGTGTTTTATAAAGGGCTGGGAAGGCCCCAGGGACTTGCGCTGGACGACGCCGGAAATGTTTATGTCGCTGCGTCACTGCGCGGCCGGCGTGGGATCGTTCGGATTTCTCCGGAAGGACGAGACGCGGAGATGTTTGTTGCGGGAATGAATCTCGTTGGGATTGCGTTCAGTTCTACTGGCGATCTTGCCATAGCGTCTACCGACTCCGTTTACCAGCTGGACCTATAGTGCATCGGAACCAAAGGCGGTAACGCTCTAAATACCTGGTTTTTGACACGTTTTAAGGGCCATGTTAGTG
>DATBRN010000176.1:0-23393 GCA_036560225.1 Pyrinomonadaceae bacterium | reverse complement strand
CGATAGCGACCTGATCCGACACTCAATTTCAATCCGGAACTTCATCCAGCAAGGGCACACGTTAGTTGAGTGTAGCACCAGGTCGCTACCGCTCCCTGTTCCGTATTCATCTGTCCACGCAATTGGATGTTCTGGGTAGCGATATATCAATGTTGAGCGCAGCATCAGGTCGCCATCGCTCCCTGTTCCGTAGTTGAGTGTGGCATCAGGTCGCTACCGCTCCCTGTTCTGGATTGACCGCCTCAGGATATCTACGAGATCGCATCGAGTCTCTGTTTGAGGCCGTCGCGCTCCGTGGTTTTTGCAGCTATGCCGGAGTCGAGAGAAGAGAGTTTCTGCTGCTGCTCCTCTAGCTGCGCCTTCTTCTGATCGAGCTGCACGGACAGCAGCGAGATCTGCTGGTTTTCTGCATCGATCTGAGAGCCCAAAGCCGTTATTTTGACCGTCGCATTGCGACACTCCTCGCCTTTCTTGATGCAGTATGCCACCGCGATCAGCTTGCTAATTGCGTCCGCAGTTTTAATTAAGTTCTTAGTTTTATCGCTGGCTTTGGACTCCAGCACGGCCGCCACTCCCGTGCGCGTCATATTGAGTACCAGGGCGGTCGTTTGATGTTGCTGAACAAAGAGATCCAGCTCATCCTGCAGTTTCTGACGCTGATCCAGGTGTGGTTGAACTGTATCGGACTGTTGCTGAACCTCCGCCGTCAGCGCCGACACCTCCTGCGACACTCGGCCCTGTTCGTCTTTCATCGGCGCCAGGTCAGTATCGATTGCTGCTATCTGCTTACCCAGTTGCTCCCTTTCGGCTTTATGCCGGTCACAACCAGAAATTGTCAAGGCAACAAAGAGAAAGACAAAAAGAATGAATGATTTGTATTTGTAGGACATGAGGCACTCCTTAATTGGTGAAGTCGAGAAAGCGTTGTTGGTCGTCCCGTAAGCTCGCGGACGCTTGATCAATTCTTTAGCAATGAAGTCGGGTGGTAATACCGTGAAAGCGTCCAGCGTGCGGTGGCCCTTGGAAGGCGGGAGATTATTCCTTACGGTGCGCACTTGTCAACGACGAAGTGTCCGTATTCGGGCGCCCCGCCGGTGAGCCGGCAGCCGAGGCCCCACTATCAGCCGGCCAACGCTTCCCTGGCGACCTCCTTGTCGTCGAAGTGGAAAACGTCGCGTCCGATGATCTGATAATCTTCGTGACCTTTGCCTGCAATCAAAACCAGATCACCACTACTCGCTTCAGAAATCGCCTGGTGAATGGCTTCGCGCCGGTCGGCGATTTTCCGATACGGCTTGCCGGTCTTTCGAATTCCGACTTCCGCATCAGCCAGGATTTTTTCCGGGTCTTCAGTTCGCGGATTGTCTGACGTCAGAATTACCACGTCGCTCAAACTTCCCGCGGCTTCACCCATGGGAGCTCGCTTCGAAGGATCGCGGTCGCCGCCGCAGCCAAAGACGGTTATGATTTTTCCTTTTGTCACTTCACGAGCGGTGCGCAACACGTTCAGCAATGCATCGTCGCTGTGCGCATAGTCAACTACAACCGAAAAATCTCGCTCATGCGGCACACTCTCGAAGCGACCCGGCGCGCCCGTGCATTTCTCCAGCGCGCGCGTGATTACATCGAGGTCATAGCCGAGAGCCAACCCGCTCCCAACGGCCGCCAGCGTATTGTAGATGTGTGGTGGACCAACCAGTGGCGATCGAAATTCGCGTTCCCCAGCCGGCGTTTTCAAATTGAACCGCATACCTTCAAGCGAAAACTCTGCGTCTCGTGCGGTGATGTCGGCGTCTGACTTAACTGCATAGCGAACCGCACGCAGACCTTCTCTTTCGAGCCGATCAGCAAGCTCAACTCCGTAAGGATCGTCAACGTTGATAACCGAAACACGAGGCCTCGAGCCGAGCCTGCCGTCAAAAAGACGCTGCTTCGCGTACCAGTAGTTCTCCATTGTCTTGTGATAGTCGAGATGGTCGCGCGTGAGGTTGGAGAAGACAGCGACTGAGTATTCGAGCGCGTCGCAGCGATGAAAGTCCATCGCTTGTGAGGAAGCTTCCATTACGGCGGTTTTGCAACCGATCTCGACCGCTTGTCGCAGCAGACGCTGCATGTCAGTGGCTTCGGGTGTGGTGCGTTCAGCCTTGCGACGTTCGGGACCTAGCCGGTATTCGACTGTGCCCGTCATCGCCACCGGTTCACCGGCGGCTTCCGGAATCGAAGCGATGAGGTAAGCGGTAGTGGTTTTTCCGTTTGTTCCGGTAATGCCGACAAGCTGTAGCTCGCGTGATGGATGACGCTGGACTTCTGCCGCAGACAAAGCCATCGCGCGCCGAACATTCTCCACGCGCAGCCAGGCGGCGTTGAAATCCGCCGGTCGCTCGAGTTCTGAGATAATACCGAGTGCGCCTTGTTCAATCACCTGCGGGATGAACTTATGCGCATCGAACAATCCGCCACGGACGGCCACAAACAAAGTGCCCGGACCCGTGCGGCGAGAATCATGGCTAACGTCGGTTACCACCGCATTTTCGTCGCCGAACAATTGGCCACCGGTCGCCTCGGCGACTTGTTTGAGTGTTACTGGTTTGTCAGTCACGGAGTTGGATTCTACGCAGGATCGATGCGGGGGTAAACTCTGCGGAAACACAGCGGGGGCAAGCCGCCCTTCCCAACCTGGAGACTTCGACCGAGCGTTTTCAAATCGTTGCTGGAAGGCTTTCCAATCTCATTTGTGCATTCAACTTTCATCAGCTCAGGGTTGGGAAGGGCGGCTTCCACCCCAGCGGGGCTGCCCCGCTGGGGACCCCGGGCTTGCCCCCGCCATGTTGCATTATGCTCTAGACATCCTGATTACTAATATCTACGATTCAGCGCTCTACCAGTCCAACACCGGGTGAAATAATGCTGCTCAGAGCTTCACTTTCCATAATTCTGGCGACCCTGCTTCTCTTTTCCCTCGTCTCAAGCTCCACTACCGCATCAGCACCGCAGTACGATCTTCTAATCAGGAATGGAACCGTGATTGATGGCTCAGGCCGTCCGAGACAGATAGCTGACATTGCCATCAAAGGCGATCGTATTGTGAGAATCGGCAAGCTGAAGAACGCCGGCGCCGTTCGTGAGATCGATGCGGCGGGAATGGTAGTCGCACCCGGCTTCATCGACATGCTGGGCCAATCCGAAACCTATCTTTTGATAGACCCGCGCGCCATGAGTAAAGTAATGATGGGCGTGACGACAGAGATCACCGGTGAAGGCGAATCGATTGCGCCCGTAAACGAGAGACTCATCAAGGAGCAGGAAGATTTCAACCGTCGTTACAACCTGACTATCGATTGGCGTACGCTCGGCCAGTATTTCAGCCGGCTCGAAAAGCAGGGATCGGGAGTCAATCTCGCTACCTTCGTCGGCGCCACTCAGGTGCGCGAATATGTTGTTGGCTTTGACGATCGCCCACCGACAGCCGCTGAGCTACAACAAATGAAGGAGTTGGTGGCCGGGGCGATGCGTGACGGTGCGCTCGGCGTATCGACTTCGTTGCAGTACGTGCCGGCGCGCTTTGCGAAAACGGATGAGATTGTGGAGCTGGCAAAAGTCGCGCGGCAATACGGTGGAATTTACGCGACTCACCAACGCAGCGAGGCCAACGCGCTGGACGAATCGCTCGCTGAAGTTTTCCAGATCGCCCGCCGCGCGCAAATTCCTGTAGAAATCTGGCATCTGAAAACTGCTTACAAGAAAAACTGGGGCCGCATGCCTGAGGTGCTGGAAAAAATCAGGCGAGCCCGCGCTCAAGGTCTCGACATAACCGCTGATATCTATCCCTACATTGCCGGCAGCACGGCGCTCAGTGCGTGCCTGCCGCCGTGGGCGCTCGAAGGTGGGACTGAAAAGATGCTCGCGCGCTTGCGCGACCCTGCCATCCGCAGGCGACTCAAGCAGGAAATAACGACTGACTCGAAAGAATGGGAAAACATTTATCTGGGCAGCGGCGGTGCTTCGGGAGTACTGATCGGATCTGTGATCAACCGCGACCTTGAAGCAATGCAAGGCAAACGACTTTCGCAGATTGCGGAAGAACAGAGCAAAGATCCACTCGATGCGTTGTTTGACCTTATTCTTGCTGACCACGGCCAAACCGGCGCGATCTATTTCATGATGAGCGAAGACGACATGCGCGCCGCGATGCGCGCGCCTTTTGTGAGCTTCTGCACGGATAGTGGCGCGCGAGCTAACGACGGACCGCTGGCAGGCGCGAAGTCCCATCCTCGCGGCTGGGGAAGCTACCCAAGAATCCTGGGTCGCTATGTGCGCGAGGAGCACCTGCTAACTTTGGAGCAGGCCATTCATAAAATGACTGGTCTTGCGGCTGCGCGCGTTGGTCTGCGTGATCGCGGCTTCTTGCGGCCAGGCTTTTATGCTGATCTGACAATCTTCGATCCGAAACGCGTTTTGGATCTTGCGACCTTCGAGATGCCAAACCAACATCCCGAAGGCATCAAGTTTGTCATCATCAATGGTCAGATCAGCGTGGATGAAGGCAAGCGAACACCGACGCTGGCAGGGCGAGTACTTCGCGGCCCTGGCTATCGCAAGTAAGCAGAAAAGAATCCGCAGATTTCGCCGATTACGCAGATTTAGAATCAGAAGCGGTAAAAAAGCGCACTTGGGAATTCTTTATCATCAGCGTAATCTGCGTGATCTGCGGATCGGACTTCTCTCACACTGCACTGGTGATCCTTCGATACTCGTCTTCGGTCCAGGCTCTTAGTGTTTCAGTTTGAACGTTACCTTGAGAGCCAAGCGTAAGCAGCGCCTGGGCCACAGCATCGTCGGGACCTTCGATTACGCAGACCAGATCGTAACGGCCCATGGTCAGGTAAGTATCTTTAATTTGCACACCAAGTTTCTTGAAAGCCTCGCGGCCGGCGTCGAGACGTTTGGGGCTGTCCTTGACGCTTCCAATGCCTTGTTGGGTCCAGCGAAGCAGTGCGATGTAGGTTGCCATTTGAGGAACTCCTTTCGTTAATCGATCCACAGATTCCGCGTGAAAAATGACAAATGAAAAATGACAAATGACAAATGGAAAATCTTCCGAATCGGCAGTCACCGGGCGGGGCCTGGTGGCAGCACCGGGCGTGGTCCTAATCCAAACTCTTCCGGATCCGGCAGAATTGAACTGGTATTGTAAAGCCGGATCACCTCGGCAAGTGATCTACTTTTATTGAGCCATACGGCTATAGCCTGATCATAACGAGCGAGTACGCTGTCGAGCCAGTAAGGCCGGTTCTCGGCGAGCCATTGCTGGCGGTAGCTCTCTTTTAATATTGTCAGTTCTTCCGCCATCTCGCGCAGGGAGTTGTAAATGTTTCCCCAGTATTTACGTAGGCGCGCAACCTTGCGACGGTCGCCCAGATTAAGATAAGCGTCCCAATAGTCCTGACTGAACTTTTCGACGACCTGCATCCTTCGTCCCAGGTGATCGAACCTTTGTGCGGCAAAACGCATGACGGAAATCATTGATCGATTGCGACGGGCGCGCGTTTCGTTTCGAAGCAGTTCTTCATCCGCATTCTCCACAGCCAACCGCATTTCCTGGAGCTGGCTGTGCAGAGTCCTTGCTTGTCGCTGGAAGTCCGAATTAAAGGGATCACGCCAAAACGCTTCGTCGCCCGCGCTGCCCAGCAAGCTGTTGATACTCCCCAGCGTACGCAACGCTTGGGTGAATTCGTCGCCTTCGTTGCGGAAGAAGGCCCAGTCGAAATCATTATCAAATGTGTTCCGGTCAACCGGTTTGTTTTGCCACGCCGCAGCGGCGCCAAACACAATTGCATACCACGTCATTTCAAACAACGACTCGCCATCATCGTCCCAACTCGTGTTCATCATGCCAAGCGCGCCTGACGCTTGTCCGTCGCGAACAAAGTTGGCGATATTCTTTGACGCCGCGTCCAGATTCGGAAATATCTGGTTCCAGTTATGCACTCCGGGACAAACAAACTGTTCCAGGCCGGCATCCTTGAAAGGTTTGATGCGTGGGAGGTAATCATCCCTTGGCATGTAGTCCCAGTTCATCACGATCATTTCTTTGGGAATGCCGCCGATCAGATCAGGATGATTGAGAGCAATGTCGCCCCAGAACATTAGGCGACGATTGTATTGTTTCAACAAATCGCGCACGCGATTCAGGTGATCGAAATAGACTGCTCCAACGCCTCGCGCCTGCGCTTCTTCCTTGCTTTGCCCTTCACCCAGCTCAAAAGTCTCGTCAGCACCAATGTGAAAGAACTTGCCGGGAAACAACTCGTTCAGCTCGCGATACAATTCACTGATTAGTTTGTAGCTGCCTTCTTGTTGGGGCGACAGGACATCGCCGTAGGGAACTTCCGCTAGCTCGTTATACTTCTCAAGCTTCAGTGCTTTGTGCAGGTGGCCGAAAGTTTGCTGTTCGGGCACCAACTCAATGTGATACTGGCGGGCATAAGCAACGAGCTCGCGTATCTCTTCTGGACGAAGTGAACCACCGGCCGGACCTATTAAAGGATTTAACGCACTCGCAAACGTCTGCTCCATATAAAAGGAGTGCATGTTAAGTTTGAAGGCGGCAAAGGTCCGCAACTGGCGTTTTATGTAATTTAAGGTGGGCACTGGACCTCGGCTAATATCATCAGAAACGCCGCGCCAGCGCAGCGCCGGCCAATCAACAATTTCCACGCCTGGAATAAATGCTTCCCCACCTTCGCCCCGAACTAGTTGCTTCAATGTTTGCAGGCCGTAGAAGGTACCGGCCGCACTCTTCCCAGCAACCAGAACTTCATTGGGGTTTACCGCAAGGACATAACCTTCCTCGTCAAGATTTGCCGGGACATTAATTCCGAATCTCTTTAACGCAGACTGAATCGGGGCAAGATCGATGGTGCCAATCAGAATTGCGTGGCGACCCGAGGTAGCTCTTCTGATCGCAACCTTCGCAGTTTCCTCCAGGTCGTTTGCAAAGTCTTCAGCGGCAAACCGATCATCCTCCGAGCGTGGATTTGCAAGAACGATCGGCGTCCGAACTGTGCGAGACGAACTTGAATTACGACCTGATTTACGACCCAGGCGAAACACATCAGGCTTAGTCGCGATTTGTCTGGGCTGAGGTATTAGCTGGATGGATGAAGCTACAGATTGCTGCTGCGAAAACGCTACCGGACCACCAAAAATTATTAGGACCAGCAAGAGCAACGGACGAACCACCACGCTTCGTGTTAAAGTGTGCAGCATTGCAAAAAGAAGAAAGCCGGAGCTGATTTTGGGTAAGAACGGTACGAGTATTTAACCGAAATCGACGGCGAACACAATGCTGAAGAGTAGGACAGGTATTCGTGCCTATCCTCTTCAGAAATGACAGGCGACAACGTCTGTCCTACCTGCGGAGGAATACTTTCTTGTCGTTGATGCTTCGGGAAATCGCTGAGCAGCCTGAGGCGCTCGAGCGAACCATTCAAGCGGAACGCGCCAAGATTTCAAGACTGGGAAACTTTCTCCAGGGGCGCGATATCGATCTCATCGTGCTAGTAGCCCGTGGCAGCTCCGACAACGCCGCGCTTTTTGGCCGCTACCTTCTGGAAATCACCACCGGAATTCCCGTATCGCTCTCGGCGCCATCGGTCCATACCCTCTACGGAGCGAAATTGAATCTGCGTCACGCGTTAGTGATCGGGGTGTCGCAATCCGGCGAAGGTGAAGACATAAACCAGGTGCTCCAGAATGCGCGTAACTGCGGCGCCTATACAGTGGGCATCACGAACGAGCCGTCTTCTTCGATGGTGGGCATTGTCGATGAAACACTTTTGATGCATGGCGGCCGTGAGCGCTCGGTTGCCGCAACCAAAACTTTCACCGGCCAGATAATGCTCTTCTACATGCTCGCGGCGGAACTTGCCACCAGTACCCCCGCGTGGTCTTACGATGCGATTCCTGGCTTCGCAGCCAGTGCTCTTGAGCAACAGCCTGCAATACAGGAACTTGTCCAGCGTTATGTATTCATGGAAAACTGCGTCGTCGTCGGGCGAGGGCTTGCTTACGCAAACGCCTACGAGCTAGCCCTGAAGTTGATGGAAACGTGCTACGTGGTCGCCGAACGATTTTCTTCAGCCGATTTTCTTCATGGACCGTTGGCGATGGTGGAGCGACATTTTCCTGTCATTCTTTTTGCACCTCCGGGAGTAATGTTGCGTGGAGTAAAGAGCCTGATTGCACGGCTGCGAGAATTGCACGCTGACACACTGGTTATCACAAGCGATCTTGAGGCGGCGGCGGATTGCTCCCGCGCCGTCATAATGGGACGAGATATTAATGAATTTGTTGCGCCGATTCCTTATATAATTCCCGGTCAGCTATTCGCGGCATTATTGGCCGAGGCGAAGGGGTTGGATGCAGATCAGCCTCGCTCGCTGTCGAAGGTGACAAGAACACTCTGAGTGTCCAGGGTTGCGGTTTTTCTCTGCCATTCTGTGTTTCTCCGTCTTAGTGGTCGATACGGCCTGAATAACTCGCCATGAGGCAGAAAGACTGGGATGCAAGTGAGAACTAAAAATCGGTACTACTCGCTGAGAGGCAGGACCTTTACAGAACCGAGCGCGGTAGCGCCGGATGCTAGAGTCAACGTTCGGTAATGGAATAAATCTTGGCAATATCAGACTGCTCTTAGACTGAGTATTGAAATTGAGTGTAGCATCCGGCGCTACCGCGCTCGGTTCTGTATCTGCCTTATTGTTGAAACTAGATTGCAGCGTGTACCACCACTCTCTGAGAGCTTTGATGAGATTTGAAATTATTTGAAATCTAAGATGTAAGATCTCAACTTCTTACTACGAAACCATGAACATCACAATTCAGGACTTATCCAAAGGCCCCGTCTACATGCAGGTGCGCGAACAGATCGAATCGCAGATTTCCAGCAAGGTAGTGTCCTCTGGTGAAGCGCTCCCAGCCCCCGCCGTGCTGGCAAAAAAGCTGTCCGTTGATAAAGGCGAGATTCAGCGCGCCTACTTCGAGCTGGAACGCTCCGGCCTTATTAATAAGGAGACGGGCAAAGACTTCCTCGGCCACGCCAAAACAACCTACCGCGTCGTGTAGATTCCAAAAAGAAACACATTTTTCGTTTTGATAGCGGGCCCTGTCGTCGCTTCGGCTTTGTCTTTCACCGTCCGTTTAGAGAGCGGACTTGTGGTTTTCCTTACCCGTTTAGAAAGCGGACTTGTCCGCCGCCGCGGGGCACAAGTGCCCTTTCTAAACGGGAATCTGAATCAGTACGCAGATGTCCCTCTCTGTGACTAAACTAATCTCGCGTGATATTCTTCTTGGCGCTTTTGAGACGCAGTCATGACAGTGTGAGCGCGAAAGTGGCGGAATTGGCAGACGCGCCAGACTTAGGATCTGGTACCGAAAGGTGTGGGGGTTCGAGTCCCCCCTTTCGCACCACTTGGTTAGTGGTCAGGCTGTGAGTGGTCAATTGGATTTACCTGCTGAAGTGTCAGTCAAAGAATCTGGAGCAGGAACAAGTGATCCACTGACAACGAACTACTGACTACGGACCCATTCTTAAAGAAGAGGAAAGGCGCCCGTTGGATGTTGAAAACGTCACAACGGGCTTAACGTTTAATGAAGACAGAGTTTGTTGACATCTCCCCGACGCTTAAAGAGATCAAGATCGAAATTGATCCGGCAACGATACGCGAAGCCTACGATCGTATCAGCGATCAATATGCGCGACAGGCCAAAGTTCCCGGCTTCCGACCCGGACATGCGCCGCGCGGCGTCGTGCGCACGCGATTCAAAAATGAGATCCGCGGTCAGGCACTCCAGGAGCTGGTTCCGGATGCCGTGAATGAGGCAATAAGGAAACATGAACTCAATACGCTCGGCGAGCCGGACATACAACTCGACAACGCCGCAGGACTTGAAAAATTTGGAGAAGAACCGCTGCTCGTTAACGTTAAAGTCGAGGTCCTACCTAAGGTCGAACTGCAAAACTACAAAGGCATCGATGTGGTCCGCAAGACTCGACCGATAACGGAAGAAAGAGTCGACGAGATGATCGAGGGATTAAGAGAAACGTCGGGAGCAATGCAACCGGTCGAGGACCGCGGCGCCGCACTCGGGGACACGGTTACCATGAATGTCGAGGGCAAATTTCTAGATAACCCCGAAGAGGAGAATATCAAGGCGGATGATGTCGAGGTGATACTCGGCGCCAAGGGAGTTCAACAGGAGTTTACGGACAATCTGGTTGGCGTGAAGCCTGATGACGAAAAGACTTTTGTCGTTGATTATCCTGAGGATTATTCATCGAAAGGACTGGCGGGAAAGAAAGTCGAGTACACCGCCAAGGTTACGGCGGTCCGAATCAAGGAACTTCCCGAAGTTGACGACGAGTGGGCCAAAAGTCTAAGTGAGGATTTTGATTCGGTTGCCACCCTGCGGACAAGAATTCGGGAGAACCTGGAAATCCAGGCCCGCCAGGAAGCCGAAGATCGTCTACGCGGGGATCTGTTGGGAGAATTGGTCAAGAGGCATTCGTTCGAAGTGCCTGAGAGCTTGATCGAGCACCAGACAAACTACCGGCTTGAAAGCGTCGTTCGCGATCTGATCGGCAGAGGCGCGGATCCACGCAACGCGGGCTTCAACTGGGAGGGTGCGAGAGATGAGTTGAAAGTACAAGCAGAGCAGGATGTTCGAAGGTCATTGTTGCTTGATCGTATCGCCGAGGAAGAGAACATTGAAGTCTCAGATGAAGAGATCGAAGTAGAGATTCAAGCGATTGCGAGCAGCTCAAAACAACCGATAGAGCAAGTGCGTAGCGTCTTGACAAAGGAAGGGGGCGAACGTAGCATCGCGAACAGGTTGCGCAATCGCAAAGCGCTCGAGCTGTTAGTCGAAAACGCGCGCGTAACAGACGAAGAGTGGCGCGAAGAAAATATCAAGGATGAAGAATGAAGGATTGAGGATGAATAAGGTACGAGTCCGACTCTAAACTTTTCATCCTTCATCCCTCATCCTTCATCCTTTCTCTTTGGCGCGCAGCGAAGAAAGGTTGATGAGATTAATGGCCCTGGTCCCAATGGTCGTCGAGCAAACGTCGCGAGGCGAACGCGCTTTCGATATTTTCTCGCGACTCCTGAAAGACAATATTATTTTTCTCGGAACACCTATCGACGATCAGATTGCTAACTTAATCGTCGCACAACTTCTCTTTCTCGAAGCTGAGGACCCCGAGAAAGATATCAACATCTATATAAACTCGCCCGGAGGTTCGATCACTGCCGGGATGGCCATTTACGACACGATGCAATTTATTCGACCGGATGTCACCACCATCTGCGTCGGGCAGTGTGCTTCGATGGGCGCACTGCTGTTGACGGCTGGAGCCAAAGGCAAGCGCTTCGCTCTGCCAAACTCGCGAATACTGATTCATCAGCCCACCGGAGGCTCGCAGGGTCAGGCGACCGATATCCGTATACAGGCGGAAGAAATTCTCCGTATGCGTGAACTGACCTCGCAGATTATCGCCAAACATACCGGCCAGTCCTATGAGACTGTGGAGCGCGATGTCGAGCGTGACAAAATTATGTCTGCCGCTCAGGCCAAGGAATATGGTTTAATAGACGAAGTAATCGCGCACCGTGAGTAGTGCGCCACCCGGATAAGGAGCTGCCTATGATTGCAAAAATGAAATCTCTCGGATTTAGCTGCTCCTTTTGCGGGAGATCGAAAGGTGAGGTTGCAAATATTGTAAGCGGTACACCGCAACGCGCGCCCGGAGTACCAAAGCAAATGATCGGCAAGAGCGCCTTCATTTGCAACGAGTGCGTTCAGCGCTATCGCGAGATGGTCACGAACCCGGAACACCCGCGTCACTCCGCGGTTATTACGAAATAGACTGGTTCGCTCGAACTCGAAGGAGAAAGCCCCTACCCATATGGTCAGACGAACCGACGACACGTTGCGCTGTTCATTCTGCGGGAAGTCGCAGAACGAAGTTAAGAAACTCATTGCGGGTCCGACCGTCTATATCTGCAATGAGTGCATTGACATCTGCAATGAGATCATCACCGATGATCAGCAAGCCGAATCGGTTGCGACGCGCCCGCCCCTGCCAAAGCCAGGCGAGATCAAAAACTTTCTTGACGAATACGTGATCGGACAGGACGAGACCAAGAAGCGCCTCGCGGTTGCCGTCTACCAGCACTATAAACGTATCGAGCTGGGACGCCGGCGCTCGGACATCGAGATCCAAAAAGCCAATATTCTGTTGATTGGGCCTACGGGAACTGGCAAAACTCTGCTCGCCCAAACCCTTGCGCGCATGCTTAGCGTGCCGTTTACGATCGTCGATGCCACCACTCTTACCGAAGCCGGATACGTCGGCGAAGATGTTGAGAATATCATCCTAAAACTCCTCCAGTCGGCTAACGGTGACGTAGAGCGCGCTCAGCAAGGCATTATCTACATCGACGAGGTCGACAAAATTTGCCGCAAAGACGAGAACCCTTCAATTACGCGCGACGTCTCCGGTGAAGGCGTGCAACAAGCATTACTGAAAATCCTGGAGGGGACGATCGCCAACGTTCCACCGCAAGGCGGACGGAAACATCCGCATCAGGAATTCTTCCCGATCGATACGTCAAACATCCTTTTCATTTGCGGCGGAGCTTTCGTTGGTCTTGAAAAAGTAATCGAGCGTCGTCTGCGCAATAAGTCGCTGGGTTTTCAGGCGGAAGTGAAAACTGGACGGCATCGTCATGCGGAGGCGCTGGCGGCCGTACAACCTGAAGATCTTATTCGGTTTGGCCTGATTCCGGAGTTTGTAGGACGCCTGCCCGTTTGTGGCGTGCTTCACGAACTCGACGAAGGCGCGTTGATAAAGATTCTAACGGAGCCGAAGAATGCGCTCGTCAAGCAGTATCAAAAGAAGTTTGACTTCGACAACGTGAAACTAAAGTTCACGGAAGACTCGCTGAAGGCGGTCGCGAGGCAGGCCGTCGAACGGAAAGTTGGTGCTCGCGGACTAATGATGATCCTCGAGGAGCTGCTTTTGGACGCTATGTACACGCTGCCGTCGCAAAAGCGTGTTAAGGAGTTCGTGATCACCAGCGAAATGGTAGAACGACGCCGTGCCATTCCGGGCGAAGGCCTGACTGGAATCGACGGCGCCGCGGCTTAACTCTATACAACCACTTGAGTTGTTTTCTTATCCACGTTCTTGTTCTCCGCGCAGAAACACAAACTGAGATTTGTCGCTCAGAATCCCCCAAGGTGAAAAAGTGGTCAGCTTAAGGTCCCATTTGGCGTTAGCTTGTCGAGGCACCGCAAGAATCTAAGGGTTATTGGTCATTTTCAACAAAAACTGACACAGCATTGAAGGTGGCGTACACTCGGGAAATGATTTACAATTGCAGCGGTTGAGGCGGGCGAGACGGCAGTTTGGGCGGCTCGCCCCTTCTTGCAAAAATAGCAGGCTTAAGCGTTCCTTGGAATTATGGAAGAATATTCAGATCGTGCCCCTGCCGACGTTGCCTGGTACCCGATGGTTCCAATCCGCGACGTCGTCATTTTCCCCTTCACAAAAGTAGCTTTCAAAATAGGCCGGCAAGGGTCTGTTCGTGCACTCGAACAAGCGCTTGCTGCTGATCGCACTATTTTCCTGGCTACTCAGCATGACGCCACAATCGATGAGCCTTCGCCTGACCAGATCTACGGCGTTGGTACGCTTGGTCGCATCCTGCAATCGCAAA
This sequence comes from Pyrinomonadaceae bacterium, assembly GCA_036560225.1. GTDB lineage: Bacteria > Acidobacteriota > Blastocatellia > Pyrinomonadales > Pyrinomonadaceae > PSRF01. The sequence continues at coordinate 9,609 of DATBRN010000176.1, read as the reverse complement.
AACAAGATAACGGTCAAATCAAGGTGGTAGTGGAGGGCCGCGAACGCGCCACCACTGTGCGCGTGGAAAACACTGACGGCGCCTTCATGGCTCTGGTAAAGCGCGCGCCGGTCGTTAACGAAGAAGGCACTCGTCTCGATGCGCTGGTGCAGAAGATTGCGCAGCTCGTAGAACAACACCTTCGTCTCGCGCCCGAAAGCCAAACCGATGCTTTGCAAACTGCATTGCGGAATCAGAACCCTTCGCACCTTGCAGATGCCCTTGCCTCTCAGTTGCGCATTTCAGTAGAGGACAAGCAGGGATTGCTCGAGCTGTTTTCATCGCAAGCACGACTACAACGTTTGATCGAGTTGTTAGAGCTTGAGATTGAAAAGCGCCAGCTCGATCGCTCAATTCAAACGCGCGTGAAACGCCAGATGGAGAAGGCGCAAAAAGAGTATTACCTCAACGAACAAATTAAGGCGATTCACAAAGAGCTGGGTCGTAAGGACGAAAAAGCCGAGCTTGAGGATTTGAAGAAGAAGATCGAAGAAGTGGGCATGACTGAGGAGGCTAAGACGAAAGCGATGCAGGAATTGCATCGTCTCGAGGCTATGCCGCCGATGTCAGCTGAAGGGACTGTCTCCCGCACCTACATCGACTGGCTGGTCAGTGTGCCCTGGAAACAGAAGAGCAAGGAAATTAAGGACTTGACTAAGGCAGAAGAAGTCCTTAACGAAGACCACTTTGGCCTGGAAAAGATCAAGGAACGCATTCTTGAGTACTTGGCTGTTCGTCAACTCGTAAAAAATCCCAAGGGTTCGATTCTCTGCTTCGTTGGGCCTCCGGGAGTCGGCAAAACCAGCCTTGGTAAATCGATTGCGCGGGCTACGGGTCGGAAGTTTGTCCGCCTGTCTCTTGGTGGCGTTCGCGATGAAGCTGAGATTCGAGGCCATCGGCGCACGTACATCGGCGCGCTGCCCGGCCAGATAGTTCAGATGATGAAAAAGGCGGGAACTATTAATCCGGTCCTGTTACTCGACGAAGTGGATAAGCTTGGTGCGGACTTTCGCGGCGATCCGAGTTCGGCGCTGCTTGAGGTTCTCGATCCTGAACAGAATCATACATTCCAGGATCACTACCTTGACGTCGAATACGACTTATCGAAGGTCTTCTTCATAGCGACCTCGAATGTTCTCCACACAATTCCGCCGGCGCTGCAAGACAGGCTGGAGATTTTGCGTCTCTCCGGTTACACCGAGCGTGAGAAGCTGGAGATCGCCAAACGTCATCTAGTGCCCAAGCAAGCTGAAGGCAACGGCTTAAAACCCGAGCAGCTTGAATTTACCGACGAAGGTCTGCTCGAGATTATTCGCCATTACACCCGCGAGGCCGGCGTACGGAACCTGGAACGTGAGATTGGATCTTGTTGCCGCAAGCTGGCAAGGCGCTTCGTTTCAGAAAATGTCGCTGAAGATTTCAAAGACACCATCGATGCTGAACGCGTGCGCGGAATGCTCGGACCTATCAAGTTTCGCCAGCAGGGTGTGGCCGCTGAAAGCGAAGTTGGACTGGCTACCGGACTCGCCTGGACGGAAATTGGCGGTGAGGTGTTGCAAATCGAAGCTACGCTTACCAAGGGTCGCGGCGGTGTAACCCTGACCGGCAAACTGGGTGACGTTATGCAGGAATCAGCGCAGGCAGCGCTCACCTGCATCAAAGCACGTGCTGAGCGCCTGGGTATGAGTGTCGACATCGTTCGCAAACGCGATCTTCATATTCATATTCCTGAAGGCGCGATTCCTAAAGATGGCCCCTCGGCCGGCATTACGATGGCCACCGCTATGGCGTCGGCTCTGACTCGCGCTCCAATCCGCAAGAACGTGGCTATGACGGGCGAGATCACGCTGCGAGGCCGGATATTGCCGATTGGCGGTGTGAAAGAGAAACTGCTGGCGGCACATCGTTTTGGAATTGATACAATTATTTTGCCCAAAGACAACGAGAAGGATCTGCCTGAAGTCCCTGAGGAAGTTCGCAATGCGCTCTGCATCAATCTTGTAGAGACGATTGATGAAGTGTTGGCGCTTGCCCTCGAGGATTCATGTCCGACTGATGCCGCGGCCACGGATGCGCCGCCGCTTTGGACAACCGAGCAACCTTCACAAGGCATCCAGACAAGTTAACAAATTCAGCTGTCAGGTTACTTTCCAGCGGTTAAGAGTTCAGGCTTTAGCTGCGGTGATTTTTTGCCGCGTCTGAGGTCGAACTCTTAAAGTCATGTTCCAATCCTAAACTTCCCCGACTACCCTAGAGGAGATCCAATGAGTAAACAACAAGATGCAGATTTGATTTTGAAGCTTTACGACTTGAGACGAGAAGCAACTATGCGCGAGGCGCGTAACTGGCTGTTCACTTTTAACCCGACAACCGTGCAGGACGTCATCGAGGTGCTCATCGGCGAGCACAGCGGCCACTATCGCATGGTCATTTCCTATTGGGACATGGCCGCCGCGCTCGTGAATCACGGAGCTATCGACGAGCAATTATTCAATGAAACAAACGGTGAGCATCTTTTTGTCTACTCGAAGATACAGCCCGTCATTGAAGAGGTCCGCACCATGTTTGGCAACCCAGACTTTCTGCGCAATCTTGAGACGCTGGTGAAGCGTATTCCAGACGCTGAAGAGAAAATCACTGCCATGAGAGCGCGCATGAAGAAGTTCGCCGAGATGCGCGAGGAGCGGGAAACTGCAAAGGCGCAAGCGGTGGGTCAGGCCTAGAATCAGCCGGGAGTTGTGACGTCCTCACGCGGAAAGTTCACGTGGGGCGCCTCCTCGGCTCTCGTCCCGGAATGAAGATTACGAGCGCCGAATTCCTGAAGAGCAGCTTCCAGGCTCGCGACTGGCCCGGCGGGGAGTTACCCGAAATCGCTTTTATGGGTCGCTCGAATGTGGGAAAGTCGAGTTTGATCAATTCCCTGCTGGCAGTTCGCGGCCTGGCGCGCACTTCGTCCACGCCGGGCCGAACCCAGTCGTTAAATTTTTTTCTGATTAACAAGCGGTTTCGGTTTGTTGATCTTCCCGGCTTCGGTTATGCTCGGGTACCGAAAGCCATACAAGCCAGCTGGGGTGAGATGGTGAGCAGCTACCTTGCAAAGCGGGAGCAGCTTGTGCTATCTATTCAAATCGTAGATTCGCGCCACGAACCCACAAAATTGGATTTGCAGCTTCACGAGTGGCTTGAGCACAGCGGCAAGCCGCGATTAATAGTTGCCACAAAATCCGATAAGCTATCTAACAATGAGTTGAAAGAGAGTGTGGGACGCGTCAAACGCGTGTTCAGCAAGGAACGCGTGGTTACTTATTCCGCTAAGACCGGACGCGGCGTTAGTGAGGTTTGGCAGGCAATCGAGAGCGCATTAGCAGATTTCGATCTCCCGGCCTTTGCTTAGATGGAATTGAGTCAGTACCACCTCGCGGTAGCGGGTGGGTGGCGAAGATAGGCTTCCGAAATCAAAGTCGAGCGTCGAATCACAAATTCTCAAAGCCCCCTTTGGTTAATCTGAGTTGCTCTAAACCACAAACGGCGGTGCACAACACAGCCAGGAAGTGTTTGTTGATCCACTCGACATCGAGGTAAATTGTATAAAGTTTTTGAAGAGAATCGTGTTGCAGCCTTGCAGATGACCCGCAGGCTTGCCGGGCCCATCACGTTTACTTCGTCAACTCCGCGACCTTTTCCAGTTTCCCAATTTCCACTAACCCAAACCAACTAGGCCCCCAGATACTGCCGGGACAGTTGAATATTTTTAGGACGAATTAATATGGCACAGAGAACACGTTCACGCTCCTCAGGTGCTTCAGGTGCGAACAACGACGACAACAATGAAGAGAACGGTGGCACTGTAGCAACCGCAGAAGCTCCGGAAAAAGAGGGCCGAGAAGGCAGAGACTTCGGAGGTGAGGGCTTTCTAAACCTGGCCGACCTCAAGGAGATGTCTATCTCGAAGCTTACGAGTATCGCCAAAGGCATGGATGTGCCTGGCGCCACCGGAATGCGCAAGCAGGAGCTGATCTTCAAAGTGCTAGCGGCGCAGACGGAGAAGAGTGGCCTCATTTTCTCTGAAGGCGTGCTCGAGACGCTGCCGGACGGCTTCGGGTTCTTGCGGGCGCCCGAATACAACTACCTTCCCGGACCGGACGATATCTATGTTTCCCCATCGCAGATACGGAAGTTCGATCTGCGCACCGGCGATACGGTCAGCGGACAGATTCGTCCACCGAAGGAAGGCGAACGCTACTTTGCGCTGATTAAAGTTGAAGCCATCAACTTTGAGTCTCCTGATCAGGCACGGGAGAAAGTTTTCTTTGACAATCTCACGCCGCTTTATCCGGACGAGATGCTGAAGATGGAGGTTACCCAGGAGAACCTCTCCGCCAGAGTCATCGACCTGGTGACACCATTGGGTAAAGGTCAGCGTGGGTTGATAGTTGCTCCGCCACGCACGGGTAAGACGATGTTGCTCCAGACCATCGCCAATTCCATTACTCAGAACCATCCGGAAGTGACGCTGATTGTTTTGCTTATCGACGAACGACCGGAAGAAGTTACGGACATGCAGCGATCGGTTAACGGTGAAGTGATTTCGTCGACGTTTGACGAGCCACCAACGCGTCACGTGCAAGTTGCTGACATGGTTATTGAGAAAGCCAAACGACTGGTCGAACACAAGCGCGACGTGGTTATTTTGCTGGATTCGATTACGCGTCTGGCGCGTGCCCACAACGCGGTGGTGCCGCCCAGTGGCAAGATACTTTCCGGCGGTATCGATTCAAACGCGCTACAACGTCCAAAACGCTTTTTCGGCGCGGCCCGCAACATCGAAGAAGGCGGATCCCTGACGATTATTGCTACTGCATTGATCGACACCGGCTCCCGAATGGACGATGTCATTTTTGAAGAGTTCAAGGGTACAGGCAACTCAGAAATACACCTGGATCGCCGGCTGAGCGACAAGCGACTATTCCCAGCAATCGACTTGCAACGCTCAGGCACACGCAAGGAAGAGTTGTTGCTCAGCAAGGAAGACCTGAACCGAATCTGGGTGATGCGTCGCGTTTTGAATCCGCTGTCGCCTGTCGAGCAGATGGAAGTGGTGCTCGAGCGGCTTGAGAAAGCGAAGTCAAATGCGGAATTCCTTGCATCGATGCAAAGCAATTAGGAAGGGAAAAAAGCAAGGATGAAGGCGGAAGGATGAAGGATGAAGATTTCCCGTCTTTCCGCCTTCGTTCCTTTGCAATTTAACCTCGGCTTCGTTTCCTTCATCCTTCATCCTTCATCCTTCATCCTTCCGGATAATGCGAGTCGCATTACTTTCATCTGAAGTTGTGCCCTTCGCCAAGACCGGCGGGTTGGCGGATGTAGCCGGCGCACTTCCCAAAGCGCTTGGCAAGTCCGACGTCGACGCGCGTGTAATCCTTCCACTCTACCAACAGATCGATAGAAGCCTGCTCAGTGATTCCATCATTGATGACGTGCCCGTCGCGTGGCGTGGTCAGATAAGGCCAACGCGCGTTTTTCAAAGCGATGCAGCCGGCGCCCCGGCTTACTTGATTGAAGCACCTGAATATTTTTCCCAGCCTTCGATCTACGGCTACGCAAACGATCATGAGCGTTTCGCGTTCTTCTCGCGCGCGGCTCTCGTGTTGATCAAACATCTCGACTGGCAGCCGGACATCGTTCATGGCAACGATTGGCCCTGCGGTTTTGCCATGATGGAGCTGCGCTCACGGCGTCGCGTCGACGAATTTTTTCGAGATGTTAAGACACTCTTTTCAATTCACAATCTTGCGTACCAGGGCACGTTTGATCCGAGCGATTTGTGGTGGTTGGGATTCGGCGAGCCCGCCTATAAAAACGACTTCATGCTCCAGGGCGCTGCTTCGGCCCTGAAAGCCGGCCTCATCGCGGCGGACGCACTATCAACCGTAAGCCGGCGCTATGCGCAAGAAATACAATCGCCGGAACAGGGCTCGGGTCTCGATTGGCTTCTGCGCACACGTCGCGAACGGCTGGCGGGTATTACTAACGGCGTGGATTACGACATCTGGAATCCGGAAAGCGATCCTCACATCGCAGCAAATTTCACCGCCAGTAATTTGGCAGGCAAGCGGACCTGCAAACTCGATCTGCTCCGTCGTTTTGGTCTGCCACTGCGACCCGAACGCCCAATCATTGCCATCATCTCGCGCCTCGTTGCGCAGAAGGGCTACGACCTGATCCAACAGCTTACCGGCTTCATCACTCGAAGCGGATCATTCTTCATTGCCCTCGGCGCCGGCGCTCGGGAGTATGAGGATTTTCTTCAGCGTTGGCACGATAGCGCACCGCGTCAGGTAGGTATTTACAAGGGATACGCAGGTGAACCACTGGCCCATCAGATTGAGGCGGGGGCCGACATGTTTCTAATGCCTTCGCATTATGAGCCGTGTGGTCTCAATCAGATGTACAGTATGCGGTACGCCACTGTACCCATCGTCCGCGCTACCGGAGGGCTGGACGATACGGTTGAAAATTTCGATCCCAAGAGCGGTACCGGAACCGGCTTTAAGTTTTATGACTACAATGCAGGCGCGTTGCTTGAAAAAATACGCGAAGCCCTTTACTTTTATAGCAAACCAGACTCCTGGAAGAAGATACAACTAAACGGTATGGCAGTGGACAACTCCTGGGACGCTGCCGCTAAGAAATACATTCAGCTTTATCAGGAAATAATGGAGCTACCGTAACCAAAAAACCGGACGATTCGTTTAGCCCGCGGACTTGTCCGCCCGTTCCGGAGACGGAGGGCCATATCGCGCAGTCTTTCCTGGCTTTCGGCTTAAGACTCTTGGGTTTAACCGCGACGTAAACTGTGGGAAGGTCAGCAAAAAGGAGCTACTAAATGAACGAGCATGTAACGCAAGTAAGTGATAGCAGTTTTGATAAGGACGTATTGCAGTCAGACAAACCCGTGCTGGTGGATTTCTGGGCCGCGTGGTGCGCGCCTTGCCGGATGTTGGAACCTACAGTTGATGCCGTCGCCGAGAAATATGCGGCCAACGCACGCGTTGTGAAGGTGAATGTGGATGAGAATCCGTCGATCTCACAGCGCTATGGAATCAAAGGGATCCCGACGTTGATTTTGTTCAAGGGTGGCAAGGAAGAAGAGCGCGTCGTCGGGGCAACTTCCAAGGAGGCTATTTCGCGCATGATCGACAAGCACGTTGCCGGCGCAGCCACAGCGTAATCTCTCGTTCTAACTTTTTGAAAGCAAACAGCAGACAGCAAACAGCAGACTGCCGAATCGGAAGACCCACTGTTTGGAAGCAAACAGCAGACAGCAGACCGCCGAATCGGAAAACCTACTGTGCACGAATCCTGAGCTGACGATCTGCAAGATCTTCAAATAAGCATTCCCGCTGTTTGCTGTTTGCTGTTTACTGTCTGCTGTTTACTGTCTACTTCTCTTTCCATGTCAAAAATCATAGTCGTGATCGGCGCCCAGTGGGGTGATGAAGGCAAAGGCAAGATTGTTGACCTTCTGGCAGAACACTTCGACATCGTGGCCCGCTATCAGGGCGGACACAATGCCGGCCATTCCGTACAGGTGCGCGATAAATCGTTCGTGCTGCACCTGCTGCCCTCGGGAATTGTTCACCCGGGCAAGACCTGTGTACTCGGCAACGGCATGGTGATTGATCCCAAAGCTTTTTTCGAAGAGGCCGATCGCCTGATGTCGCAAGGTATCGACGTTTCTCCGGAACGCGTGAAGATTAGTTCGCGCGCGCATTTGATACTTCCCTACCATCGTGCACTCGATCACACTAGTGAAGAGCGGCTAGGTAACGAGAGAGTCGGCACAACTCTGCGTGGGATTGGTCCTGCTTATGAAGACAAGGCCGGTCGCCGGGGAATACGCACCGCTGATGCCCTGGTGCCGGAGGTATTGCGCTCACGCATCGAACGAAATCTTGAAGATGCCAATCGGATCATACAGGCGTATGGCGGCGAGAAGTTGGATGCTGAAGAGATCTTTAACGAGATGTTGCAGCTGACCGAACGCCTGGGCGCTTTTATTAGCGACACGACGCATTTTCTCAACGTCGCCGCCACGGAAGGACAATCAATACTGCTTGAGGGGGCTCAGGCCACGCTCCTCGACGTGGACCACGGGACTTATCCGTTCGTTACCTCTTCGAGCACGATCGCCGGCGGCGCTATCGTGGGTACCGGTCTGGCGCCGAATCGGCTGACAGGCGTGCTGGGCATTGTGCGCACCTACACCACGCGCGTCGGCGAAGGTCCGTTCCCGACCGAGATGCTGGAAGGTGAGGCTGAACTAGGCCAACTGATTCGCGAACGCGGCCGCGAATATGGCGCGTCTACTGGCCGGCCTCGCCGCTGTGGTTGGTTCGACGCTTTCGCCACGCGTTATGCGGCTGAGATCAATGGTTTCACTTCCATCGCTCTAACGAAGCTCGATGTGCTCGACACGCTAGAAGAGATAAAAGTCTGCGTTGGATACAAGCTCGACGGCCGCCGGTGCGAATCTCTTTCTGCTGTATCTCAGGACTTGCGCCGCATCGAACCAGTGTACGAAACCCTGCCCGGCTGGCACACATCGACCGTGGGAATCACTGAGATGAATTCCCTTCCCGCAAACGCACGGCACTATGTCGAATTTCTTTCCGCAAAAATTGGTGTGGAGATCGGTTTGGTTTCCACCGGCCCGGAACGTTCCCAAACGATTGTCGTAAAAGATTCGGCCTTGGGACGCTGGCTGGATGACTAGTCCAACGTCCAATGTCCAAAGTCATTCTTCCGCGAGTATGGCTTCAATTCGCCTCTAGGTAACTCCGGGTATGTCAGCGGACGTTGGACATTGGATATTGGACTTTGGACTTAAGTCAGGAAGTTGGACTTTGGACACTGGACTTTGGACTTTGGAGGCGGGTTGAGATTTCTTCAACCTTGTCTCGGTTTGTTTGAACTGGCCTCGCTTCGCGATGGCCCAATTGCCCAGCCAGCGCATCCAGGAATGGCTGGCCCAGTCCCACTCGCCGAGATACTCGAGCGGCACCGCACCCGTGTCACGCTTGAAGCGATAAACACCATGATTCCGGACCGGATCGATGCCAGCCAGATCGCAAGACTCAACCTTCAGTTTCCGACACTGCTGAACCACCGCCCAGAAAATTGCGTGCGACGCTTGTAACTTGCGACCGGCTTCGTTGGTTGCCCACAGCACTGCCCAGGCGCGCCTGCCGAACACCACCCAACCGAGGAGACTGACGAGTTCGCCGTCCTTGTCGTCACAGCGATATAGAACAAGCTGTTGCTCAAAGTGCTTCAAGAGCTGCTCGACTTCCTCGCGCGATTGCTGTTCTTCCAAACTCTTCAGTTTTTCCATAGAACCGTAAACCGCGAGCACCTCTTCAACATCCGGCTTGAGCCACTGGCGAATCGAAAGACCGGCTTCGTTGGTTGCCCACAGCACTGCCCAGGCGCGCCTGCCGAGCACCACCCAACCCAGGACACTGACCAGTTCGCCGTTCTTGTCGTCACAGCGATATAGAACAAGCTGTT